>NZ_CAXTEM010000009.1:0-84033 GCF_964243315.1 uncultured Sphingomonas sp. | reverse complement strand
GCGGCACCGAGGATTCGTCCTCCTTGATCCGCGCCTTCATCTCTTCGTACAGCCGGTCGACCAGCGGCTTGTGCGGCGCCATCACGCCTTCGAAATACGCGTTCTCGGCCTCGAGATAGGCGAGCACGTCGGGGTCGGTGACCTCGGGATAGGACGGATCCTTCAGCCACGCCCAGGGATCATCGATGGTGGTGCCGTGCACCATAAACTGATGGGGCCGCTGCTCGGCGATCGGTGGCGTCGATTGAGTCATCGCCGACCCATAGCCGAGCGCCGGACCAAGTCGAAGGCAGAAGGCGTTCCTCGCGCACGTCGGCTAAGCCACCCGGCACCTCTCATCGACCCGCACTTCCCACCACCCCCACACTTCCCACCACCCCGGCGAAGGCCGGGGCCCAGGTGGGAGACGATCATGACGACGAACAGCCCCCCGTTACATCCACCTTCCCAACTGGGCCCCGGCCTCCGCCGGGGTGGTAGAAGTGGTTCGACCCATAATGTGTCCCCGCGAAGGCGGGGACCCAGTACTGGGCTCCCGCCTTCGCGGGAGCACAATCGACGCGAGCGCCCGCGCCGACACTCGCCACCTCCAACACTGTCCTACACCGACCGACCCTGTCACCCTCCCGCCATGTCGACGACCCTCAAGGCTCCGCATGCCCCACCGACCATCCCCGCACCCCCGCGCGCCTGCGTATAGGTGCGACTCTTGTGACTTTTCTCTAGCCAACCGACCCGCCCATCCGCCAACCCTTCCATCGCCCGCCCAACCGGAAACCCTGCCGATGTCACCATATTCCGCTCGCCTCGCCGCCCTTCGCGATCACCTCGCGCGCAGCGGCCTCGACGGCTTCGTCGTCCCGCTCACCGACGAACACATGTCCGAATATGTCGGCAGCTATGCCCAGCGCCTCGCCTGGCTCACCGGTTTCCAGGGCTCGGCCGGCACCGCAATCGTCCTCGCGGACCAGGCCGCGATCTTCACCGACGGGCGCTACACGCTCCAGGTGCGCGAGCAGGTTTCGCCGGACGAGTGGCAGTACGTCCAGGTCCCCGACGTCGATGTCGCCACCTGGCTTGCCGACAACGCCGCACCCGGCGCTCGGATCGCCTACGACCCCTGGCTACACACCCGCCTCTGGGTCGCCGACACCAGTGCCATCCTCGCGACCACCGGCGCGACGCTGGTGGCGGTCGATGCGAACCCGATCGACGCGGTCTGGCCCGATCGCCCGGCCCCATCGGATGCGCGCCTCACCGTGCAGCGCAACGACATCGCCGGCGCCTCCTCGGCCAGCAAGCGCGCCGACATCGGCGATTGGCTCGCGGCCAAGGGCGCCGACGCGGTGATCCTGTCCGCGCTCGATTCGATCGCCTGGACGCTCAACATCCGCGGCGGCGACGTCGATCACACACCCGTCGCGCTCGCCTATGCGATCGTCCACGCCAACGGTGAGACCGATCTGTTCGTTGCCGAGAACAAGATCGACGACGCGGTCCGCCAGCATCTCGGCAACGCGGTCCGCATCCATCCGCGCGACGCATTCGACTCAAGATTGGCAATATTCGCTGGTCGCCGCGTCGTCGCCGACCCCGAACGCGCGGTCGCCGCGATCTTCGATGCGCTCGATCGGGGCGGCGCAACGGTGCTCGCGCAGCGCGATCCGGTAGTACTCGCAAAGGCAATCAAGAACCCTGCCGAGATCGCCGGCCACCGCGCCGCATCGGCGCGCGACGGCGCCGCGCTGACCCGCTTCCTGCACTGGGTCGAAACCGAATGCCCCAAGGGCGGCCAGACCGAATTGTCCGCCGCCGCGCAGCTGCTCGCGTTCCGCGAAGCGACCGGCCTGCTGCTCGACACCAGCTTCGCGACCATCTCCGCGACCGGCGCGCACGGCGCCAGCCCGCATTACCACGTCACCGAAGCCTCCAACGCGCCGATCCTGCCAGGCCAGCTCTTCCTGATCGATTCCGGCGGCCAATATGCCGACGGCACCACCGACGTCACCCGCGTGATGCCGATCGGCGCGCCGACCGCCGAGATGCGCGACCGCTTCACCCGCGTGCTGAAGGGTCATATCGCAATCGCCACCGCGATCTTCCCCGACGGCACGATGGGCGGCCAGATCGACGCCTTTGCGCGGCGGCCGCTCTGGGAAGCGGGGCTCGACTACGGCCATGGCACCGGCCACGGCATCGGCGCCTATCTGTCGGTCCACGAAGGCCCGCAGCGGATCGCCCAGCCCAACTACCCCGGCGGCGCCGCGCTCGAACCGCTCCGCGCCGGCATGATGCTGTCCAACGAACCCGGCTATTATAAAACCGGCGAATACGGCATCCGCATCGAGAACCTCGTCCTGGTCGAACCGCGCGTCGTCCCCGGTGGCGACCCCGATCGCTCGATGCTCGGCTTCGAAACCCTGACCTTCGCCCCCATCGAGCGCACCCTGATCGACCCGGCGCTCCTGACCCCGCAAGAACGCGCCTGGCTCAATGCCTATCACGCCATGGTCGTCGAGGTGATCGCCCCGCAACTGGACGAGGAAGATCGCGCCTGGCTCACCGCCAAATGCGCGCCGCTATCCTAATCCTCGGGCACGACGGGCGGCGACGGCGCCTCGGGCCGCCCCCGAGCCTGAGCCTTGCGCCGCCGCAAATTCTCGCGGAGCGCCGCGGCAAGCCGCTCGGCCCGGTCATCCTTCCCCGTCATGCGCCGCTTCCTAAACCGTACCCCCCGTCCTTGACAATCCGCCCCACCTCGTCTCTAGGCCCCCTTCCGCCCACAAGGCGGAAGTGCTGCCGTAGCTCAGTGGTAGAGCGCATCCTTGGTAAGGCTGAGGTCGTGAGTTCAATCCTCACCGGCAGCACCATTCTCCCCCTGCTGATTGGTTCGTGACGATCCCCGCGGGGACGCGGTGTGCGGGCGCTGATGCCGAAGCGTCACTGACGGATGCCGTGACCGCGCCGCCATGAATGGCTGTCGGTAGGCGCAGATTGCGTATTCTGGCGAAGAACTAGCTAACAGCATGAGTGCTACAGCCCGTGAGACGATCTTGATGATCATACTCACGCGAAACGCTAATGCGAGTGAGTTGCAATTGATTCTGACCCCTGGTAGCAGCCGCCCGGGGGGAAATCATGATCCATCGTCCGAGCTTTCTGCTGTCATCCGTCGTACCGATGCTCTGCGCTGTCGCCGCGCCGGTCTTTGCACAGCCGCCAGGTCAGGCGCTTGCCGAAGTTGAGGAGTCGCAAGCCGTGGCGGACGAGGACATCGTCGTCACCGCCGCCCGCACGATCCTGCCGCCCAACGCGCTGCCCCTGACGATCGACCTGATCGACAAGGCAACGCTCGACCAGCAGATCGCGATTTCCGGGTCCGTGACCGACGCGGTGGCCAACCTGACGCCGTCCTTCTCGCCGACGCGCCAGAAATTGTCGGGCGCGGGGGAGACGTTGCGGGGACGGTCGCCGCTCTATGCGATCAATGGCATTCCGCAATCGACACCGTTGCGCGATGGCAGCCGCGACGGCTTCACCATCGACGGTTTCTTCGTCGATCGAGTAGAACTGATCTACGGCTCGAACGCGCTCCAGGGGATCGGCGGGACCGGGGGCATCGTCAACCAGGTCACGGTCGGCGCGCCGAGGACGGAGGGGTTCGGCGGGCGCTTCCTGCTGCAAGGCACCGCCGATGATGATTTCTCGGGCGACGGGATCGGCGGCAAGGCGGCGGGCCTGGTCCAGTATAAGGCTGGGCGCTTCGACGCCACGGCCGGCGCGGCTTATGAAAAGCGCGGTGTCTTCTATGACGGCGCCGGTCGTCGGGTCGGGCTCAACCTGACTCAGGGCGAGACGCAGCATTCCAAGACGCTCTCGCTGTTCGGCAGGATCGGCTTGGCGCTGACCGAGACGGCGCGGCTCGACCTGATCGCCAGCCATTTCGCGTTGGACGGGGAGGGCGGCTATGTCGCGCTCGCCGGCAATCGGTTGACTGGCGTCCCGACGATCGCGGTGCGCGGCACGCCGCCCGGTGATCCCGCGGCCAGCCGTACCGACAGCGTCGCCCTGTCGCTGACCGATCCCGCGCTGGCGGGCGGTAATCTGGTCGCTCAAATCTTCTTCAATCGCAGCCGGGATACCTTCGGCGGCGAGATCGCGCCGATCGCGGCCTTCCAGGACGTTCGCATTGCGCCGGTCGGGACCTTGTTCGACCAATCGCAGAACCGGTCTCGCAAGGTCGGCGGAAAGTTCAGCTACGAGCGCGGCGTGCCCGGGTTCGAGGCGCTGACCGCCACGGTCGGCTTCGACGTCCTTTACGACAAAACCGAACAGCGCCTGATCGCCACCGATCGCGTGTGGGTTCCACCGACCGATTTCCGCAGCCTCGCGCCGTTCGCCCAGGCCAATCTCGCATTGTTCGACAAGAAGGTCCGGCTCGCCGGCGGTATCCGGTCGGAAAACGTCAGGATCGGCGTCGACGATTATACGACGCTCGCGACCACCACGACGCCCCGGGGCGGTGTGCGCGTGTCGGGAGGGTCGCCCAAATTCTCCGACATCCTCTACAATGGCGGCGTCATCGTCGAACCCGTGCCCGGCATCCGCGCCTATGGCAGCTATGCGGAGGGGTTCACCGTACCCGATGTCGGCCGCATCACGCGCGCGATCGGCACCGCCAACGTCGACATCGACAGCTTCCTCGACATCAGCCCAATCGTCTCGAACAACCGCGAGATCGGCATCGAGGTGAAGCGCGGGCCGCTCGACGCCAGCACGACATACTTCTGGTCGTCGAGCGACAAGGGGCAACTGCTGATCGCCAGACCCGGCGGCATCTTCGACGTCCAGCGCCTGCGCGTCGAGATCCAGGGTGTCGAGATCAATCTCAGCGTGAAGACGCCGTTGCCCGGGTTGCGCGTGTCCGCCGGGTATGCGCATCTCGCGGGGCGCTATGACAGCAGCGCGGTTCCGGACGGCAAGGTCGACACCGATCTGGACGGCACCAACATCTCGCCCGACCGCCTCAACCTCGCCGCCAATTACGTCCGCGGGCGACTGTCGGCACGTGTCCAGACGCAATTCTACCTGGCGAGGACCTTCAAGGGGCTGATCCGCGATCCGCGCAACGATTTCGGCGGCTACACGCTGACCGACGCCAATGTCCGTTACGAAACCGGTTTGGGCGGGCTTAGCCTGAGCCTCCAGAATATGTTCGACAGGGACTATATCGACTATAGCAGCGATACCCGACTGCCGACCGACAATCTCAGCTACTTCAGCGGGCGCGGGCGCGTTTTTACGCTCGGCTGGGACAAGCGCTTCTAAGATGCGCCTGCTCGATCTGCTCCACCGCTGGACCGGGGGAATCATCGGGCTGGTGCTCGCGCTGCTGGGGCTGACCGGGGTCGTTCTGATCCACAAGAACGCGTGGATCGGCGTGCCGCATGCCGGCGATCCGCTGCTTCACGATCCGGGCGCGATCGCCACCGCGACCGAGCGATTGTTGGCGCAGTCGGGCAAAGCGCCCCAGGGCATCATCTATGCCAGCGACGGGTTCGGGCTGCACCAGCTCCGCTTCGCGGGCGGCGGCGGCGCCTATGCCAATCAGGCCGGCGCGATCGTCACCCGCTGGATCAGCCAACGGCAGCGGCCGGAGCTGTGGATCTTCGATCTCCATCATCACCTGTTCGCCGGCGATATTGGCGAGACCGTGATCGGCATCTCGGCACTATGCGCGATCTTCTTCATCGTTTCCGGCACAATTCTTTGGTGGCGCACCCGGCGTACGTTCAAGCCGCGGCTGCTCCCCAAGCGGATGAGCCGCCCCGCGATCCTGATGCACCACCGCGATCTCGGCATCATCACCGCGCCGCTGCTGCTCCTGTCGGCACTCACCGGCGCGATGATGATCTTCAAACCGGTCGCCGCGATCGTCGTCGCGCCCTTCTCGCCGCCGGCCGCGGTCGCCCGGGCGATGGCGCCGCCCAAGCTGATCAGCGGCCCGCTCGCCGAGCGTCCCGACTGGCGACGGATGCTCGCAGCCGCACAGGCGCGCTTCCCCGACGCCGAGGTCCGGATCCTGGCGCTGCCACGCAAGCCCGGCGACGCGATCACGCTGCGCATGAAGCGTGCCGCCGAATGGCTGCCCAATGGCCGCACGACGCTTTGGTTCGACGCCGCCGACGGTCGCCTGCTTGCCGCCCGCGACGCGCTGGCGATGCCCGCGGGTGCGCAGGTGTACAACGCGGCCTACCCGCTCCACGCCGCGAAGATCGGCGGGCTTGCCTACAGGCTATCGATGACCCTTTCGGGCGTGGCGATGGCGATGCTCGGCAGCTTCGCCGTCTGGACATTCTGGTTCAAGCGGCGGCGCAAGACGCTGCCTCGCTAGATGCCCTTCCGCGGAATCTCCTTGGAACGAGGTTCCGCAGCGTTCGTCCTGCTTCTACCAATTTCTTCGAGGCAGCGCACGTGGCAAGCAACGATACAGCAAAGCGGGTAGTCATCACCGGCGCCTCCAGCGGCATAGGGGCTGCGACCGCGATCGCGTTCGCGAGACGCGGCGCTCGACTGATGCTCGCCGCGCGCGGGCAGACGGGGCTCGACGACATCGCGCGGCTTTGCCGTGAGGCCGGCGGCGAAGCGCAGGTCCGGGTCGTCGACGTGAACGATGCCGCTTCGGTGGCGCAGCTCGCCGCAGAAGCGCGCGATTACCTCGGCGAGATCGACGTCTGGTTCAGCAATGTCGGTGTCGGGGTGGTCGGCAAGTACGAGGATGTGCCGATCGCCGATCATGTGCAGGTCGTCACGACGAATCTCATCGGCCATATGAACGACGCGCATGCGGTGTTGCCGATCTTCCTGGCGCAGGACCATGGCACCTTCATCAACATGATCTCGGTCGGCGGCTTCGTCGCGACGCCCTATGCCGCGGCCTATTCGGCCAGCAAATTCGGGCTTCGCGGCTTCAGCGAGGCCTTGCGTGGCGAGCTTTCCAAGCATCCGCGCATCTATGTCTGCGATGTCTACCCGACCTTCGTCGACACGCCCGGCATCGATCATGCCGCCAATTACACCGGCGCCAAGCTGTCGCTGCCGCCGGGAGCGCTCGCGCCGGAGACCGTGGCGAAGGCGGTCGTCCGGCTCGCGGATCACCCCCGCAACACCACTGCGGTCGGCGCTCCCGCGATCGCCCTGAAGCTCAATCAGTTCTTTACGCCCAATCTCGGCGCGGCGATGATGAACGGTTTCATGGACAGCTGGACCAGCAAGGCCGACCCCAGCAAGGACGGCAGTGGCGCACTGTTCGATCCTCCTGCCGCGCCCAGCGGCGTCGATGGCGGCCGACGACGCCCCGACCAGCGCCGCAAGGCCGCGGCGGCAGCAGGGGCCGGGGTTGCGGTCGCAGGACTGATCACGCTGGCCGCCATCTTGCGGCGGCGAAAATGATCCGACGCCCGCTAAGTAGGCCTGCCTACCAGTTCAGGCCGACTCGGGCGTAGAGATACCGGCCGTTGAACCCGAACGGCGAGTAGGATGGGTAGCCCAGCACACCGGTGGTGTTGTTCGCTGCGATCGTCCGATCGGGATAGACGTCGAAGAGATTGCTGACGCCGAGCCCGATCTGCGCTCCCTTCGGCGCGGCATAGCGTAGTTCGAGATCGGTGACCGCGTGCTTGCCGGTATGCACGTCGGCACTGGCGACCGTGCCGGGCTGGTTGACGTCGCCATAATAGGTGACCCGCGCCAGCGCGCCGAGCCGGTCGAGCGACCAGTCGATCGTGCCGGTTACCTTCGTGCCGGGCGTCCCGTCTTCGAGCGTCAGGATACGACTGCGCGCGAACAGCGTCGGCGCTGGGTTCAGCGCCGACGTCGTCACCGGGACACGGGTCACGTCGACATCGTTGACGTTGCCCGCGACCGTGAAGTCGAAATTGCCCGCGCTTGCCGCGGCGAGCCGGTAATGCGCGACCGCATCGATGCCCTTGGTCGTGGAGGCGAGCCCATTGAGGAAGAAGCGTGCCGCCGAGACGTTGAATGGCCCCAGCAGCCCCGCCACCGTCGGGCTGAAAGTCGCCGCGATGTTCTCCGACAGGCCGATCTGGTCACGGATGTGGATCCGGTACGCGTCGATGGTCAGGTCGAAGCCGCCCGCACGGATCACCGTCCCGACCGACAGGTTGGTCGATTTCTCGGGCTCGAGCGGCAGGCCGCCCAGCGCGGTCGCGACGCTGCTGACCGATGGAAAGGTGCCGGTCAGGATCGGAACGCCGTTGGTGACCACGGATGCGGTCTGGGTGAAGTATTGCTGTTGCAGCGACGGCGCGCGGAACCCGGTCGATGCGGTGCCGCGCAGGGCGAACCAGGGTGTGAAATCATAGCGCAGCGACGCCTTGCCGGTCGCGGTGCTGCCGAAATCGGAATAGTCTTCGGCGCGGCCGGCGAGCCCGACCAGCAGCGCGTCGGTCACTTGCGCCTCGAGATCGACGTAGATGCTGCCGTTGCGACGGCTCTGCTTGGTTTCGTTGGCGGGCGAGAAGCCGCCGAAGCCCTGCGCGCCCGGCGCCGCGGTGGTGTTCGCGGGAATGCCGGTCACCGTTCCGGCCGCCGGATAGCCATAGGAGGCGAGTTCGCCCGCCACGATCTCATAGCCCTCGCGCCGGCCTTCTATACCGAATGCGACGTTCAACGACTGGAAGACGTCGAACTTGCGCGAGACATCGAGACCCGCGACATATTGGTCGTAGATCGTCGCGCCGTCGTCGAAGTTGCGCGGGCTCGCCGTGCCGAAGGCGTAGTTGGCCGAATTCAGCGTGCGATAGTCGATCCTGTTGCGACCGTAGCTGAGCGACAGGTCGACGTTGAAGCCGCCGACCTCACCGCGCACGCCGACCGCCGAGTTGATGTCCTTCGACTTGGTGTTGATGATCGGCAGGAAGCCGTTCGGAAAGCCGGCGCGCGACAACAGCGCCAGCGCCGGTGCGGTCGCGCCGACCGCGGCGACCCGCGGGAACGCCGCGCTACGGCTGTCGCGATCCTGATACCCACCGAACGCATAGAGGCTCAGCGTGTCGGTCAGCGACGTGCCGGCATTTACGAAGCCGGTATATTGCTCGACAGCCGGGTCGCCATAGCGGCCGGTGACGCGATTGGGCGCGACTCGCGTGTCGATATCCGCACGGTTGGTCGGCCGGCGCTTGGTGTATTCGCCCGAGAGCGTGACGAACCCGTCGCTGCCGAAACCAATCCCCTGCCACGCCGATGCGGTGACGGCATGCTCGCCGGTCACGTCACGGCTGTTGTTCGCCGTGTCGACGTCGGTGTCGTAGAAGCCATAGGTGACTTGCGCGCCGCCGCCGGCGCGCGCCTCGCGCAGCCGCAGATTGACCACGCCCGCGATCGCGTCCGAACCATATTGCGCCGAGGCGCCGTCACGCAGCACTTCGATCCGATCGAGCGCGACCGTCGGCACGGTGTTGAGATCGACTGCCGCGGACCCGCGACCGACGCTGCCATTGGTGTTCACCAGCGAGGAGGTGTGGCCGCGAATTCCGTTGATCAGGACCAGTGTCTGATCGGGGGACAGTCCGCGCAGCGTGGCCGGCCGGATCGCGTCGGTGCCGTCGGTCGCCGACGGGCGCGGAAAGTCGATCGACGGCGCGATCGCCGCCAGCGCGGTGGCAAGCTCGGTCGTTCCCTGCCGCTGCAGGCTGACACCGCTCAACACGTCGACGGGCGACGCACTATCGAGCCGCGACCGGCCGACGGTGCGCGTGCCGGTGACGATGATGTCGTCCTGCTCCGCGTCGAGCGGCGCGGCTGCCGGATCCGCCGCAGAAGCAGAGGCAGACGCAGTTGGCGCGGGTGCGTCCTGCGCGGACGCGACTTGCGCCTGGGCAAGCGACGTCATCGAAACGGCGAGAGCCAACGCTGTGCGAAAGACGGTCATGTATCGGATTCCTATGGCGTTTCGCCCGGCGGCGATCGTGGGACCCCGGTCGCCCCGAAGGCGCGCCCGATCAACGAACAAAAACTTAACCCGACTGCGTTCTCGGCCATGTTCCCGCTCGGAGCGCCGAGCGCTCCCGAGCGAACCACGCACTAAGCGCATGAGGCTAGCAGGCGTCGCAACAGGTCGGGCGCCTAGGGCTGAAACGGTGAAGTTCCGCCCCTGCGTCTTGCACCTGCATGACTGGCGGCCACCTATTGAGCGTAAGCAAGCAGGATTTTACCCCCATGAAGAAGATCGGCTTTTTGTCCTTCGGCCATTGGTCCGACGCTCGCGGCTCCGCGACGCGCTCGGCGTCAGATGTCCTGCTACAGTCGATCGACCTTGCCGTGGCTGCGGAGGAATTGGGCGCGGATGGTGCGTATTTCCGCGTTCATCACTTCGCGCAGCAGCTCGCATCCCCGTTCCCGCTGCTTGCTGCGGTCGGCGCACGCACGAAGACCATCGAGATCGGTACGGGCGTCATCGACATGCGCTACGAGAACCCGGCCTATATGGTCGAGGATGCGGGCTCGGCCGATCTGATCAGCCGGGGGCGACTGCAACTCGGCATCAGCCGTGGTTCGCCCGAGCAGGTGATCGAGGGGTGGCGACACTTCGGCTATGCGCCCGCACCGGGGGAGAGCGACGCCGACATGGGTCGCCGACATGCCGAACGATTTCTCGACCTGCTGGAGGGCAAGGGGTTCGCGCGACCCAATCCGCGTCCGATGTTTCCGAACCCGCCAGGATTGCTGCGAATCGAACCGCATGCGGAGGGCCTCAGGGAGCGCATCTGGTGGGGTTCCGCGTCGAACGCCACAGCCGTCTGGGCGGCGCAGATGGGCATGAACCTGCAGAGCTCGACGCTGAAGGCCGATGAAACGGGCGAACCGTTCCACGTCCAGCAAGCCCGGCAAATCCGCGCGTATCGCGAGGCGTGGGCGGCGGCCGGACATGATCGTCGCCCACGCGTTTCGGTATCGCGCTCGATCTTCGCACTGATCAACGACATGGATCGCGCCTATTTCGGGCGTGGCGACGATAGTGATCAGATCGGCATCATCGACGAGATGCGCGCCGTGTTCGGGCGCTCCTACGCTGCCGAGCCCGATCGACTGATCGATCAGCTACGGGCCGACGAGGCGATCGCGGAAGCCGATACCTTGCTCCTCACCGTTCCGAACCAGCTCGGCGTGGACTATAATGCGCACGTGATCGAGAGCATCCTCAAGCACGTCGCGCCTGCGCTCGGTTGGCGCGACGATCCCGGCGGGGCGATTGCAACCGCGGCTTGATGAAGACGGTTTGCGGGAAATGCTCAGGATGACCACTGCGCAGCGGTGTTTACGGAGACGCGAATGATCGACTTGAATGCCGCCACCGCCGAGCAATTGGATGCTGTTCCCCAGCTGAAAGGACATGGCTTTGAGATCGTCCGATATCGCGAAGAGCGCGGTCGGTTCGACGCCCTGCGCCAGCTCGACGAAGTGCCTGGACTCACGGGTAAGTGGGACGGTGCCGAGACCGAGATCGGTCTGGGCTGACGGGCGAGCACGACCTCTTCGTCGTTTCCTGCGCTCACGCGTTGAAGCTTGATGGCCAAGAGCATCGAGACCTTGCACCGAGAGATGGAAGCCGCGGTTCAGGCGCTGGATTTCGAGACGGCATCCCGGTGCCGTGACAAGATCAACCTGATGCGCGGCGGCGCTACCGCGACCGAAGCCGATCGCGCCGATGCGTCGGATCTCGTCCGGCAGCAGCCGGGTGCGATGGGGTTGGGGACCAGTCAGCAACGGGTGATCCCACCGGCCGGATGGCAGCCGCCGCCGAAGCCCGATCCGATGACGTCCGGTCGGTCGAAGCGGGGGCGGAGATGAGCACAGGTCGAAGATGCGCTCCCGCGCTCGCGGCAGGTCTCGGAACGTAAATCGTAACCTTGATAAGCTCGCCATCCGCGTGCGCCCGCAGGTTCGCGCGACTGCGGCGCCGGCGATCAGCGCCCGGTAGTCTCCGGAACGCCGTCTGGCTGCCGTTTGTCGCCATAATATTGCAACGTGCCGACGATCATCACGGCAAGGATCCCGGCCACGAGAAGCGCCAGCACGACGGTCATGAACTTGCGATTTCCGGTCTTCGGGTCGTTCACCGCCAGCACTCCGAGCTCATTGTTCCGGCATTATGAAAGCGGACGTGGCGAGCGGAGTTCCTGAAATTCTAGTTGATCTGAGTTGCCCACCGCCGACCAACAGCAACGCCCTTCATCAGCCCATCAGCAACGACTCGCCGCCGTCGATCCAGACAGGCGTGCCGGTGATGTGCCGAGCCTGGTCCGACAACAGGAACAGCACGAGGTCCGCGACCTCGTCGGACGTTCCCGCCTCGTCGTCGGTCAGCGGTATCTTGCCTTCGGGAAACTCGACCGGCTCCTCGGCGGCTTCGGTGTTGCGGCGTTCGGTGTTGCTCTCGATCGCGGTGTCGATCTTGCCGGGGCAGACCACGTTGACGCGGATCCTGTGCTGGGCGAGTTCGAGCGCCTGCATCTTGCACATCGCGACCTGCGCGGCCTTGGTGCAGCTATAGGCGGTCGCCCCCGCGTTCGAAAAGATCCGGGTGCCGTTCACGCTCGCGGTGATGACGATGGCACCGCCGCCCTTCGCCTTCAGGTGGGGCACGCCATAGTGGAGGGTCAGGTAGGTCCCGCGCAGGTTGGTGGCCATGGTGCGATCCCATTCGTCGGGTGCGATCTCGTCGATGGGTGCCCACACGCCGTTGATCCCGGCATTCGCGAACAGGAAGTCGAGCCCGCCGAAGTCGCCGACGAGCTGGTCGATCGCGGATTTAACTCGGTCTCGTCACCGACATCGGCGACGAGGGGCAGCGCCCGTCCGCCCTTCGCCCGGATCTCCTCGGCGACCGCCTCGGCGTCGTCGGCGCCATGGGTCAGCACGCCGACCGCGCATCCCTCCGCAGCCAGGCGCAGCGCCGCTGCCTTGCCGATCCCCGATCCCGCGCCAGTGACGAGCGCGACCTTGCCCGCGAACCTCATGATGCAACCCTTCGACGGGCGTTTGCGGTGGCGCGGATAGCCATGGGTGGTCTCCTGATTGGCGGTCAAAGGCCGCTGGGGAAGGTGTCGTCCGCCGCCGTGCCGGCGGAATCGCGCGGGCCGCCTGCGCCGGCAAGTGACGTTACTGCGCTGGTATTGTCGAACCACGCGAACGCATCATATTGCGCCGCCAGGCTCGCCGGCGAGTAGTGGCTCCACCGCTCGGTATCGGGACGGTAGATGACACCGATATAGCGCTCCAGCCGCTGCTCCATCAGCGCGTCGCGAAGCGCGTCGTGTACGCCCTCGCGCAGGTCGAGCAGGAAGCGTTCGACGCCGCTGTCGTGTGCGAGGCGTTCGTAGCTGTCGGGGCGCGACGGATTGATCCGCTTGATCTGCATCGGCGCGTCCCAGTCGTCCGCGGCCGCCACCGTGCCCGCATGGGTGCCGAAGCCGATCAGGCACGCGGCATCGCCGTATCTCTCGCGCGCCAACTGGCCGAGGTTCAGTTCATCGCGGGATTCGCCCATGTCGGTGAAGCGCGCATCGCCGATATGGCTGTTATGCGCCCACACCACCGCCTTCGCGTGCGGCCCCTTGGCCTGCATCAGCAGGTCGAGCGTGTCGCACATGTGCTCGTCGCGCAGGTTCCAACTCGCCGCGGCGCCATGGTACATCGCGCGGTAATAGGCCTCCGCATTGGCGATCAGCCGGGCGTTCTGCACCGCGTCGAGGAAGTCGTCGCCGTCCGCCGCGGCATAGTCGCGCTGCCGGGCGAACAGGTCGCGTAGCGTTGCCACCACGCCCGCCTCGCAACGCGCATGACCTTCGCGCATCGCGATCCGGCCATAGACCGACGGATCCTCGCGCCACGGCTTCAGGCACCCGTAACGCTGGCGCGCGGTAGCGGCCGCATCCGGATCGACCGCCTCCAGATAGTCGATCACTGCGCGGATCGACGCATTGAGGCTGTACAGATCGAGCCCGTGGAAACTCACCCGCTGCGCCTGGTCGAGCGTGCCGTTATGGTCCCGCAGCCAGTGCACGAACGCGTCGAACTCGGCATTGCGCCACATCCATGTCGGGAAGCGCGAGAATGGCGCTTCCGCGGTTGGCCGCGCCGGCAGATGACGGACCTGACGATCGATCGTCGCCGCATCTGGCCAGTCGGCTTCGACGGCCACCATGTCGAAGCCGTGCTCCCGGATCAGATGACGGGTGATCGCGGCTCGGGCGCGGTAGAATTCGGACGTGCCGTGGCTCGCCTCGCCGAGCAGGACCAGGCGTGCGCCCGCGAACCGATCGAACATGCGGCCGAATGCGGGGTCGTCGAAATCCGGCAGCGGCTCCGCTGCGGCCGCGATCATCGCCGGGATGCCGGCATCGTCGACGGCATAGCCTTCGGGCTGCGGCAGTGCGGACATGACGATACTCCTGCTAGCCAACGACCGACGATCGGGCGAATACTTCTCCGCCGGCCCGATGCCTTGTGTGTCGAAGAGGCGTTTTCTCGAGCATCAGGACCGGAGATAGATCGGCAGCGCGGCCCTGATCCAATCGCGCGCTTCGGACGTCCACAAACCCGAGGGCGGCCGCCGCAGCATTGCCCTGAACACCGAGGGTTTCCCCGATTGAGCACCGACCGCGCGGCACGCCAGCAGCCAGAAATAGTCGCTGGCGAGCGCAAGCGACTCGGGGTCGAACACGCGCTGGCGGCGGTTCGCGTCGCGCAGCCGTTCGAGCCAGCCACGTGCCCAATCGAGATAGCCGGCATCCACGCCGGTTTTTGCTAGCGACGCTCGTCCGAGCATGACGTGACGCTCCAGATCGTGCCCGCTCGGCTCGATCCCCAATTGGGCAAGCATCGGTATGGCCAGCGCCATCCTGCGCTCCTCGATCTCCCGTCGTCTCAAGCGCACGCATTGATCGGGGTGGACGCGACGATCGACCAGTATCTGCGGCAGGTTCGCCAGTCTGTGGTCACGCTGCAGGCGCAAGAACATGTCGACGTCCTCGCAGCACGGATAGGCGGCGTCGTAGCCGTAGCGCGACAGGATGTCCGCGCGGCCCATGATCGACGATTGCTGGAATGCCGATCGGAACAACAGCCAGGCCTGGATCATGCTGGGGGTCAGCGGCGGCACCCGGACTCCCGACTTGCGCCGGCCATCGGCGTGCAACTTGCCGGCACAGCTGCCGACCATCGCGACTGCCGGGTTCCGCTCGAGGAACGTCACCTGTTCGGCGAGGCGGGTCGGGCGTGCGCGGTCGTCGCTGTCCAGCCAGGCGATATACCGCCCTCGCGCGGCGGACAGCGCGGTGTTGCGCGCCGCAGGTATGCCGCGGTTGTGGTCATGGCGAAGCACCCGCAGGCGTGGGTCGGTGAAGCTCCCGAGCAGGTCGATCGTGCGATCGGTCGACCCGTCGTCGACGACCACGACCTCGATATTGTCGAGTGTCTGCGACAGCGCGCTTCCGATCGCATCGGGAAGATAATGCGATCGATTGAAGGTCGGGATCAGAACCGAAACCAGCGGGCCTACCATGGAGGTCGTCCTAAACCCCTCAGTTAGGCCGAGCTTTGATCCATGCTGTCGGAACGACGATTGGCCGGCCCGGCATGTAGGTTCGCCAAGGAAAGGCGCTGCCCGTCGGCCGACGCTAGCCATCCGCCGCAGCGCTGAGCGTGACGATGCAGTCGCCCCCGCGCTCCTCCTCGCTCGATGCAAGGCGGGTCGCACGCCATTCGCGAACGAAGCGTTCGGCCATGCTTCCCGTCGAAGGCACATGCGAAAGGCGGTCGTTCGAGAAAGTGTCGACCGGCACGCCGAGCCTGATGACCGACTCGGGGTCGACGTCCGCGGCGGCCGCAAGGTTCACCGCGAACGCAGCCTGCGACACGCAATCATGCGGCACGAAGCTGACCGTCCCTGTCGCGCCATCGACGAGCAGGTCCAGCATGCCGTCGATCAGCGTCGGACCATAGCATCCCGTCCAGCGTACATCCTCGCGCGCGCGCACCGGTTCGCCCGCATGCAGGGCAGCCAGCAGGCGGACCGGCCATGCATCGTCGTCAACAGCGGTGAAGATCGACCCCACCCTGGCGACGAGCAGCCCGGTCGATTCGCGGGCTTCTGGTGCATGATCAGCGATCAGGCGCGCACCGGGTATCGACAGGCTGGAGCAGGCGCGTGCGACGTGATCCACCTTCGCCTGCGGACCGGTTCGCACGTCGAGAACGGCGCAAGGTCTAGCGTCCAGTATCGCCGCCTCGTGGAGCTCGTGGCCGATCCGGTGCGGCAATCCCCTCTGCTCGCAGGCGAGGGCGGCAAGCATCGCGAGCGGCCCCGCATCGCCGAGGATCAGGATCGGTCGTGGCGCAGCACGGTCGTGCATGCCGAGCCGCGGCGACTGGCGATCGGCACACCACCAACCCCGCGTTTCGAGACCGGGTCCGCCAGGAACACGGCCGCTGCTGAGGTCCTTCAGCACACTCACCATCAACGTCGGCCGGGGCTGGTCGTGGCGCACGTCGAACACGCCGGTCTCGTAATGGCCCGCCGAACGGGTCACCATCTGGTTCCAATCAAAGGCGCCGAGCAGCGACCACGCCGTGACCGCGCGTACGTCCACGCCCTCCGACCGCAGGTCATTCGCGATCCGCCATGCATCGATGAACCAGCGCGCCTGATCCTGGCGGTGCGACCCGAGATGGGATTCGGTGATCGCGACCGGCAGGCCATAGCGCTGCCACGTCTGCTCGATCAGCCCGCGCAGGCCGACGACCCGCTCGGGAACGGCGCGGATCGCATCGACATCGACATGGTCGATGTCGCCGCAGCGCCCGATCTCGCGATCCGCCGCGGCACGATCGCCGTGCAGCGCGACCCGGTGATCGAGCAGGCGCTCGCTCGACAGATAATGGTTGATGCCGATCACGTCGGGCGGACAGGGATCGTCGGCGATCGCGCGCAGCCGTTCGCCGAAGCCGAACGACGCCAGCCGCTGCCACAGCGCATGGCCGGGTACGACCATGCCGCACAGCAGGTCCCACCCCATCCAGCGGCGCTCGTTCTGGAAATCGGCCTCGTGCTGCAACGGCGGGGTGGCGTGGCAATAGCCGATATCGTCGGTCTGGATCAGCCGAGCCGCGGGGTTGACCCGGCGGATCTCCTTCATCGCCAGCCGCGTGGCATCGATCTCGTTGAGCAGCGCGCGCCAGAACAGACCTTCGTCGCGGGTGTGCGGATACCAGAAGCCATACAGCGCACTGAAGCGCGCGGTCGTCAGCGGCTCGTTGACCGGCGTGTAGTCGCGCATCCAGGGATAGCGGCGCGCGACGGCGGCGGCATGGCTTGCGAGGCCCGGCGCGAAACCACCGTCGATCAGCGAGGTGTAGTGCGGCCCGCTGCCGTGGTGGCAGAGCGTCGCGATCGGGTTCATGCCGAGCCGGCGGATTTCCTTCAGCCGTTCGTCGGTCCAGTCGAAATCGCGCGCGTTGGGGTCGCGCGGCGCGATCCGCTCCCACAACACCGGATAGCGCAGGGACCGGATGCCCAGATCGGCGAACAGGCGAAGATCGTCGATACGGTGCTGATGGCCGTTGCGTATCGTCTGATCATACCAGTGATTGCCGACCCTGTTGACCGTGCATTCATGACCGCCCCAGAGTTCCAGCTCGCTGGACGGGGCTCTCGCATGAATTATCTCAGCATCGCGAAACACCGCGCACTCCCTGCCGTTGCATCGCAGTCCAACCACGTGACGCCGATAATGTTGCGACGGCAGAGTGCTTTTCAATCCATGTTATACGGTTAGTAGCAGCCTCTGTTATTTAGGTTAATCATCGCGCGCTTTGTCGATCACGCGGCCGCGGGTGATGAATACTCGCCACCATCAGTAAGCAATATCACGAAGTGGCGACGGCCGCGTCGGCCTGAGCCCAGATCGCGGGCGCCGCTGCACGGCCGGTAGGCGGGAACGGAATGTTGCGGCGGAACTCGTCCGAGAACACGCCGTCGACGCGGATGCTGAATGACAGCCCGCCGCTCGCATCCGCCCCGTGGAACTGGTTGACCGTGTCGAACCACGCCGCGTGCGACCCCACGGTACAGCGTTCGCCGGTCTCTGGATCCAGCATGTAGAAGGGCTTGCGGAGATTGGTCCGGAACCAGATGAATTCGTGGCACAACTCCGCGCTGTCGTGATCGCGGTGCGCCGACACCGCGCGGCCGCTGCCGTCGTACATGATGATCATCCGCCCGGTCGCGGCGAAGGGCAGCGTCGCGATGATCGCCATCAACGGCGCGAACTCGGCCGCGTCGGGTGTCGGCTCCCACAGATTCGTCTGGTCGAGATCGTAATAATTGTCGGGTTCGCGCGACCGCGACAGATACACCATCTGCGATCCGGGCAGGGTCGGCGCTTGCGCATCGAGCAGGAACGGCCCGGTGTAGAAGGCTCGGTCTGCGGCCTTCGCCACCCGCTGCGACAGCCGATCGGTCATGAACCCGTCCAGCGCCACGAGCCGATCGACATCGATATAGGCGTCGAGATTCTTGTAGCACGGGTAGTACACCATGAGGCTCACTCACTCGGAAAACAGATGTTGGCGGGAGCGCCGAGAGAGACACTCGTGTTTTATAAAAAAACGCTTTGCTATGATCCTTGTTAATGGGTCGACCAAAACTTATGCCTAATGCCCTCACCTCTGATTACGCACTTCGGCCCGATGTTTTCCATCATCGGGTAGAGTAACCTCGTGCCTGTTCTTGTGGTATGTTATGAAAATCTATGTGAGCGGGCTCTACAGTGGCGGTAATCCTCAGCCTGGCGTCGGGATCATACGATCGCTGCGCCAGGGCTTCCCGGACGCCACGCTGATCGGGGTCGAATATTCCAACCGCGTCTCGGGCATTCACTGGCAGGACATCGACGCGCTCTGGATCGAGCGCCCCTGGGCGGAGCTCGATCTCGACCGCTACGGCGCCAAGGTCGTCGCCGCGCTCGACGCGGGCGGGCTGTGGATCTCGGGAAGTGACCTGGAGGCGCTGTGGCTCGCGGATCTGCTGCCGGACGGCCACCCCAATCTGCTCGCGCCGCCGATGGCCGCGTTGAAGCGGATCACCAAACCGACCGTCGAAGCCGCCAGCGGTCTGCCGATCACCATCCCGCCCTATATCTCCACCGCGCACAGCGACTGGGATCTTCACGCCTTCTGCCGCGAACATGATTGGCGGGTGTGGCTGAAGGGACCGTATTATGATGCGTCGCGCACGCCGACCTGGGACAGCTTCGAAGCCGTCCGCAGCGCGCTGAAGAAAGTGTGGTCGACCGAGAAGCTGTTCCTCCAGGCGCATGTCGGCGGTTACGAGGAATCGGTGATGCTGAGCGCCTATCGCGGCGAGCTTCTCGGCGCGGTGAGCATGCGTAAACGCGACATCACACCCGAGGGCAAGACCTGGGCCGGCGACGTGTCCGACGTGCCGCCCGCCTTCCTCGATCCGCTCCGCGCGATGGTCCGCGATCTGAACTGGACCGGCGGCGGCGAACTCGAGATGGTTCGCGACGCCGCCGGGCAGCTGTCGCTGATCGAGATGAACCCCCGCTTCCCCGCCTGGGTCCACGGTGCGACGATCGCCGGACACAATCTGCCGGCGCTGCTGGTCGCGCGCGCGACCGGCGTGCAGCCGGTGGCGACCGCCGCTGCCTCGACAGAATTCACGCGCGTCGTGCTCGAAGTGCCGGTGCGCGACGATTATCCGCTGCCGCCGCTGGCCGAGCCGCTGGCGGGCAGGGTCGGCCATTCGATGAAGCATCCGTCGGGGCTGACCTCGCTTGCCCAGCGGCTGCATGCGATCGATCCGGACATGCTCGACGTCGCGCTCGAGGCGGACGGTGGCGATGCGCCCGACGGCTTTCCACAGATCCCCGCGTCGTTCGTCGCCGACATCGACAGCTATGCTGCCGACGCGCTCCAGACGCCGCAATTCCTGTTCATGGAATCCACCGCGTCGGCGCTGTTCGCGCAGGCGGGGGAACGATCGCGGCGGCTGGGGAACGACGCGATCGAGGTCATCAGCGGCTATTCGATCAAGACCAACCCCGACAAACGCCTGGTCAAGCTGGCGCTCGACAACGGCTTCTATGCCGAGGCGATCAGCCTCGCCGAGGTGCAGACCGCGCTGGAGGTCGGCTTCCGGCCGGATCAGGTCATCCTCAACGGACCGGGCAAATGGTGGCCGGAGGGGATGATGCCGCGCGAACCGCTGCACGCGGTGTTCTGCGACAGCGTTGCCGATCTCGACCGCGTGGTCGCGGCGATCGCGGCGGGCGAGATGGCGGCGAAGCATGTCGGGATCCGCATCCGGCCGCCGCACATCGTCTCGCGTTTCGGCATCCCGCTCGACAGCCCCACCACCTTCGGCAAGCTGATCCAGGCGGTGAAGCGCCTGCCGCGCGACACCAGGTTCGCGGTCCATTTCCACATGGCGAGCGCGAACGTCGGCGTCGCGCAATGGTGGCATTTGTTCGAATCGGTGCTGAAATGGTGCCGCGCGATCGAGACACTGGGTGGTCGCACGATCGAGATGCTCGACATGGGCGGCGGCTGGTTCCCCGACGATTGGCATGCAGACGAGACCGCCAAATTCGACCACGCGATCGCCACCGTCCGCGCGATGCTGCCGAGCGTGCGCCAGATCGCGTCCGAACCCGGCAAGGCGATGGCGCAGCCGTCGATGGCGCTCGCCATGCGCATCCTCGAGATCCAGGAACATGAGGAAGGCTATGTCGAGGCGGTGGTCGATGCGTCGATTGCGGAGCTGCCGATGTATTTCTTCTACCCGCACCGCATGGTGCGCAAATGCGGCACCACCGGCGCGCTGACGCCGCTCGGCCGCGGCAAGACCCACCTTATGGGCCGGCTGTGCATGGAGCACGACATCGTCGCCGCCAACGTCGCGCTGCCCGAAGGCACGCGCGCGGGCGACCTGCTGATCTTCTGCGACGCCGGCGGTTACGACAGGAGCATGTCCTATGTATTTGGCCGAGGCTAAACCGACCGTCGATGTCGTCGAACTGCCTGAGGTGGACGCTCCGGCGCCGCCGGGCGGCGCGTGGCAGGACTTCCCGAACAGTCACCTGGCACATCACGGCGAGGCATGTTGCGACATTGCCCGCGAATGGCTGATCGCGATGGACTTCGCGCAGCTCAGCGGTGGCGACGTGCTGACCGGGCCGCGCTGGATCCGCGAGAAGCAGGAATGGGGGCCGTCGCCTTGGCCGATCACCTGGTGCCAGGCGGTCGGGCGCAGGATCGTCGATTGCGGCGTCCATGCCGCGCTCGCCCAGGCAGCGTTCGAGGCACGCGGCGTTCGCGCCTTTCGTGCGCAGTTCGTGCAGCGGTACAGCGTCGACGCGGCCGAGCAATGGCGGCTCAAATGGGGTGCCGAGCAGGTGTCCGACCATTGGATCGACGGCGACCGCATCTATCACGAGGGCAATGCCGTGCTGGTCGGCGCCGACGAGGTGAAGCTGTGGGACGGCAGCGCCGGCTGGTGGATCAACCCGCGTCAGGCTGCCGGCTATGGCAGCGTCGCCGCGCTTCGAATCACCGCCGACGCTGCTGACTTCGCCGATGGCGTGGATTGGGGCGGGCGCCGCATACCGCTCAACCGCTGGACGGCGGTTTGATCGGATCGCACCCTCGCCTAATCGTTCCCGAGGTCCCGCGAGCCGAAGACTACGACGCGATCCTGGCAGGTCTGGCCGCGCATAATCGAGACCATGCGGGCCGAGCGATCGCCGGCCCGCTTGCGGTGCTGATCGTGGACGCGGACGGCGCGACGATCGGCGGGCTGTGGGGCAGGACGAGCTTCGACTGGCTGCAGATCGAGCTGCTGTTCGTGCCCGCCGCGCTGCGTGGGCAAGCGATGGGGCGCGGGCTGATGGCCGAAGCCGAACGCATCGCGGTCACCCGCGGATGCCATGGCGCGTGGCTGGACACGTTCAGCTTCCAGGCGCGGGGCTTCTACGAGGCGCTGGGCTACGACCTCCTCGCGACGTTGCCGGACCATCCCCGGGGCGAAGCGCGGCATTTCCTTCGCAAGTTGCTGCCGCCCGCCTAGTCGGCGGCCAGCCTTCTCAACGGAAATTGTCGGCGTAGCTTTGCAGGATCAGCCGATGCGGGGTCGGCGGGATGATCTCGAAATCATGGCCTTCGCGCTGACAATAAGCCACCGCTTCTTCCAGGCTGTCGCACAGGATCTGCACCTGCGACGCGGTCTCCGCACCGCCGGCCCAGCCGGTGAGCGGATCCGCATGCTGGGGCCGGGTGTTGTCGAACTGAACCACGAAGCCCGGCCGCTCCCGTTGCAGGATCGGACTGCCCAGGCATGGCCGCTGGAAGATCAGTACGCGCGCCATCGCATGCTCCTTTCGTCCCGGTCGATCAGTAGATCTGCAAGCCGGTCACGACCTGGTGGATGATCGTTCCCAGCAACGAGGCCATGATCGCTGCGAAGGCGATGTCGTGTCTGCGTATCCTGCGCACGCTAGGTTCCTCCCGTGTCGAGCCGACCGGAAGTGAGATACGGCACATGCACTCCGCCGTGATATAATGGAAATCAAACTGCCGTATTTATCGTGCAATAGATCGACGGGTCCGGACGGATCCTGGGCGTGATCTCGTAAAGCCAGACATATGTTAGTGTGAGGTGCAACCACACGCTTATAGTTATCGCTCGCTGGCGGTTGGGGCGTAGACGCTGCGAGGATCGTGCTTTCGCCTCTACGAAAGCCTGAAGATGAGCAGCTTTTCCCCACTCAATTTGCTGGTTCGCAAGCTGAACAATCATGTCGCGCTCGATGACGAAGACCAAGCATCGCTGATCGCGCTGCCCCATGTGGTTCGGGAACTCAGTCCTGCCTCGTACATCGTCAGGGAGGGCGAAGCCCCGTCCGGCTGCGCGATCCTGCTCGACGGTTTCGCCTTTCGTCAGAAACTGGCCGCAGACGGTGGACGACAGATCCTCTCGGTCCAGATTCCGGGCGATGCGCTGGACATGGAGCATCTGTTCCTGGACTGCGCCGACCATAATGTTCAGGCGCTAACGCGGGTCCGCATCGCGGTGGTTCCTCGTTCCGCCGTGCGCTCGCTCGCCATGCAGCGGCCGACCATCGCGACTGCTTTCGCGGTGAACAATCAGGTCGAGGCAGCGATCACGCGAATGGCTGTTGAACGTCGGTCGCCGCGACGCGCGGACACGGCTCGCGCACCTGCTCTGCGAGGTGGCGACCCGCCTGCAGGGCCAGGACCTCGTCAACGATTATGGCTACGAATTACCGATGACGCAGGAGCAGCTGGCCGACGCGACCGCGCTCACCAACGTGCACGTGAACCGGACGCTCAAGTCGCTCGAGGACGAGGGGCTGATCAAACGCGACCGACGCGCAATCCGCTTCCCCAACTGGCAAGCGCTGAAGGCCGCCGCCGGCTTCGACCCGCTCTACCTCCACCTCGGCCAACAGTCCGCGGCAGGGCTCGGCTGAGGCAGGCCGGCACCCGGCATCGAGGCAAGCTAAGGCCGGGTGCCGTCAGCCCATCGCGCGCCGCTTACCCGCCGATCATTCCGCAGCAGCCGCCACCCCGGCCGGCCGACTGCGATAGCGGTCGAACCAGGCGAGAATGGCGGACGCCTTCGCCGCCGATTGAGACGGGCGAGCGGTAAAGCCGCCGTGGCTGGCGCCGGGCACCTTCACCAGCGCGGTCGGCACGCCGCGGATCTGGAGCGCGGCGTAATATTGTTCCGACTCGCTAACCGGCGTTCGATAATCGTCGCTGCCGACCACGACCAGGGTCGGTGTCTTGACGTTGCCGACGAGGCTGAGCGGCGATCGCTGCCAATAGCTCATCGGGTCTTCCCAGGGCAGCTTGGCGAACCAGTATCGTGACGTGAACAGCGTGTTGTCCATCGTCAGCGCCTCGCTGACCCAGTTGATCACCGGCTTCTGCGTCGCCGCGGCCTTGAACCGATCGGTCTTGCCGACGATCCAGGCGGTGAGCACGCCGCCGCCCGATCCACCGGTGACGAACAGATTGCCCGGATCCGCGGTGCCGTCGGCGATCGCCGCATCGACCGCGGCGATCAGGTCGTCATAGTCGGCCGACGGATACGCCTTGTCGATGAGGTTCGCGAACTCGGCGCCATAGGAGGTGGATCCGCGTGGGTTGGTCCACAACACGGCATAGCCGGCGGCAGCGTAGAGCTGGACGTCGGTCGCGAAGCTGGGGCCATAGGCGCTGTTCGGGCCGCCGTGGATCTCCAGGATCAGTGGCACCCGGCTACCCGGCGTCCGCCCCGGCGGGGTCGCCAGCCACGCGTCGATCGGCCGACCGTCGGGCGCGGTCACCGCGATCTTGCGCACCGGCGCGAGCGCCTTGGCATCGGTCATCACCGCGTTGAGCCTGGTCAGCCGGCGCGGCTTGCCGCCGCTCCAGACCCACACATCGGCCGGCGCGCCGGCATCGCCGCCGGTATAGGCGATGGTGCCGTTCTTCGAGACCGAGAACTCGCCGCCGGTATAAGGCCGGTCGAGCCCGCCACCTTCGACATTGTCGATCAGCGGTGTCGTGCGGCCGTCGAGCGCAACGCGGGCGATCCGGCGCGCGCCGCGATCGTCATAGCTGGCGTAGAGGCTGCGCCCATCCGCCGCCCAGATCGCATCCTCGATCCCGCGATCGAGCGCGCCGGTGAGGGATCGTGGGCTGCCCGCGTCGCGATCGCCGACGTAGAGCTGCGCATTCTCGTAGCTGCGACGCTTGTCGTCGAAGCCGAGCCAGGCGATGCGCGCGCCATCGGGCGACACGCGCGGCTGACCGTCGGGGCCGTCGCGCGTGGTGAGCGTGCGCATCGCGGCGGTCGCCACGTCGACCGCGATCACGTCGGAATTCATCACCTGCCGCTCGGCCTCCGGGCCCCGGATCGCGGCGAAGACGATCGCGCGGCCATCGGGCGTCCACGACAGCGGTCCGCCGTCATCGAAGGCGCCGAACGTCAATTGCCGCGCGGCGCCGCCATCCGCGCCGACCACGAACAGGTGGTCGCGCCCGGGCTTCACGTAACCGGGGCCGTCGTTGCGGTAGTTGACCCGGTCGATGACCGTCAGCGGCTCGGCCCATTTCGCGCCCTCGGGCTTGGCGGGCGCCTTGCCCAGCGTCGTCGCTTCGCCCGGTGTCGTGGCGACATAGGCGAGGCGGCTGCCGTCGGGCGACCAGGCTAGCGCCTGCGGGTCGCCGGGCAAGCCCGTCACCCGCGTGCTCGCGCCGGTCGCGACCCAGCGGACGAACAGCTGCGATCCGTCGCCGTCGCTCGCCGAATAAGCGATCCGCGTGCCGTCCGGCGACCAGCGAGGGCTGGAGCCTTGCGTCGCGAACGGCGACTGCCGACCGCTCGCCACGTCGATCAGCCACAGCGACGATTGCATCCGATCGGTCATCACGTCGCCGCTGCGACGGACATAGACGATCGTGCGCCCGTCGGGGCTGATCTGCGGATCCGCGGCGATCGACAGCCCGAACAGATCCGCACCGGTAAAGGTGCGAACCGGCGCCTCCGGCGGCGCGGCATTGGGCTGCTCCTGCGCGGACAGTGGCGAAGCGGCGAGTAGCAGGACGGCGAGAGTGAGGCGCAAGCGTGGATCCTTCGATAGGCTCGCCGCGATCATGCCCGATCGGCCCCGCAGCGCAACACCGGCTTACGGTTGAAGTAGTGCTCGCTAGCCGATCGGAACGATGATGTGCGTTCACTTATAAAAACCACTTTGCAAAGGCGAAACCGCTCGGTATTCAGAAGGCATAATATGACGGGAGAGCGCGCGATCGAGGAAGAAGGCTCTGCCGTCTTCGATCCCGCCTGATCTAGTTGGCTCGCGCCTGCTTCCCGAACGCGATGCCAGGGGGAGCATGCAGATGATCGTCAGGACCTTCATTATAGCGGCCATCGCGCTCCTCGGCAGCGCGGCGGCGGCGCAGACGGTGTTGCGGGTGGATGCATCGGCGCCGGTGCCGGCGGTCGTCGACGGTTACCTGAAGACCGGCACCAGCATCGGGCCGGGCGGCACGCTCGCGATCAACAACCGCTACATCACGCGCGATGGCCGGGCGTGGATACCGGTGATGGGCGAGTTCCATTTCAGCCGCTATCCCGCCGCGGAGTGGGAAGACGAACTGCTGAAGATGAAGGCCTCGGGGGTCGAGGTCGTCGCCAGCTACGTCATCTGGAACCAGCTCGAAACTGCGCCCGGCAAGCTCGACTGGACCGACAACCGGGATATCCGCCGCTTCGTGCAGCTCTGTGCCAAGCACGGGCTGCTGTTCTTCGCGCGGCCAGGGCCGTGGGTGCACGGAGAGACGCGGTTCGGCGGCATTCCCGACTGGGTGGGCGCGCGCACCCGGACCCGCACCAACGATCCTCTGTACATGGCGGAGGTCGCGCGATTCTGGGGCGAACTCGGCGGTCAACTGCAAGGGCTGATGTGGAAGGATGGCGGGCCGATCATCGGCGTCCAGCTCGAAAACGAATATGTCCACACCGGCAAGGGCCGCGGCGCCGAGCATATCGCCGCACTGCGCGCGCTGGCGGTGCGTTCGGGGATGGACGTGCCGCTCTATACCGTCACCGGCTGGGGCCGCGCCGCCTATCCGCGCGGCGAAGTGGCGCCGGTGGTCGGCGCCTATCCCGACGAGCCTTGGGGCATTTCGCCCACCAAGTCGCCGCCGGTCGAAGGTTTCATGTTCCGCTTCGGTAGCCGCGTCGACGGCACGCTCGGCGCCCAGGCGGTCGGTGCCGGCACCGGGGTGGCGGATATCGACAAGGATCTCGACCTCACGCCCTTCCTCGGCGCGGAATATGGCCCGGGCGTACCGATCATGTACCGCCGCCGCCCGATCATCGCGCCCGACGACATCGGCGCGACGGTGACGACGCAGATCGGCTCGGGGCTCAACCTGCTCGGCTATTACATGTATCACGGTGGGCGGAACCCGCTGATCGCCGGGCGCACGCTGGAGGAGACGACGCGCAGCGGCGGCTTCAACGACATGCCGATCATCTCCTATGATTTCCAGTCGCCGCTCGGCGTCTATGGCGAAGTCGGGCCCGTCAGCGGGACGATCCGGCCGCTTCACTATTTCCTGACCGCGTTCGGCGACCGGCTGGCGCCGATGACGGTGCGGCGGCCCGCCTTGGTGCCGACCGCGATTGACGATCTCGTCACGCCGCGGCTCGCGGTGCGTAGTGCGGGCGACAGCGGGTTCCTGTTCGTCAACAACCATGTCCGCCAGCACGAGATGGCGGCAGCGGCGCGTGCAGTTCGAGGTCGCGCTGCCGGGCGGGACGCTGCGCTTTCCGTCCCGGCCGGTCGACATCGCCGACCATGATTATCTGATGTGGCCGTTCGGCTTCGACCTCAACGGCATCCGCCTGTCCTGGGCGAGCGCGCAGCCGGTCACCCGGTTGCAGGATGTGCAGGGGCCGCTCTACGTGTTCAAGGCGACCGGCGGCATCGCACCCGAATTCGCGTTCGAGGCGGCAGATATCGAGCGGCTGTCGGCCCCGGCGCGGCGCGACGGCGACCGCCTGATCGTCGATGCGTTCAAGCCGTCGGCGCGGCGGCTGCTGACGGTGCGCGCGAAGAACGGCCGGACGGCGCGCATCATGCTGCTGTCCGATGCCGATGCGAAGCGCGCCTGGGTCGGCGACATCGCAGGCACGCGACGGATGGTACTGACCGATGCCGCGCTGTTCACCAGTGGCGACACCCTCGTCCTGCGCCAGCGCGACAAGACCGCATTCCGCTTCGCGATCTGGCCGGCGGTGACGGGCCTGAAGGGCAGCGTCCCCCTGCGCGGCATCGGCGATGGCTCCTCGGCCTATGAAGCACGCACCCCGTCGGGCGCGCTGCCCGTGATCCGGCCGGTCAAGGCGCGCGATGCGGAAGACGCGCCCCCGGTCCGGACGGTCGGGTCGCCGCCGGTGGCGCTCGCGCCGGTGCCCGAAGCCTATGGCGCATCGGCCGCCTGGACCTTCACCCTGCCCCCGGCGGTGCTGGACGGCGGCGCCGATACCTGGCTGAAGATCGACAATCGCGGCGATGTCGCGCGACTGTTCCACGACGACGACCTGCTCGACGACGCCTTTTGGGACGGGCGCCGGTGGAACATCGCGCTGAAGCGCTTCGCCGCCGATCTCGGCAAGCCGTGGACGCTGACGATCATGCCGCTGCGCGGCGATGCGCCGATCTATCTGGCCGAGGGAGTCAAGCGGCCGCCGCCCGGCGAGCAGGTGGCGGCACTCGACGGCATCACGCTGGAGCGGGAATATGAAGTTCGGGTGGCGCTGCCCGCCGCCCCGTCCCCGCGCGGCCCTCGCTGACCCATACCACCCGCCAACCGCAAGGAACGACGACCATGACAGGCAAAGTGACCCGGCGTGCAGTGATCGCGGGCGGATCGGCGATCGCCACCGCGAGCCTGCTGCCGCTCGATGCGCTGGCGGCGGCGGCCGCGCCGCCCGCACCGAAGGCGGACGAATTGTGGTTCACCGAGCCCGCCCGGCGCTGGGTCGATGCGCTGCCGGTCGGCAACGGCCGGCTCGGCGCGATGGTATTCGGTGCGATCAAGACTGAACGGCTGGCGCTCAACGAAGATACCCTGTGGAGCGGCCAGCCGCGCGACGGCAACAATCCGAAGGCGCCCGCGGTGCTGCCCAAAGTGCGCGAGCAGATCTTCGCCGGCCACTATGCGCGTGCCGACAAGACCCTCCACCAGATGCAGGGGCCGTATTCGGAGAGTTTCGAACCGATGGCCGACCTGCGGCTGGCGTTCGATCATGAAGACAGCGCCAACGGGTATCGCCGCTCGCTCGATCTCGACGCCGCGACCGCCCTGGTCTCGTACAGCATCGGCGACATCGACTATCGGCGTGAGATATTCGCCTCCTTCCCCGACAATGTCGTGCTGGTGCGGTTGACCGCCAGCCGCCCCGGCGCGCTCACCCTGTCGGTCGGGCTCGATACCCCGTTGCGCGGCTCGACCAGGGCCGCCGGACAACGGCTGGTGCTGACCGGCAAGGCGCCGACCGCGACCGAGCCGAATTACGTCAATTCGCCCGATCCGGTGCGCTATTCCGACACGATCGGCAAAGGCATGCACTTCGCCACCGTCGCCGACGTTACCGCGAAGGGCGGGACGGTCGTGGCGGCTGGCGACCGCCTGCGCATCGAGGGCGCGAGCGAGGTGCTGATCCTGATCGCCGGCGCCACCGGCTTTCGCGATCATCTCCGCGCGCCCGACCGGCCCCTCGCTGAGATCGTCGCCACCGCGGTACGGACGCTCGACGCCGCGCGCGGCAAGCCGGTCGATGCGATGCGTGCCGCGCATCTCGAGGATCATCGCCGCCTGTATCGGCGGGTCACGTTGGCGCTGGGCGACGGCCCCTCGCCGCTGCCGACCGACCTTTGGCTCGACGCGCACCGCAAGAAGGCCGATCCGGCGCTCGCCGCCTTGCTCTTCGATTTCGGGCGCTATCTGCTGATCGCCAGCTCGCGGCCGGGGTCGCAGCCGGCCAATCTGCAAGGCATCTGGAACGGTGACGTCCGGCCGCCATGGAGCTCCAACTACACCACCAACATCAACGCCCAGATGAATTACTGGCCCGCCGAGAGTTGCAATCTCGCCGAGCTTCACGAACCGTTCCTGCAATTCATCGAACAACTCGCCGAACGGGGGAGCCACACCGCGCGGGTCAATTACGGGCTTCCCGGCTGGTGCGTGCACCACAATACCGATCTGTGGCGGATGACCTGGCCGGTCGGCGACGGCAGCGGCGCCCCGACCTGGGCCAATTTCGCGCTCGCCGGGCCGTGGCTGATGCAGCATGTGTGGGAGCATTACCGCTTCGATCCGAACCGCGAGTTCCTCGCGACGCGCGCCTATCCGCTGCTGAAGAGCTGCGCGGAATTCTGCGAAGGCTGGCTGGTGCGTCATCCCAGGACCGGGCTGATGACGACCGCGCCGTCGGAATCGACCGAGAACGCCTTCTTCATGCCGACCGGTGACGGCACCGCCGAGAGCAGCGCGGGCTGCACGATGGACATCGCGATGATCCGCGAGTTGTTCACCAACACCATCGCCGCCGCCAAAATCTTGAAGGTCGACGACGCCTTCGCCGCACGGCTCGCGACGCTGCTGACCAAGATGCCGCCGTACAAGATCGGCAGCTTCGGCCAGTTGCAGGAATGGGCGGAGGACTTCAAGGAGATGGAGCCGCAGCAGCGCCATCTGTCGCCGCTCTACGCGGCCTTTCCCGGTGACGAGATCACTCCGCGGCGGATGCGAAAATTCGCCATTGGGGTCGCGCGGTCGTTGCAGCGCCGCGAGGAGTTCGGCAGCGGCAACACCGGCTGGAGCGCGTCCTGGGGCCTCGCCATCTGGGCGCGGCTCGGCAATCAGGACCGCGCGGCGCTCTCGATCGGCCGGCTGCTCAACAACGCCTCCTATCCGAACCTGCTCGGCGGCGGCGGCGGTGGCCCGTTCCAGATCGACGGCAATTTCGGCGCGACCGCCGGCATCGCCGAACTGCTCCTGCACAGCCACGAGGGCGAAGTGTCGCTGATCCCGACGCTGCCGACCGGCTGGACGAAGGGCAGCTATACTGGCCTGCGCGCGCGCGGCGGCGCGATCGTCGGCGCCACCTGGCAAGCCGGCGCCCTGACCCGCGCCACGATCACCCCGCGGGTCACCGGCCCGGTCACGATCCGCGTGCCCGAGGGCCAGCGCATCGCCGCGATCTGCCGGAACGGCCGCAAGGTCGCGTTCACGCCGAAGGATGGCGCCGTCGCCGCTACCCTAGCCGCCGGAAGCCGGCACGACATCGTGTTCGCTTGAACGCCGGTATTCTAACGCTGGAAAATCGCAACGCCCGATCCGTCGCCCCACCGAGGTGAGGCGGCGGTCAGGTCGTCCAGCCGCCGTCGATCACATGGGCCTGCCCGGTGGTGAAGCCCGATTCGCTAGATGCAAGGTAAAGCGCCAGTGCGGCGATCTCGTCGGCTTTGCCGACCCGACCCATCGGCTGGCGTGCGGTGAAGGCTTCCCATGCCGCGTCATGATCGCCCGTGGCGGCGAGCCGCGCGTGAAGCGAGGGGGTGTCGACGGTGCCGGGGCAGATCGCGTTGCAGCGGATGCCGCGCAGCGCGAAATCCGCGGCGATGGCCTTGGTCATGCCGATCACCGCCGCCTTGCTGGCGCCATAGGCGAAGCGGTTCGGCACGCCGGTGACCGAACTCGCGACCGATGACATGTTGACGATCACGCCGTCGCCGCGGTCGAGCATGCCCGGCAGCAGCGCGCGGGTCATGCGGTACATCGCGGTGACGTTGAGATCGAACGACAGCGCCCAGTCGCGCTCCTCGCAATCGAGGATGGTGCCGCTCGCGACATAGCCTGCGCAGTTGAACAGGATGTCGATCTCGCCGACCGCTTCGGCGCAGGCCGCGACCGCATCGCAATCGAGCATGTCGACCTGCCGAGTGCGGCACCCGTCGAGGGTTGCCAGTGCCGCCTCGTCGATGTCGGTCGCCCAGACATTCGCCCCTTCGGCAGCGAACAACAGCGCCGTGGCGCGGCCGATCCCCTGGCCGGCAGCGGTGATCAGCGCGGTTCGCCCGTGCAATCGTCCGGTCATCGATATCGTCTCCTTGGCAGGTCAGGCGGCGGGCACGGGCGCACCGGGGCGCAGCAATCCTTCGGCCTTCAGCGCCGCCCAGAAATCCCGCGGGATCGCGGTCCGATAAAGCCGCATCGTATCGGCGACCCGAGCCGGATCGCCGAGACCCGGGATGACGCTCGCGACCACCGGATGCGCCAGCGGGAACTGCAACGCCGCCGCCGCCAACGGCACATCGTGGCGCACGGCGACGGCTTCGATCGCCGCCACCCGCGCGATCACCGCAGCCGGCGCCGGTGCGTAGTCGTAATAGGGTGTCGGCCCCTTGGTGCCGGTAGCGAGGATGCCGCTGTTATACGGCCCCCCGATCACGATCGACGTGCCCGCCGCTGCGCACGCCGGCATCAGCCGATCCAACGCCCCTTGCTCCAGCAGGGTATAGCGCCCGGCGAGCAGAATCGCGTCGAGCCGGGTCTCGGCTATCACCTCGAGGCAGATATCGACCTCGTTGACGCCGATCCCGAACCCGCCGATCGCACCCCCGTCGCGAAGCTCCTCCAGCGCGCGGAGGCCGCCACCCGCAACTAATTGCCCGAACGTTCGATCATGATCGTCGCCATGCGTCAGCCGGCCGATATCGTGGACGTAGAGGATGTCGATGTGCGCCACCCCAAGCCGCTGCAGGCTTGCCTCCCAGGATCGCATGATCGATGCATGATCATAGGCGAACACCGGCGCGAACGGCATCGCCGATCGGAAGCCGTCGCGTTCGCGGTCGTCATGGACGCGGGGGTCGGGCGCGAGCAGGCGACCCACCTTGGTGGACACCAGCGCGCCGCTGTGCCGGATAGCATCGCCGACCCGACGTTCGCTCAGCCCGAAGCCGTAGAAGGGCGCGGTGTCGACATAGCCGATCCCGGCAGCGAGCGCGGCATCGACCGTCGCGCGCGCCGTCGCGTCGTCGACCGGCGCATAGAGGTTGCCGAGCCCCGCGGCACCGAAACCCAGTTCAGTTACCGACAAGCCGGTCCGACCAAGCGGTCGTGTCGCAAGCGTCATCTGCGCGTCGCGGTCTGTTCGTCGAGCGCGAAGATACGCGTCATCCCGACCCACTTCTCACCGGGCGCGGCATGCGGCAGCGGCTGTTGATAGCGCCCCATCTCCGCTTCCCAGCGATCGACAATCTCCCGCGCATCGGCGCTGCGCGCCCGCGGGAAATCGTCCGCGACCTCTGCGATCATCACACAATGATTACCGGTTCGCCAGATCTCCATGTCGACGAAGCCGGTCGCGACGATGTCGTCGACCACCGCGGACGGCGCTGCCCCTGGCGCATGACGCGCTTCATATTCCGCGATCAGCGCCGCGTCATCGACCAGGTCGAGCATGAAACAAAGACGGCGGCTCATCACACGGCTCCGGTGGACGCGCGATCGTAGCGCGCCCACCGACAGCTAACAACGTGTATCTATGAAAGAGCCATTCGCCTGTACGAGCAAGCCGTTAGTTGCGGAGGCTGTCCGGCACGACACCGCCATTTTCCGCGAGCTTGGCCATCACCGCCTTGTGCAGCGCGATGTTCTGCTCGGGCGTGCCATCGGCACCGGCATGTACACCCAGTTCGTCGGCCAGCTCCTTGCGAGCGGCCAGGCTGGAGTCGAGGTCGAGCAACTTCAACAAGTCGACGATCGACGTCTGGTAGTTCCCGCCGCCGCTCTTCATCGCGGCCATCTCGGTCAGGACGCCGCCGACATCGACCGCGGTTGGGGAGGGAGTCGGCGCGGCGGGTGGCGCGGGCGCTGCCGCGGCTGGAGCAGGCGATGTGGGAGCAGCAGTTGGCGTCGCGGCCTTCGCCTTCGGGTGATGGAAGATCTTGTCCATGATGTTGCCGAAGATACCCATACGCCTGCTCCTGATGATCGCGCGGTGGTGTGCGCCCGGCTCTAACGTCGGCGCTCTGCGAAGGGTCCCGGGCCGCGGTGGAACGCCCGGCGCGGACGACACGTTATCAGCCGGTCAAACAGGAGACCGACCGTCATGACTCGAACCAAGATTTTCCAGGCGACGACCTTGTCACTCGGCCTCGTACTCGCCGCCTGCGGCCCGAAGGCGACGACGACCAACACCGTCGACACCACCGCGTCGACCACCAACGACACGATGATGACGAACGACACCGCGATGACCACGGCGCCGTCGCCGACCAGCGCGCAGGGCTTCGCCAACGCCGCCGCCGCCAGCGACGCGTTCGAGATCGAATCGTCTAAGCTCGCCGCCACGAAGGCGAGCTCGGCCAAGGTGAAGGCGTTCGCCGCGCAGATGATCGCCGCGCACACCAAATCGACCGCCAAGCTGAAGGCGACCGCGGCGACGCTCTCGCCCGCGATCACCCCCGATCCTACTCTGGCTCCCGATCAGCAGGCGATGCTCGATTCGCTGAAGGCGGTCGAGGGCACTGCGTTCGACACCACCTACGCGACCAACCAGGCCGCCGCGCACCAGTCGACGCTCGACAAGCTGAAGGCCTATGCCGCGACCGGCGAGGAACCGAAGTTCAAGGAGATCGCGACCGGGCTGATCCCGACCGTCACCGCGCATCTGAACATGGCGAAGGGCCTAAAGTAAGAAAACCCGGCGCCCGGTTCACGCCGGGCGCCGGATTACCCCTCGCGCACCACCGCGAACGGGCCGAACGCTTGCTGCATCGGCATGATCTCGATGCTGTTGACGTTGACGTGCGGCGGCTGGCGCAGGATCCAGATCACGGTGTCGGCGATATCGTCCGCCGATAGCGGCTTCATACCAGCATAGACCTTATCCGCCGCCGCCTGATCGCCGTCGAAGCGCACGACTGAGAATTCGGTGTCGCACATCCCCGGTTCGATCGACGTCACGCGCACCCCGGTGCCGACGACATCCGCGCGCAGGTTCAGCGAGAATTGCCGCACGAACGACTTGGTCGCGCCATAGATGTTGCCGCCCGGATAGGGATAGTTGGCGGCGACCGAGGCCATGTTGACGATGTCGCCGCGCCCGCGCGCGACCATCCCCGGCAGCACCGCGTGGACGAGCTCGGTCACCGCGGAGATGTTCGTGGTGATCATCTGCCGCCACTGCGCAATCTTCGCAGTCTGCGCGCTCGCCATGCCGAGCGCGAGGCCGGCATTGTTGAACAGCGTATCGATCTCGGCATACGCCGCCGGCAGCCCGGCGACCGCCGCGCCGATCGCATCGAGATCGGTGAGGTCGAGCCGCAGCGGCAGCAGGCGATCGTCGCCCAGTTCCTCGGCCAAGGCCGCCAGGCGATCCTCGCGCCGGCCGACCGCGATCACCCGCCCGCCGCCGGCGTGGATCTGCCGCGCCACCGACGCGCCGAAGCCCGAGGTCGCACCGGTCACCAGCGCGACCCGGCCGGCCGCCCAATCGTTCGTCGTCATGCTATCGCTGCCTTTCGTCGTGTGTGGGGCTGGTCTCCCCGACTCTTCGCGTCACCCCGCCTCGGCGCGGACGACGACGGAGAGCGCGTCCAAGACCAACGCCCGATCCGTCAGTTCGTCGCAAGCGGTGCGAAACGGGCGACCTGGCGCCCGATCAAGGCAAGCTGCTCGACCACCGCGGGATCGCTCGCGCCGCCCTCGTCGTCGAATTTGGTGATCTGGGTGTTGATCGCCGCGGCGAACGGCGTCGGCCAGCCGCGCAGCGCGTGGACGATCGACCGCAGCGCCGCGATCGTCGACCCCGTCGCCTGCCAGCCATAAGCGGTCGCGATCAGCCCGACCGGCATGTCCGCCAGATACGGCCGGTCGTCGCGCGCCGTATCCTCCAACAGGTCGAGCGCGTTCTTGACCACGCCGGAGATGCTGCCGTGATAGCCAGGGCTGGCGATGATCACCGCCGACGCCGCGCGGATCGCGTCGACGAACGCGCGTTCATGCTCGTTGCGGTCGCTGCACTTGGGATCGTAGAGCGGCAACCGCGCCATATCGGCGCCGCCGAACATCCGCGTCTGGAAGCCTTCGCGCTCCGCCGCGTCGAGCGCGATCCGGAGCGCGCGTTCGGTCGACGAGACACCGCCGATGGTACCGCCGATGCCGACGACGAGCGGAAGGTGAGCGGTGGAAGCGGCCATCACGGCGCGATAGCGCGGTCGCCGCGCCGACGCCAGCACGCCGCAAGCAACGAGGTGCGATCGCTCAGGGGGCTGGCGACGTCGTCGCAGCCGTCGCCGCGACGGGAACCGACGCGCCCGCACCGCTGCGGCTCGACCCGGCGTAGCTCGCGACCGCGGCGGCGACTCCCTGGATCAGCTGCTGGCGCTCGCGAATAGGTCGGCGAGTGTCGCCGATCATCACCGCCAGCGCATAGCGACGACCGTCGGGCGCGGTCAGCAATCCGACATCGTTGAACCCCGCATTGCGACCGCCGAGATCCTGTCCCGTCCCGGTCTTGTGCGCGATGCGCCAGCCCCCCGGCAGCGCCGCGCGCAGCCGCGCCCGCCCGGTCACCGATGCGCCCATCGTGTCGAGCAGGATTCGCGTCGAGGTCTCCGACAGGATCTCGCCGCGCGCGAGCCGCGCCAGCGCGTCCGCGATCGCGATCGGCGCGGCGCCGTCGGGCGGATCCGCGATGTAGGCGTCGAGCGCGGCGCTGCGTACCGCCGGCGACAACCGCGATCGTGCATTCTCGAACCCGCCCGCGCTGGCGTAGCTCTGGTTCCAGGTCAGCCCCGCGGTCTTCGCCTGGAGCAGCCGTTCGCCAGGGCCGAAGCGAATGTCGCCGAGCTGCTTGCGCTCGATCATCGACCGCACCGCTGCGGGGCCGCCGACGACGGTGAGCAGACGATCGTTGGCGGTGTTGTCGCTATGCGTCAGCGCGCGGCTGAGCAGGTCGCCGACGGTGGTGCGATACCCTTCGCCCTTCACCAGATACGCGATCGGCTGGTGGAACAGCGTCAGGTCCTGCGCGCGGACCAGCACGGGCTGATCGAGGCGGATCTTGCCCTGGTCGCGCAGGTCGAGCAGCGTCATCGCCACCCATAATTTGCTGACCGACTGCTGGGGCAGGCGCTGGCGCGCGCTGGCCTGCACCGTCCAATTCTCGTCGACCGCGCGGATCGCGATCCCGAACTTGCCCTGAAAATTACGCGCGAGCGTCGCGATCGTCGCGCTCAGTTGCGGCGGGGCAGGGTGGATGGCGCGGGGCGCCACCGCGGGCACCGCGATCGATACGGTGGGGACGGGGACGCTCGGGATCGGCGCGCCGGCATAGGAACCGGGTCGCGAGGTCGACCCGCATCCGGGGAGGCCGCTCGCCAGCAACGTGATGAGGGAAAGATGGCCGACATGGCCTGGTGAAATCATGATCTAACAACGCCCCGCCGGCCCACGGTGATCCTTATCCACGGATTCGATGAACGAAACCCGTTATTTACGCCGCTGCGGCGAAGTGCGTCCGCGGTGCGCCGAAACGCTTACGGGACGAGGATCGTATCGATCGCTTCTGCCGCAAGCTCGGGATAATCGAGCGTGAAATGCAGCCCCCGGCTTTCGTGGCGGTGGAGTGCGGACCGCACGATCAGCTCGGCGGTCTGGATGAGGTTGCGCAACTCGATCAGGTCGGGCGTCACGCGGAAATGACCGTAATAATCGTCGACCTCACCCGACAAGAGTTTGATCCGGTTCTGCGCGCGTTCGAGCCGCTTGGTGGTGCGGACGATGCCGACGTAATTCCACATGAAGCGGCGGATCTCGGTCCAGTTCTGCTTGATCACCACTTCCTCGTCGGAATCCGTAACGCGGCTCTCGTCCCAGGCCCGGATCGCGGGCACGGCGGGCAGGTCGTCCCAGTTCGCGGCGATGCTCTTCGCGGCCGCTTCGCCGAACACGAAGCATTCGAGCAGCGAATTGGACGCGAGCCGGTTGGCGCCGTGCAGCCCGGATTCGGTACACTCCCCCGCTGCATAGAGCCCGGGCAAGTCGGTACGACCGTCGCGATCGATGACGATGCCGCCGCAGGTATAATGCTGCGCGGGCACCACCGGGATCGGCTGCGTGGTCATGTCGATGCCGAGCCCGATCAGCTTCTCGTGGATGTTCGGGAAATGGCCGCGGATGAAGTCGGCGGGCATGTGGCTGATGTCGAGATGGACGTAATCGAGCCCGTAGCGTTTGATCTCGGCATCGATCGCGCGCGCGACCACGTCGCGCGGCGCCAGTTCCGCCCGCGGATCGAGATCGGGCATGAAGCGATGCCCGGTATTGGGGTTCTTCAGCTGCCCGCCTTCGCCGCGAACCGCCTCGGTGATCAGGAAGTTCTTGACCTCGAGATTGTACAGGCAGGTCGGGTGGAACTGCATGAACTCCATGTTCGCCACCCGCGCGCCCGCGCGCCACGCCATCGCGATGCCGTCACCGGTCGCGCCCCGCGGTGCGGTCGAGAACAGATAGGTCCGCCCCGCGCCGCCGGTCGCCAGGATCGTGGCGCGCGCGGTGTAGAGGTTGACGCGCCCGCTGACCCGGTCGACCGCGTACACGCCCCAGACCCGGCCCGCGCCCGAATAGCGTTCCTCGTGACGCCCGGTGACCAGGTCGATCGCGACCTGATCGGGCACCAGGGTGATGTTGGGATGCGCCTCCGCGGCCTTTTGCAGCGCGTCCTGCACCGCCCAGCCGGTCGCGTCGGCGACGTGGACGATACGGCGATGCGAATGCCCGCCCTCGCGGGTCAGGTGGAGCACCTCGCCGTCCATCGCGAACGGCACGCCTAGTTCGGTCAGCCGCGCGATCGCGGCGGGCGCGCCCTCGACCACGAATTCGACGATGTCGCGATCGTTGAGTCCGGCGCCCGCGACCATCGTGTCCTCGACATGATTGTCGAACGTGTCGCCGGGTTCGAGCACTGCGGCGATCCCCCCCTGCGCCCAGCTGGTCGATCCGTCGTCGAGCGCACCCTTGGCGAGCACCGTCACGCGAAACCGGTCGGCGAGATTGAGCGCGGCCGTCAGCCCCGCCGCACCCGATCCGACGATCAGCACATCGGTCTGCATCGTTCCGGCGTCAGCCATTGGCGGCGCGGGTCAGGCTCAGGAACACGTCCTCGAGATCGGGCTCGCGGGTGGAGACATCGACGATGCCGAGCCCGTCGCGCGTCACCGCGGCGAGCACCTCGCCCGCATTGACCCGGTCCTTCTGGTAGGTGATCTCCAGCACGCGCTCACCGCGCAGCACGATTTTCTCGAAGCATGCGGCTTGCGGTGCGGCGGTCAGGTCGCGATCGACGGTCACCGCCACCACCTTCTCGCGCGCACGCCCGACCAGTTCGCGAGTCGGTTCGTTGGCGATCAGGCGACCATTGTTGATGATCGCGATCCGGTCGCACAATTGCTCGGCTTCCTCGAGATAATGGGTGGTCAGCACGACCGTCACGCCCTGAACGTTGAGCTCGCGGACATAGGCCCAGAGCTGCTGGCGAAGCTCGATGTCGACGCCGGCGGTCGGCTCGTCGAGCACCAGCACCGGCGGGGAATGCACCATCGCCTTGGCGACCATCAGCCGCCGCTTCATGCCCCCCGACAGGGTCCGCGCATAAGCGTTGGCCTTGTCCTCCAGATGCACCGCGCGCAGCAGTTCGAGCGAGCGCCGCTCCGCCTTCGGCACGCCGTACAGGCCCGCTTGGATGTTGAGCGTCTCGACGGGCGTGAAGAACGGATCGAACAGGATCTCTTGGTTGACGATCCCGATCGACGCCTTGGCGTTGCGCGGGTGCTCGTCGATGTCGAAGCCCCAGATCGCCGCACTGCCCGCAGTCTTGTTGACCAGTCCCGCCAGGATGTTGATCAACGTCGACTTGCCCGCACCGTTCGGCCCGAGCAGCCCGAATATCTGCCCCCGCGGCACGTCGAAGGTGACGTCGTCGAGCGCGCGTTTGCCGCCCGCATAAGTCTTGCACAGCTGCTGGATCGAGATTGCCGCTTCGGTCATCGCCGCGGGATACGCCCATGAAAGGATCGCGCAACCAATTCCTACGCGCCTTGCGCGGAGCGATTGCGGCTCATGCCCCGCCTTGCTATCGCGCGCCGATGATCCCGCCCCCCGAAACCAGCCGCGTCTCGCAGCCTCGTGTCGCCTGCGACGGTGCTACCGACATTCCCGGCGGCGCCGCGCTCGGCCATCCGCGGGTCTGGTTACAGATCGACGAGACCGGCTATGTCGATTGCGGCTATTGCGACCGACGCTTCATCCTGATCGGCGGTGCCGCAGACGGCGCCGACCAGGCCGCGTTGCGCGATCATGGGGATGGCGCGGGGCGCTGAGCCGCCTATATCGGCGGGCATGACCGCAGCAGCAGATCCCCGCTCGTTTCTCTATCGCGACCAACTGACCCCGGAGGCGGCGCAGGCGCTGACCGCCGCCGCGCTGGGCGCCGCCGATGACGGCGAACTCTACCTCCAGTACAAGAAGTCGGAAGCGTTCGGCTTCGACGACGGCCGGCTGAAGACCGCGAGCTACGATACGAACGCCGGTTTCGGGCTGCGCGCGGTGTCGGGCGAGATGACCGCCTTCGCGCACGCCAACGAACTGAGCGAAGCTGCGATCAAGCGCGCGGCGGAGACGATGACGCTGATCGAACCCGGCAAGGGTGCGAAGGCGAGCGCCCCGCAAGGCACCAACCGCCACCTCTACACCGCCGCCGATCCGCTCGATCTCGTGCCGTTCGCGGACAAGGTGAACCTCTGCCAGACGATCGACGCCGCTGCGCGCGCGCGCGACCCACGCGTCGCACAGGTCTCGGTCGGCTTGTCGGGCACCTGGGGCGTGGTGGAGATCGTCCGCGCCGACGGCTTCGTCGCGACCGATGTCCGCCCGCTGGTCCGGCTCAACGTCCAGATCGTGGTCGAACGGAATGGCCGGCGCGAAACCGGCACCTTCGGGATGGGCGGGCGCTATCTGTACGATACGCTGTTCGAGCCCGCGACCTGGAACCGCGCGATCGACGAGGCGCTGGCGCAGGCGCTGGTCAACCTCGATTCGGTCGCTGCGCCCGCGGGCGAGATGACCGTGCTGCTCGGGCCGGGCTGGCCGGGGATCGTGCTGCACGAGGCGATCGGCCATGGCCTGGAGGGCGACTTCAACCGCAAGGGCACCAGCGCCTTCTCCGGCCGGATCGGCGAGCGCGTCGCCGCGCCGGGCGTCACCGTGGTCGACGACGGATCGATCCAGGACCGCCGCGGCTCGCTCAGCATCGACGACGAGGGCACGCCGACCGGCGAGACGATCCTGATCGAAGACGGCATTCTAAAGGGCTATATGCAGGACCGCCTCAATGCGCGCCTGATGGGCGTCGCCCCGACCGGCAACGGCCGCCGCGAAAGCTTCGCGCATGCCCCGATGCCGCGGATGACCAATACCTTTATGAAGGCCGGCAACGACGATCCCGCAGAGCTGCTGTCGCGGGTCAAACGCGGGATCTTCGCCAAGAGCTTCGGCGGCGGGCAGGTCGACATCGTGTCGGGCAAGTTCGTGTTCTCCTGCACCGAGGCGTACATGGTCGAGGACGGCCGGATCGGCGCGCCGATCAAGGGCGCGACGCTGATCGGCGACGGCCCGACCGTGCTCACCAAGGTGCTCGGCATCGGCAACGACTTTGCGCTCGACGAAGGCATCGGCGTCTGCGGCAAGGGCGGGCAGAGCGTCCCGGCGGGCGTGGGCCAGCCGACGCTGCTGGTCGGCGGGCTGACGATCGGCGGGACCGCGGTCTGAGGGGAGCGTGGGGCTGATGAGATTTCAACTGGTGCGGTGAACGCCGAGCCAGACATCAGAACCGGCGGTAGCGGGCGAGCGGGAGGCCGTCTCCCTCCTGCCTCTGCGCAGCCGGCACCTTCTTCGCGGCGGCGCGTAGCGCAATTTTGCTGATCTGCGACGGGTTCAAACCTGCATTGCGGCCCGCAGCCCCGATCCCGATATCGAGCCGCGGATTGACCCGTTTGCGCTTGCCGGTGGCGGACCGATAGTGCTTGATGATCGAAGGCCACGCACATGGATGATGCGCGACGAAAAAGGGTGCTGCCGTGCAGTTCTTCCCCACGCTGACTCAGGATCACCGCGGCTTTATCGCCCGGCAACCGGTGTTCTTCGTCGCGACCACGGCGGCCGGGGCGCGGATCAACCTCAGCCCGAAGGGCATGGACAGCTTCCGCGTGCTCGACGATACCCGCGTCGCCTACCTCGACGTCGGTGGATCGGGGAACGAGACCAACGCGCATCTCGGCGCCGACGGCCGCATTACGATCATGTTCTGCGCCTTCGATCGGCCCGCGCTGATATTCCGCATCTATGGCCAGGGTGTCGCGGTGTTGCCGCAGGATGACGGCTGGGCCGATCTTTACGCCCGCTTCACGCCGCTGCCCGGCACGCGGCAGATCTTCGTGATCGACATCGACGAGGTGCAGACCTCGTGCGGCTGGGGCGTACCCTTCATGACCTTGGAGCGTGAGCGCACCACCCTCAGCAAATACCATGCCGCGAAGACCGACGAGGAACGGCTGGAAGGCTATGCCGATCACACCCGCAGCATCGACGGCCTTCCGATCCGCAATCCCACCGCCACGCCCGCATGAGCCTCGTCGAACTCGGCCGGTTCAGCCGTAACGAGGCGCATATACTGGTCGGCCGGCTTGACAGCGAGGGCATCGACGCGATCGCCTTCGATGGCGAAGCGTCGATCGGCGACGGCAGCTACCTGCTGATCCCGGTGCGCGTGATGGTCGATGACGAGGATATCGACGCCGCGCGGCAGATCGTCGCTGACGCTGCCTGAAAAACGGGCAGTCGATGTGCGCTGCACCATAATTAGCCGGCTTGCGGCGGTCTGTACCTCCGCCAGCGGGTAAAACCCCTTCGTTCCGCATCTGGCACGATCGTTGCGACGTTGCCTCCCGGGACAAGAAAGGGGGGCGCCGGTGAAGCTGGTTATCGCGATCATCAAGCCATTCAAGCTCGACGAGGTGAGGGAAGCTCTCACCACCTTGGGCGTGGCGGGAATGACAGTCACCGAGGTGAAGGGGTTCGGCCGTCAAAAGGGCCAGACCGAGATCTACCGCGGCGCGGAATACAGCACCAACATGGTGCCGAAGATCAAGATCGAGGTGGTCTGCGCCGCCGATCTTGCCGACCGAGTGGTCGAGGCGATCCAGGCATCGGCGAACACCGGCGCGATCGGCGACGGCAAGATCTTCGTTCTCGACGTCGGGCAGGCCGTGCGGATCCGCACCGGCGAAACCGACGATACGGCGCTTTGAGGGGGGTAAGATGAAGCAAGCGATCAAGATTGCCGGCGGTCTCGCGCTCGGCGCCGCCGCCGTCGCGGCGATGCCCGCCTGGGCACAGGGGGCGGCCACCGCGCCCGCGACACCGTTCGTGGCGACCGCGGCGATGGTCAACAAGGGCGACACCACCTGGATGCTGATCTCGTCGGCGCTGGTGCTGATGATGTCGGTGCCCGGCCTGGCGCTGTTCTACGGCGGCCTGGTCCGTACCAAGAACATGCTGTCGGTGCTGATGCAGGTGCTGATGATCGTGTGCGTCGCCAGCCTCGTCTGGGTCTGCTGGGGCTACAGCCTGGCGTTCACCGCGGGCAATCCGTTCATCGGTGGCCTTTCCAAGGCGTTCCTGAAGGGCGTCGACGCGACGACCCTGGCGGCGACCTTCTCCAACGGCGTGTACATTCCCGAATACGCCTATGTCGTGTTCCAGATGACCTTCGCGTGCATCACGCCCGCGCTGATCGTCGGTGCGTTCGCCGAACGGGTGAAGTTCACACCGTTGATCATCTTCGTGGTGGCGTGGCTGACGATCGTCTATTTCCCGATCGCGCACATGGTCTGGTACTGGGCGGGCCCGGATTTCCTACCCAACCAACCCGGCGACTATGGCTATCTCTACGGCAAGGGCGCGCTCGATTTCGCTGGCGGCACCGTGGTCCACATCAATGCGGGTATCGCAGGCTTGGCCGGTTGCCTCGTGATGGGCCGTCGCTTGGGCTACAAGAAGGAGCCGATGCCGCCGCATTCGCTGACAATGACCATGATCGGCACCTCGCTGCTGTGGGTGGGCTGGTTCGGCTTCAACGCCGGTTCCAACCTGGAAGCCAATGGCGTCACCGCGGTCGCCTTCATCAACACCTATGTGGCGACCGCTGCCGCGGCGGTGTCGTGGGCGGTGATCGAACAGATCGTCCACAAGAAGCCCTCGCTGCTCGGCGCCGCGACCGGCGCGGTCGCAGGGCTCGTCGCGATCACCCCGGCGTCGGGTTTCGCCGCACCGATGACCTCGATCGTGCTCGGCCTGTTGGTGTCGCCGGTCTGCTTCTTCTTCGTCACCACGGTGAAGAACAAGCTCGGCTATGACGACACGCTCGACGTTTTCGGCGTCCATTGCATCGGCGGCATCTTCGGTGCGCTCGGCACCGCGATCGTCGCCGATCCCGCGCTCGGCGGGCAGGGCTGGTTCGACTATACCGTGACGCCGGCGATCGCGGGCACGTACGACATGGGCGCCCAGCTGATCACCCAGATCCAGGCAGTGGGGATCACCCTGCTCTGGTCCGGTCTGGTCTCGGCCGCGCTGTTCTTCCTGCTCGACAAGACGATCGGCCTGCGCCCGACCGCCGAAGTCGAGAGCGAGGGCCTCGACATCAACGAACACGGCGAACGCGCCTATAATTACTGAGTTCGGGGGCGGGTGCGCCCGCCCCCCCAAGACGTTCCTCCTGCGGACAACCTTGAGCCCGGTGCGGAAACGCACCGGGCCTTTTTCGTTACGCCGCTCTACGCCGCCTGCTGCTCGTCCAAAGCCGGATAATCGACATAGCCCTCGGGTCCCTGGCTGTACCAGGTGCGCGGGTTGCTATCGTTAAGCGGTGCGTCGCGGCGCAGGCGCTCCGGCAGGTCGGGGTTGGCCAGGAAGGTGCGGCCGAACGCGATCGCGTCCGCCACGCCCGAATCGATCACCGCCTGGGCGTCGGCCGCGGTGGTGTAATCGGAATTCAGCACCAGCACGCCCTTGAACACCTTGCGTATCGCCGGGCTCAGCTTCGGCACGTCGGTCTTGCCGAAGGTGCCGTCGGGGCCGGGTTCGCGCAGCTCGAGGAACGCGATGCCGAGATCGGACAGCACTTGCGCCGCCGGCACGAACACCGATGCCGGATCGCTATCGTCCACGCCTTGCGAGTCGCCGTTGGGCGACAGCCGCACGCTGGTCCGCCCCGCGCCCGCGACCGAGATCACGCGCTCAGTGACTTCGCGGAGCAGGCGGATGCGGTTTTCCGGCGAACCGCCATAGGCATCCTCGCGGAAGTTGGCGCCGTCACGCAGGAATTCGTCGATCAGGTATCCGTTCGCGGCGTGGATCTGCACGCCGTCGAACCCGGCGGCGAGCGCATTGCGGGTCGCCAGCTCGTAATCGTCGAGCAACCGCGGGATCTCATGCAGTTCGAGCGGCCGTGCGGTCTCGAAATCCTGCTTGCCCTCATAGGTGTGCGCCTGCCCCGCGGTCGCGGTCGCCGACGACGATACCGGCTGCCCGCCGATCACCGACGAATGGACCTGACGGCCCATATGCCACAATTGCGCGACGATACGCCCGCCCGCGGCATGTACCGCCGCGGTTACCGGCTTCCACGCCGCGACCTGCGCATCGGTCCACAGCCCCGGTGCGAACGGCCAGCCCAGCCCCTCGCGGCTGATCCCGGTGGCTTCGCTGATGATCAGCCCGGCGCTCGCCCGCTGTGCATAATAATCGACCATGATCGGGGTCGGCACCGCGTCCCGGTCCGCGCGGCCGCGGGTGAGCGGGGCCATCAGAATGCGGTTGGGCGCGTGAACGTCGCCGAGGTCGATCGGGTCGAATAGGCTGGGCATGGAGAACGGCTTCCTTGCAAATGGTGAGGCACTGGCCTGACGCAGCGGAGATAGGACGCTAAGGGACGGCATGCACGAGCCGACCCCGACAAGTTTTTCTGTGGCTGCGGCAAGCGACCCGGTTTCTTCACCGGACGCGCCGATCCCCGGCACGCCGCCCGCCTTCGCGTTCGTAGCGGTGATCGCCGCCAATATCGCGCTCGGCTTCGGCCCGTGGTTCGTACGCCTCGCCGACACCGGTCCGGTCGCCGCCGGCTTCTGGCGGATCACGCTGGCGATCCCGGTGCTGGTCGCCTTCGCCGTGGCGAGCGGGGCGCGCCCGACGCGGCTGGCCCCCGGTCTCTGGCTGGTCCTCATCGGCGGCGGCATCTTCTTCGCCGCCGATCTCGCCAGCTGGCATCTCGGCATCCTGCGGACCACGCTCGGCAACGCCACCCTGTTCGGCAATTCGGCGACGTTGATCTTCCCGATCTACGGGTTCCTCGTCGCCCGCGCCTGGCCGACGCGGGTCCAGGCGCTGGCGCTGGCACTTGCGGCACTGGGCGGCGGATTGCTGATGGGGCGGTCCTACCAGCTCGATCCGCGGCATCTCGCGGGCGATCTGCTCTGCCTGCTCGCGGGGCTGCTGTACGCGGTCTATTTTATCGCGATGTCGCGCGCGCGCGACGTGATGGCGCCGCTGCCCGCGCTGGCGCTATCGACGATCGCCAGCGCGCTGCCGTTGCTCGCATTCGCGTGGATGCTCGGCGAGCGGATAGCTCCGCAGGATTGGACCGCGTTGATCGCGCTCGCGCTGGTCAGCCAGATCATCGGGCAGGGGCTGATGATCTACGCGCTCGGCCGCCTGCCGCCGCTGGTGATCGGTATCGCGCTGCTGGTGCAGCCGATGGTCGGCGCGACGCTCGGCTGGATCGAATATGACGAACGGCTCGGCCTGATCGATCTGGTTGGCGGCGGGCTCGTCGCGGCGGCGTTGGTGTTGGTACGGCGTGGCCGGGTTGCGCCCGCGCTGGCGAGGGAGCAGGAGCAAGCGTGATGACCGAGGATCTGACGCTAGACGAGGTTCGCACGCGGATCGCAGCCGATATCGCCGCCAATGCCGCGTTCGACGGCTGGGGCGATGCGGCACGCGATCTCGCGGCGGAGATGGCGGGGATCGATCGCGACATCGCCGCGCTGGCCTTCCCCGGCGGCGCGGTCGATATGATCGACGCCTGGTTCGCCGCGATCGACACGGCGATGGTTGCCGCGCTGCCCGCCGAGACGCTCGCGACGATGAAGATCCGCGAGCGGATCCGCGCGATGGTCGAGGCGCGACTCGATGCCGCGGCACCGATGCGCGAATCGCTGCGTCGGGCGGTCTCGATCCTGGCGATGCCGCAGAATCTGGGTCGTGGCGCGGCGCTCGGCTGGCGCACCGTCGACCTGATCTGGGCTCGTGCGGGCGACACCGCGACCGACTACAACCATTATACCAAGCGCGGCATCCTGTTCGCGGTGTACGCGTCGACCCTTACCGTGTTCCTCGACGACGACAGCGAACAGCACGCGGACACCAGCGCGTTCCTCAACCGGCGGATCGACGGCATCATGCGATTCGAAAAAGCCAAGGCGGGCTTCCTCGCGCGAGTCGAGCACCGCCCCAGCCTGTCGCGCTTCGTCGGGCGGCTACGCTACCCCGCGATCTGAACAACCTCCTGCACGACGGACAAGATTCCTCTATCCGGCGGGATCAGTTACTGATAATCAGTCGCATCATGGATATGTCGCGACGCATCGTCCCCGCCGTCAGCCTCGAATCGCTCCCGCGCCGCCAGAGTGGCGTGGTCGCGTCGATCGATTGGTCGCGGCTTGCGGATCCCGAAGCGCGGCGGCTGCGTGAACTCGGCTTCGACGAGGGCGTCGCGGTCGAGGTGTTGCACCGCGCCACGCTCGGCAGCGGTCCGATCGCGTGCCGGATCGGCCGGATGACGGTGGCGTTGCGCCGCGTCGTCGCCGGTGCGATCCACGTCGCCCCCGCCGCCGGATAGGATGAACGCCGCCCCGCTGGTCGCGCTCGTCGGCAATCCAAATGCCGGCAAGAGCGCGCTGTTCAACGCGCTTACCGGGGCGCGTCAGAAGGTCGGCAACTATCCCGGCGTCACCGTCGAACGCCATTCGGGCCGGCTGGTGCTCGACGACGGCCGACCGGTCGAGCTGGTCGATTTGCCTGGCGCCTACAGCCTCGATCCGTCGAGCCCCGACGAACGCGTGACCCGCGACGTGCTGATGGGCACGCAGGCGGGGGAGCGATTGCCCGATGCCTTGGTCGTAGTGGTCGATGCCGCCAATCTCGACAATCATCTGCGCTTCACGCTCCAGCTGATCGCGCTCGGGCTGCCGGTGGTCGTCGCGCTCAACATGGTCGATCTCGCGGAGCGCGACGGTCTGACGCTCGACGCGGCGATCCTCGAACGCGAACTCGGCGTTCCCGTGGTGCCGACGGTCGCGGTGCGGCGGCGCGGGCTCGATAGCCTGAAGGATCGTCTCGGCACCGCGGTCGGCGGTGGCGGGCAGGCGCGGCGGCCGCAAGACGCACCCGGGGAAAGCATGGCGGTGCTGCAACGGCGCGCCCGCGGGATCGCCGCTGCGGCGACGGTGTCGGAAACCCCCAAGCGCCGCTGGACGCATCTGTTCGACACCATCGCGCTGCATCCGGTCGCGGGCCCGATCCTGCTGCTCGCGATCCTGTTCTTCATGTTCCAGGCGGTGTTCACCTGGGCGACCGTGCCCGCCGACGCGCTCGACGCAGGGTTCGCGTGGCTGCAAGGGGCGATCCAGGACGAGTTCGCGCCTTCGGTGCTGCGATCGCTGGTCGCCGACGGGGTGATCGCGGGCGTGGGCGCAGTGATCGTGTTCCTGCCGCAGATCCTGATCCTCTTCCTCTTCATCCTCGTGCTGGAGGCGTCGGGCTACATGGTCCGCGCGGCGTTCCTGATGGACCGGCTGATGGCGCGCGTCGGCCTGTCGGGCCGTGCCTTCATCCCGCTGCTGTCGTCGTTCGCCTGCGCCGTCCCGGGGATCATGGCGACGCGGACGATCGAGGACGAGAACGACCGGCTGACCACGATCCTGATCGCGCCGCTGATGACCTGCTCGGCGCGCCTCCCGGTCTACACGCTGATCATCGGCGCCTTCATTCCGGAACGCCGGGTGATCGGCTTCGTCGGCTTGCAGGGGCTGGTGATGCTCGGGCTCTACGTGATGGGCATCGTCGGGGCGTTCGTCGCCGCGCTGGTGCTCCGGCGCACGGTGACCAAGGGCGCGTCGTCGGGCTTCATGATGGAGATGCCCAAATATCAATGGCCGCAGATGCGCGACGTGCTGATCGGGCTGTGGAGCCGCGCCGAGATATTCCTGAAGCGGGCGGGCACGATCATCCTCGTCTCCACCGTGATCCTGTGGGCGCTGCTGAGCTTCCCCAAGCCGCCCGCGGACAGCCGTGTCTCGGCGGTCGACTATTCGGTCGCCGGGCGGATCGCCAACGGCATCGCCCCGGTGTTCGCGCCGATCGGCTTCAACCGCGACATCGTCCTCGCGCTGATCCCGGCGATGGCCGCGCGCGAGGTCGCGGTGGCGGCGATCGGCACCGTCTACGCGATCGACGACCCGGACAGCGCGCAAGGCGGGCGGGCGATGACCGACAATCTGCGCGGCCGCTGGTCGCTGCCAACCGCGCTCGCGTTCCTGATGTGGTTCGTGTTCGCGCCGCAATGCATCTCGACGATCGCGGTGACCCGTCGCGAGACGAACGGCTGGCGCTGGCCCGCCTTCATGGTTGGCTATTTGTTCACCGCCGCCTACATCATGGCCGGAATCACCTACTGGCTGGCGGTCCTCGCCGGACTCTGAAGAGGCTTACATGGCAGGCAGCGTCAACAAGGTCATCATCGTCGGCAATCTCGGCCGCGATCCCGAAAGCAAGACGTTCCAGAACGGCGGGAAGGTCGTCAATCTGCGCATCGCGACGTCCGAGAGCTGGAAGGACAAGAACAGCGGCGAGCGCAAGGAAAAGACCGAATGGCATTCGGTCGCGATCTTCAACGAAGGCCTCGCCAACGTCGCCGAGCGCTATCTGCGCAAGGGCAGCAAGGTCTATATCGAAGGCGCGCTGTCGACCCGTAAGTGGCAGGACGCGCAGGGACAGGACAAATATTCGACCGAGATCGTGCTCCAGGGCTTCAACAGCGTCCTGACGATGCTCGACGGCGCGCCCGGTGCGGGTGGCGGCGCAGGCGGTGGCGGCGGCAGCCGCGGCGGTGACGATTGGGGTGCCGAAAGCGGCGGTGGCGGCAGCGGCGGTGGACGCGGTGGCTATGGCGGCGGCAGCGGTGGCGGATCGCGCGGCTCGTCCGGCGGCGGTGCCGGCGGCGGCGGCGGCGGCGGCGGGTTCGGGCAGGGCGGCGGCTTCGCGGACGATCTCGACGACGACGTTCCGTTCTAAGGGTGGCGACTTTTCCCGACGATCAAGCGACGATTGCCGCCGACTCTGCCGCAGCGCCACGCGGGTGGCAGATCGACGAGCGCGCGCGCAACGCTGCGATGGAAGCCTACGAACTCGACACGCTGCGCAACAGCGAAGACCTGCGCCGCATAACCGATTTCGCGGCGGCGCTGTGCGACGTGCCGATCGCGCTCGTCAGCCTGGTCGAGGAGCGCCAGCAGACGTTCCTCGCCCGGACTGGCCTCGACGTCGAAAGCACCTCGCGCGAGACGTCGTTCTGCGCGCACGCGATGCTCGAACCCGACGTGATGATCGTGCCCGACGCGACGCGGGATCCGCGCTTCGTCGACAATCCGCTCGTCACCGGCGAGATGAACATCCGCTTCTACGCGGGCGCGCCGCTGATTGCCGACGACGGCATGCCGATGGGATCGCTGTGCGTCATCGACACCGAACCGCGCGCCGGACTCACGCCGCTCCAGCGCCAGGGGCTCGTCACGCTCGCCGCCGACGTCATGACCCGGATGCGCGACAGTCGCGACGCCGCCGCCTGGCGCGATGCGGAGAACGACCAGCGCCGCGTACTGCGCAACAGCGAGGATCGGTTCCGCGCCCTGGCCGACACCATGCCGCAGATGGTGTGGTCGACGCTCCCCGACGGCTACCACGACTATTACAACGCACGTTGGTACGAATTCACCGGCGTGCCCGCGGGCAGCACCGATGGCGCGGGCTGGAGTGAGATCTTCCACGTCGACGATCGCGACCGTGCCTGGACACTGTGGCGGCACAGCCTCGACACCGGCGAGCCCTACCAGATCGAATACCGCCTGCGCCATTTCGATGGCACCTATCGTTGGGTGCTCGGCCGCGCGTTGGCGGTCCGCGACGATGCCGGCGCGATCACCCGTTGGTTTGGGACCTGCACCGACATCCACGAACAGAAACTGGCGCTCGAACAGCGCGAGGTGATCAGCCAGGAATTGTCACATCGCATCAAGAACATCTTTGCGGTGATCTCCGGCCTGATCGGCTTCGCGGCGCGCAGCCGTCCCGATTTCGCGCCGCTGGCAAGCGATCTTCGCGACCGTATCACCGCGCTCGGCCGCGCCCACGACTTCGTCCGCCCGCACAGTCCGAATTCGCGCCCGGCGGCACGCCAGGACAGTTTGGAAGGACTGCTCGCCGAATTGTTCGCACCCTATCAGCGCAACAATGGCGAGCGGCTGATGGTGGTCGGCGACGATATCGAGATCGACGATCGTTCGGCGACGCCGCTGGCGCTGCTGTTCCACGAGCTGGCGACTAACGCGACCAAATACGGGGCGCTGTCGAACGAGGCTGGACGGATCGAGATCCGGGTAGCGCGGCAGCATGATCGCGTCACGATCGTCTGGCAGGAGCGGGGCGGTCCCGCGGTGATCGAGCCCGCCGGCTCGGCCGGGTTCGGCAGCCAGTTGATCGAACTAAGTGCGGTCCGTCAGCTCGGCGGACGGGTCATGCGCGAATGGCGACCGGAGGGGCTGACGATGACGGTCGATATGCCCGCGGGCGCGCTGACCAGGCCCTGACGCGGTTCAGGCGCGTCTGATCGTGACCAGATCGCCATAGCTGTCGACCGGCTCGCCCGCGGTCGCGAGCGATGCCGCGGCCAGGATCGCCGCCTCGCTGAACGGCTTACGAATATAGCCGAGAGCGCAAGCGCTTTCGGGGCCGATCTGCGCGGGATTGGCGGTGACGAAGACGACCTTCACCCCGTAATCGCGCGCGATCCGTTCGGCGATGCCGGGTCCGGTCGGCCCATCCCGCAGATTGACGTCGACGAAGGCGAACGAAACGTTGGGGGCGGCGTCCATCGCACTCGCACTGTCTGCGGCGATCGCGGCGACGCTATACCCTGCATCGGTTAGGATCCGTTCCAGGTCGAGCGCGACGAAAATCTCGTCTTCGACGATGAGGGCGGTCTTGGGCACGAGAATCCTCACGGTTTGCACGCCATTAACCTGCGTCAACTCGGTAGGTTCCCGAGACTCTACCGCCGCAGCAGAAACACCGCATGTTCGGCCAGCAGATTGGCCGCCGCGGCACCGGTTCGCTTGTCGCCCGACAGGAACCAGGCGGCTTCGACCGTCACCGATCGCTCCTTCAGAAAGGCGCGAAAATCGTCGATCGTGACATGATGGATGTTCGGGGTGTCGAACCATTGTTCGGGCAATTGCCGCGTCACCGGCATCCGGCCGCCCCACATCAACGACAGCCGCACCCGCCAGTGCGCGAAGTTCGGAAAGCTGACGAACGCGCGCCGTCCGATCCGCAACAGATGGTCGAGCACCGCATCGGGTGCATGCGCGGTCTGCAGGGTCTGGCTGAGGATCGCATAGTCGAAGCTCTGGTCGGGATAGTCGACCAGATCGACATCAGCATCGCCCTGAATGACCGACAACCCGCGCGCCACCGCCGCCGCGACGTTGCCCGGCCGCAGCTCCAGCCCACGCGCATCGCACCCGCGATCGTCGCGCAGCGCCGCCATCAATTGCCCATCGCCACAGCCGACATCGAGGATATGGCTGTCCCGCGTCACATGCTGCGCGATGATCGCGAGGTCGGGGCGAAGCTTCACGGCGCGTCTCGCAATTGCTGCGCCAGCCCCGGCGCGAGTCGCTCCATGTACCGATCGGGGCGCACGACTGAGTGGAAGCCTGACGCCGCGTAGACGCCGTGCGCGTCGGCCGTGACCAGTCCGATCCGGCGCAGCCCCTGAAAGTCGGGATGATCGAGGAACCAGTTTACCATCGCCCGCCCGAGGCCGCTGCCGCGCGCTTCCTCGACCACCCAGACGTCGGCGAGCCACGCGAAGGTCGCGTGATCGGTGATCATCCGTGCGAACCCGATCTGCTTGCCCGCGTCATAGGCTCCGAGGCAGTGCGACCCGGTGATCGCACGATCGACAACATCGCGTGCAATGCCCGGCGACCAATAGCTTCCCGCCAGCCAGCCATGGACGCGATCGACCTGCAACCGCGCCTTGTCGTCGGAAAACTCGATCATCGACCGCCTCTCATGAAGCCATCGATCACGCGGTTGAGCTCGGGAACGTCGAGCAGGAACGCGTCGTGCCCATAGGGGCTCGACAGCTCCACGAAGCTCACCGGCGCGCCAGCGGCGTTGAGCGCGCGCACGACGGTGCGCGATTCGGCGGTCGGGTACAGCCAGTCGGTATCGAAGCTGACCAGGCAGAACCGGGCGCTCGACGCGCGGAACGCGTTGGCGAGCATCCCGCCATGTTCCTCGGCCAGGTCGAAATAATCCATCGCGCGGGTGATGTAGAGATAGGAGTTGGCGTCGAAGCGGTCGACGAAGCTCAGCCCCTGGTGGCGCAGATAGCTCTCGACCTGGAAATCGGCGTCGAAGCCGAAGCTCTTGGCGCCCGGCCCGTCGCCCCGCGCTTGCAGGCGGCGCCCGAATTTCTCCGTCAGTCCGGCCTCCGACAGATAGGTGATGTGCGCCGCCATTCGCGCCACCGCCAACCCCGCCGCCGGGGGATCGCCCTCGCCGCCATCGGCATCCGCATAATAGTCGCCGCCGCGCCATTTCGGGTCGGCCATCACCGCCTGCCGTCCGACCTCGTGGAACGCGATGTTCTGCGCGGTATGGCGCGCGGTGGAGGCGATCACCACCACCGCCCGGACCCGGTCGGGGTAGGTCGCGGGCCAGCTCAGCGCCTGCATCCCGCCCATCGATCCGCCGACCACCGCGTGCAGCCGGGCGACGCCGAGATGATCGAGCAGCATCGCCTGCGCGCGAACCATGTCGCGGATCGTGATCACCGGAAACGCCATCGCCCAGGGGCGCCCCGTCGCCGGGTTGATCGACGCCGGGCCCGAACTGCCCATGCAGCTGCCGAGCACGTTGGCGCAGATCACGAAATGACGCGCCGGGTCGATCGGCTTTCCCGGGCCGACCATCCGCGCCCACCAGCCGGGCTTGCCGGTGCGCGGATGCGCCGACGCGACATGCTGATCGCCGGTCAACGCGTGGCAGATCAGCACCGCGTTGCCCGCGTCGGCATCGAGCGTGCCATAGGTTTCGTAGGCGATTTCGACCGACGACAGCAGCACGCCGCCGTCGAGGCGCAGCGGCCCCGGCAACGTCACATGGCGCGACAGCCCAAAACGCTGATCATCCGACATCGCGCTCGCCCTAAGGCGCCGCAAGGTCGCAAGCAATGGTGGCGGGTGGCGACATCCTGAGCACCATGCGGCAAAGTTAGCCACCACCCCGGCGAAGGCCGGGGCCCAGTCGCGAAGGCAGAGGTAACGGAGCACTGACCGTCATCACGAACGTCTCCCACCTGGGCCCCGGCCTCCGCCGGGGTGGTGAAGGGTGGCATTGCCCGCAGCTTGTCATCCCACGCCCGCGGCGGGTACACGCCCGGCCATGACCGCACCCGCCCCCAAGCCGTGGATCATGGGCATCGCGCCCTATGTCCCCGGCCGTTCGACCAGCGAGGATGGCCGCAAGGTCGTCAAACTATCGTCGAACGAGAATCCGTTCGGCACCCCCGACGCCGCGCGCACCGCGTATTGCGACGCCGGCCAGCATCTGGAACGCTATCCCGACGCCGCCGCGGCCGATCTGCGCGCCGCGCTGGCCGCCCATTATGGAGTCGAGGCGGATCGACTGATCTACGGCACCGGATCGGACGAGGTACTGCACCTCGCCGCAGGCACCTTCGCCGGGGCGGGGGACGAGATCATTCACGTCCGCTACGGCTTCGCGGTGTACGAGATCGCGACCCGTCGGGTCGGTGCGACCCCGGTCGTCGTCCCGGACCGCGACTATGCCACCGATGTCGACGCGATCCTGGCGGCGGTCACCGACCGGACCAGGATCGTGTTCGTCGCCAATCCGAACAACCCGACCGGCACCTATTCCAGCAAGGACGAGATCGCGCGGCTGCACGCGGGGTTGCCCCGTTCCGTGCTGCTGGTGCTCGACCAGGCCTATACCGAATATCTCGAGCCGGAGGATGACGACGGCGCGCTCGCGCTCGCCCGCTCTCAGCCCAATGTGCTGGTGACGCGGACCTTCTCCAAGATCTTCGGCCTCGCGTCGGAACGAGTCGGCTGGGGCTATGCCTCGCCCGAGATCATCGGCGCGATGCACCGCATCCGCGCACCGTTCGCGTTCAGCATCGGCGCGCAGGCGGCGGCGATCGCCGCGCTTGGGGATGCCGAGTTCGTCGCGCACAGCCGCCGCCACAATCGCGAATGGCGCAGCTGGTTCGCCGATCGGATCGACGCGCTGCCGGGGCTGCGCGCGGTGCCGAGCAAGGCCAATTTCGTCCTCGTCCTGTTCGCAGGCACTCTCACGGCAGAGGCCGCGTACACGGCGCTGATGGCGGCGGGCTATGCGACCCGCTGGCTACCCGGACAGGGTCTGCCGCACGGGCTGCGGATCACGATCGGCACCGAGGCGGAGATGCGCGAGGTCGTCGACGTGCTCCGTGCCGAGGTCGAGCGCGCCGGCTGATGCTCCCCTTCGCACGCGTCACGATCATCGGCCTGGGCCTGATCGGCTCCTCGATCGCCCGCGCGGTCCGGGCATCGATGCCGACGGTGCGCATCACCGGCTATGATGCCGATCCCGAGGTGCGCGCCGTCGCCGATCGCATCGATCTTGCCGACGACATCGCCGATAGCGCGGGGACGGCGGTGATCGATGCCGACCTGGTGATGCTGTGCGTGCCGGTCGGCGCGATGGGTGCGGTGGCGGCCGATTTCGCCGACGATCTTCCCGCGGACGCGATCGTCAGCGATGTCGGCGGCTCCAAGGCCAGCGTGCTCGCGGCGTTGCGCGCGGTGCTGCCCGACGCGACGATCGTGCCCGGTCACCCCGTCGCGGGCACCGAACATAGCGGCCCCGAAGCTGGCTTCGCGACGCTGTTCCGCGGCCGCTGGTGCATCCTCACTCCCGAAGAGACCACGCCCGAGGCCCCGGTAGTGCGGCTGCGCGCGTTCTGGGAGGCGCTCGGCGCCGAGGTCGAGATCATGACCCCGCGGCACCATGATCTCGTGCTCGCGGTGACCAGCCATGTGCCGCATCTGATCGCCTATTCGATCGTCGGCACCGCCAGCGACCTGGAAGAGGTGACGCAGAGCGAGGTGATCAAATTCTCCGCCGGCGGCTTCCGCGACTTCACCCGGATCGCGGCGTCCGATCCCGTGATGTGGCGCGACGTCTTTCTCAACAATCGCGAGGCGGTGCTGGAGATCCTCCAGCGGCTGACCGAGGACGTGACGATGCTGCAACGCGCGATCCGCTGGGGCGACGGCGACCAGTTGTTCGACCTGTTCACCCGCACCCGCGCGATCCGCCGCTCCATCATCGAACAAGGCCAGGACGACGCCGCGCCCGACTTCGGCCGCACGCACGACTGAAGCCGTTCAGCCCGCGACGGGCGTGTCCAAAGCATTGATCGCGGCGTGTACCCGCGCGTCGATCTCCTCGCGCGGCAGGCCCGGTGGGATCGCCTCGCCGAAGCGGAAGGTGATCGTGCCCGCTCGCTTCGCACCCTTTTTCGGCCAGACCAGCCCGCTGTCGATCGCGATCGGCACCGTCGGCATGCCCAGTGCACGGTACAGGCCCGCGAACCCCGATTTCAGCGGTGGCTGGTCACCGGGCAGCACTCGCGTGCCTTCGGGAAAGATCAGCACCGATCGCCCGATATCCTTGGCGGCCTTGCCCTCGCGCATCATCTGCCGGAGCGCCTTGGCCGACGCCGCGCGATCGATCACCAGCGCGCCATAACGACGGGCGGCATAGCCCCAGGCGGGGATCTTCGCGAGTTCCTCCTTCAGCACCATCGCCGGGCCGTCGAGCATGCCCTGCAGCTCCAGCGCCTCGAACATCGACTGGTGCTTGGCCGCATACAGCACGGGCCTGGTCGGTCGCGGCCCCTCTGTCCGGATCTTGATGCCGAGCAGCACCCGTGCGCACCAGCGGTGGAAGCCTGTCCACACATAGGCATGGACGATCACCGCCTGCTGCCCGAACAACGCGGAGATCGGCACGCTGACGACGATCGGCACCGATATGCTGTAGAAGACGACGCGGAACAGCAACGTCCGCAACCACGCGATCATGCCCCGATCCCCAGCCACAAGGCGACCCGACGCAGGATCAGCTTGTTGTATTCGTTGACCAACGTGCCCAGCCGCGGGCTGCTCGGCACCCCGTCGCCCAGGATCAGCACGCTCTTGCCCATTGCCGCTCCCAATTCCATCCGTGCCCGCGGCACGTGCCAGTCGGAGGTGACGAGCCGCACCGTGCGATACCTGCGCGACTTCACCCACACCGCGGTTTCCTCCGCATTGGAGCGGGTGTCGACCGCCTCCCGGCCCAGATCGATGCAGCAGTCGAACAGCGCCCGCGACGTTCGATATTCGCGCGCCAGATCGGCGTCCCGGACTCCGGGGCCGACGCCGGTGACCAGCATCCGCTTGGCCTGCCGACGTTCGAGCAGCGCGATCCCGCGATCGATCCGCCCGGCGCCGCCGGTCGGCACCACGATCGCGTCGGTGGTCGATCCCTCCAGCACGCGCGGCAGGGTCAGCATGAACGCCGCGAAGCCCAGGCACCAGAGGATCAGCGTCACGCCGAACAACCGGACGATCATAGCGTCCGCCGCAATGCGCCGAGCACGCTGTAGCGCGCCGCGAAGATGGCGAGCAGCACGAACGCGATCGGCAGCAGCCCCAGCAGCAGCCACTCGCCGAAACCGAGCGAGACCCCGCCGATCAGTTCCGATCCGAGCCCCGCGAGCCGCGCACCGATCGCGGCGACCACCAGGATCGCCGCCAGTCCGCCGACCACGCCGCCGATCGCCGCATCGATCGCGATCCGCCGCTGGAACAGCCGCGCCACCTGCACGTCGGTCGATCCTAGCATGTGCATCACCTCGATCGTCGACCGGTGCGTCTCCAGCCCCGCGCGCGCGGCCAATACCACCACCGCCGCGGTCGCCGCCATCATCAGCAGCACGATTCCGCCCGCGAGCAGCGTGAGCGAGGTCATGAAGCGGCTGACCGGCGACATCCAGCTTTCATGGCGATCGACCCGGGCCGACCCGCTGATCCGCGCCGCGGCGGCCGCGACGCGCGCCACTGTCGGCTCGCTGCTATCGCTAAGGTCGACATCGATCATCGCAGGCACCGGCAGTTCGGGATCGGCGCCGTCCGCCCCCAGCCAGGGCCGCAACAGCCGGGTCAGCTCGACACGGTCGACGACCGCCACGCGTGCGACTCCCGGCATCGCGCGCAAGCTCGTCGCGATCCGGGCGGCATCGGCGTCGCGCCGCAGCGGATCGCCCTCCACCAGCTGCACCGTCAGCCGTCCCGACAACTGCCTCTCCAGCAACCGCGCCCCGCTCGCGGTGCCGAGGCCGAGCGCAGCGGCGAGCACCGTCAGGAACAGCATGATCGCCATCACCCAAGTCATCGCGCGCAGCCCGCCGGTCTCGTCGAGCACGCGCGCATTGGCGCGATCGGTGGCGCGGCCGATCATCCGCCGCGCGGCCCCGGCGGGTAGCGCAGCGCGCCGGTCGGATCGAGCAATCGGCCCTTGTCGAGCCGCATCATCTGCGCGCCGGGGATGCGCCCGAGCAGCTGAAAGTCATGCGTCGCCACGACGACGGTGGTGCCGAGCTTGTTGAGCGAGTCGAATAGATGGAGCAGCCGATCGGCCATCTCCGGATCGACGTTGCCGGTGGGTTCGTCCGCGACCAGCAATTCCGGCCGGGTTATCACCGCGCGCGCGATCGCGACGCGCTGCTGCTCCCCGCCCGACAGCGTCGCCGGCCGCGCGTCGGCGCGTTCCGCCAGCCCGACCCAGGCGAGCATCTCGCGCACCGGCTGGCGGATGTCCGCATCGGGCATCCCCGCGACCCGCAGCGGCAATGCGATATTGTCGGCTGCGGACAGGTGCGGCACCAGCCGGAAATCCTGGAACACCACGCCGATGCGACGGCGGAAACCGGGCAATCGGGTGCGCGGCATCATCACCGCATCCTCGCCGAACAGCCGGATCACGCCGCGCGACGGCCGCTGCGCGAGGTACAGGAGCTTTAGCAGCGACGTCTTGCCCGCGCCGCTCGCCCCGGTGAGGAAATAAAACGCGCCGCTGCCCAGCGTGAAGCTCACGTCCGACAGCGTCTCCTGACCGGAACCGTAACGCAGCCCAACGTTTTCGAACTGCACGATGTTCGCCATGCGCGTGGCCGAAGCCGCTCTCTTTCATCCAAGCCCCGCAGGAGCCCCCGCCGAGCCTTGCCACGAAAGCGCGCATTGCTTCAAGCTTGCCAGCGGCTCGGCCGGCGTGCTTAGATTCACGCCTCAGATGGCCCTAGCCGCAAAGCGTTCGCATGATACTCGAATGTCCCGAATGCAGCACCCGTTATCTGGTCCCGGACAGCGCGGTCGGTATCGAAGGACGGACGGTTCGCTGCGCGAATTGCCGGCATAGCTGGTTCCAGGCGCCCACCGATCCGGTCGCGCCGCCGCCGGTAGCCCCACCGCCTCCCGCCGCCGATGTCGATCCCCCCGCAACGCCGGCCGCCGCACCGCCGATCGCCGCGCCGACACCCGTCGTGGCCGCACCGGTGCCGCCGCTACCCGAGCCCTATGTCGAGCCCGGCGCGGATTATGGCGAGTTCGACGCCTTCGCGCATCGTCCCCCTTTCCGCCCCCGCAAGAACGCCGCACGGCGCTGGACGTTGATCGCGGTCGTGGGGGGATTGTTGATGCTGGCGGCGATCGGTGCGATCCTGTGGCTCGGTGCACCAGGGCTCGGCGCTCGGCTCGGCCTCCCGATCGGCGCCGCCGAATCACCGCTCCGCCTCCACGACAATCCGATCGAGCGCCGCGAGCTGGAAAACGGGTCCGAGCTGTTCGCGGTGAGCGGCCAAGTCACGAACCCGTCGAGCGACCGCCAGCGCGTCCCCGACATCCGCGCTGAGCTTCGCGATGCGCAGGGCCGGTTGGTGTTCAGTTGGACGATCACGCCACAGCGACGCTCGCTCGCGCCCGGCGCGTCGATCGACTTCAACTCCGCCAAGCTCGACGTGCCCGCGAATTCCAAGCGGCTCGAATTGAGCTTCGCCGGCGAGACTGCGCGCTAAAGCCGTTGCAGCATCGCAAAGGCTTTGCTAGGGGCCGCTGCCTACCAGCCGCCGGGTCAGCCCGGCCGGTTGTTTCACGTGCGGCCGTGGCGGAATTGGTAGACGCGCAACGTTGAGGTCGTTGTGGGCGAAAGCCCGTGGAAGTTCGAGTCTTCTCGGCCGCACCACTTCTCATAGGCAGCAATGCGAAATCGAGGCTGCTCGGCTGATCGGCCGTGCGCTCTCGCTTGACTTATTGGATAATGTTGCCCCTATGTTCCCACCACGTTCAAGAACGAGGTGGGTCAGATGGATGTATCGGTACAGGAAAGGCGCCGGGCGTTCACGCACTGGCTGCGGACCGGACGTCTGCCTTTATCGAGAGCGCCAGACGGCCTCGAGTTGAAGTTCAACCCCTACCACGATCCGCGTAACGGACAGTTCACGTTTGCGCCGGGCGGACCTGCCGGGTCGCGGGGCGCTGAATACGTCCGGCCGCCCGACGCGCGACCCGTAGTCAGCGGCACGGGCACGCGTACAAGTGGCACGTCGATCATCAAAGATGGCGTTCGCCCACCTTCGCCGATCGCTAACCAGGCGAGACCTCCGTCCAGACCAGCCCCGGTCGGGGGCCGCGGCAGCAACAGCCGAGCATTCGAAGATCCGATGACGCTTGAGCAGGTCTTTCCCGGCCTGAACAATGCTCCAGCAAGTGCGATTTTAGCCGTCGGCAACAATTTGTTCGATATTAGAGGGCCTGCCGATGAAGCCCAATCAGCATTGCTAGACAACTTGTCTCGTGAGATCATCGCGCAGATAAAAACAGTGGACCCGAAGTGGCACTATGACAGCCTTGGTCCACCCAACTCCGTTGCCGGGCGGATCAACCAACTCAACGATCTTCGCTTTGAACGAGCCGCGGTGATCGCACGCGTCAAGGGCGATTATCGACCACTGCAGGTTGAGACAGTCCGTTTCATACAGCAAAAGGCTGATGTTGGCTTCGAGAAAGGGGAGGCGGCGTTAAAGGCGGGGCTTATTAGGCCAAGGCTGTCGGATCGAGAAGCGATTGGAAACTATGTCGATCGATACGTTCGCATCGAGTTGCGGAAGCGCTACAATTCCTTGGGAATCGACTCGGCAGGCAAAGGGCCCGTACGTGTCAATCGGCGAGAGGACGACAGTTCGGGAACAGATCTGACGTATCGTCGACCGGATGCTCGGATAGGCGACGTGGCTTTCGATGTGACGCTCTCGCTCAAAACATCTGCCACGAAGCAAGTTCAAGGCTTTTTTGCTTCTGACTTCAAACCCGTCAGTGTCGTGATCATTCGACCACGCCAGGTCAGCCCCGACAGCGCCTATGTCATTTCACGACCGGAGATTAAAAGATGAGCCACGCAAATCCGTACTTCAATGCCAAACCATACGTGCCAGCAAGTCTGAGCGAAATATACGATTTATTGGGATCGATGATCCTTTTCGCTCCTACCTTTATCGACGAAACCTCTACTTTCGAAGATCGAAATATCGATACTGAGTTCCTCACGCTAGCGGCTGGGTTTGACATGACCCGCAAGAAGCTGGGTGAAGAGCGGTATGAGGCGCTGGTCGATCTAGCAGTCAGAGCCAAAGCACTGTTTGCTGCTGATCCGGAAGGTAAAAACGGAAAGACAGCGGAAGGCCTTAAGCTGCTGTTCGAGATCGAAGATCGCATCACAGAAGTACGGCGTCGGAGAGTGAAGGCTAAGGACCTCGACGATGACGGCGAGGTCACAGGCGACTGAGTTGTCGGGATCCTGCCATTCACCCCGAATTGCGCAACGCCGTTGCCACCGCGTTGATCGACAGCAGGATGCCTTCGCCGATCCGCGGGTCGGTCTCGCCGGCGCGGTGGCGTTTCATGAGTTCGATCTGGAGCAGGTTGAGCGGCTCGATATAGGGCAGCCGTAGCCGGATCGACGCGTCGAGTGCGGGGTGTTTCTCTAGCAGGCGGGACTGGCGGGTGATCGTCAGGAGGCTGTCGCGCGTGCGGTGCCAGCCGTCGTGGATGCGGCCGAAGATGTGGTCGCGCATCGCGTCGTCCTCGACCAGCCGGGCGTAGCGCGCGGCGATGTCGATGTCCGATTTGGCGAGCACCATCTCCATGTTGGCGAGCGCGGAGGCGAAAAGCGGCCAGCCTTCGGCCATCTCCGTGAGCAGCCGCTTGTCCGGGAAGGCGTCGATCGCTTGGCCGACACCGTACCACCCGGGCAGCATCACGCGGGCCTGCGCCCAGCTGAACACCCAGGGGATCGCGCGCAGATCCTCGATCGCGTCGGATTGCTTGCGGCTGGCCGGGCGGCTGCCGATCTTGAGGCCCGCGATCTCCGCGATCGGGGTCATCTGGCGGAAGAAGGTGCGGAAGCCTTCCGTCCCGTAGACGAGGTCGCGATAGGCGGTGAAGGCATCGCCCGACAGCGCGTCCATCGCAGTCGCGAACTGCGCGTTTTCGGCATTGGACAGGCGTTCGGGTTCGAGCGTTGCGAGCAACGTCGCCGCCGCGATCGCATCGAGGTTGGTCATCGCGCTCTCGCGCGTGCCGTATTTTGCGGCGATCACCTCGCCCTGTTCTGTGATGCGGATGCGACCCTGAACCGTGCCCGCGGGTTGCGCGCGGATCGCGGCGAAGGCGGAGCCGCCGCCCCGTCCGACGGCCCCGCCGCGGCCGTGGAACAGCTGCATGCCGACGCCCGCCGCCTCGAACACCGGCTTCAACGCGGTCGATGCCTTGGACAATTGCCAGGTCGAGGTGAGGTAGCCGCCGTCCTTGTTGCTGTCCGAATAACCGATCATCACTTCCTGATGGCCGCGCGCGGAGGCGATCGCGGCGATTTCGGGAAGCGCGAACCACGCGGTCATGATCGCGGGTGCGGCCTCCAGATCGCCGATCGTCTCGAACAGCGGCACCGCCATGATCGCGGCGGTGGCCGGCTGGCCGGGCCGGTAGAGCCCGACCTCCTTCAGCAGCAGGTTGATCTCGAGCAGGTCCGACACCGACTGCGCCATCGACACGATGTAATTGGTGATGCACGCCGGCCCGTAGGTCGCGTGCGCATCCGCGGCGGCGGCGACGATCGCGAGTTCGGATGCGGTCTCGTCCGAATAGGTGGCGAAGCGGCTGGCGAGCGGCCGCGCGTTGGCGAGTTCGCGCCGCAACAGCTCGACCCGCGCGGCTTCGTTCAGCGCGAGATAGTCCGCCTCCACTCCGCCGACCTTCAGCAATTCGGCGACGACCCGCTCATGGACTGCGCTGTTCTGGCGCAGGTCGAGCGTGGCGAGATGGAAGCCGAACGTCTCCACCGCGCGGATCAGGCGGCCGAGCGCACCGCCGGTCCTGAGCGCGCTGCCTGCGGACAATGCATGTGCCAGCGCGACGAGATCGGCGCGGAATGCCTGTGGATCCGGGTAGCGCTCGCCGCGCAGCGGGCCGGGGCGCGGTGCCGGACGCCCGGTCAGCGCCTGATGAGTGGCGGCCAGCCGGGCATAGATGCCGGAGAGCGCGCGGCGATAGGGTTCGTCGCGGCGGCTTTGCGCGGTATCGCCGCTGGCGTCGGCAAGCGCCTCGACCGCGCCGTCGACCGCGACATGCTCGGTCGAGATCGACAGTTCGGCGCCGAGCAGGTGGACCGCGTCCATGTAATGGACCAGCACCGCTTCGCTCGACTTGGCGAGCGCGGTGCGCAGCGAATCCGCGGTGACGAAGGGATTGCCGTCGCGGTCGCCCCCGATCCAGCTGCCAGGCCGCAGAAAATTTGGCACGCGCGCGCCGAACGCCCGATCCCAACGCTGGTAGAGCGCGGGCAGCGCTGGCAGGAACACGTCGCGCAGATAGCTGAGCGCGGTCTCGACCTCGTCGGTGACGTAGAGCCGTTCGCGGCGCAGCACCCGGGTCTGCCACAGCAGTGCGACCTGGCGCAGGATCGCATCGTCGACGCGGTCGCCCTCCGGGGTTTCCTCGCGACCGAGATCCTTCAGCGCCATCAGTTGCGCAATCCGGTTGCGGTGGTCGATCATGCTCTTGCGGCGCACTTCGGTCGGATGCGCGGTCAGCACCGGCGCGACCAGCGCGTGCGCCAGGAGATCGGCGATCGCATCTTGGCCTAGGCCCTCGTCGGCGAGCGTCTTCAGCGCGGAGGCGAAGTCCGCGCCGGTTTCCGCGGCGATGCCCTGGCGATCCTCGGCGAGGTTGGCGAGCATCGAGAACAGCATGAAGCCGCGGACGAAATCGAGCGTCTCGTCGAGCCCGAGCTTCTCGAGCCCGAGATCGACCGCGGCGACGCCGTGATCCTCCGCCGCCTCGTCATCGGCCTTGCCGCGGTGGCGATCCACCGAGGCCTTGCGGATCGCCTCCGTCGCCTCGAACAGCGCGTCGCCGCCATAGGCGCGTATGACCTCGCCGAGCTTGGCGCCGAGGAAGCGGACATCCGCGTTGTTTTCGATCCGGGGAAGGGTAGCCATCGCACTATGCTGCGCTGCGGCAAGCGCGCGGTCAACCGTGCTCGGCCCCCAGCTTCACTGGGCGCCGGCGGATCGCCGCTCTTCGGAGGTCACGGTGCCATCGTGATTGAGGTCCATGCGATCGAACCGCGCGAGCATGCCTTCGCTGAACTCGATCGCGCTGATCTTGCCGTCGCCATTGCGATCGAGCGCCAGCAACCGCCGCGGATTGCGCCGGGGAAGCTCCGCACGAGAGATGAAATCATCGGCGTCGCGGTCCAGCGCGCGGAAGCGTCGATCCATCGCGCTGCCATAATCGAGCCGCGAGGTGACTGATGGCGGCACGAAGCCCGACGCATTGGCATCCGCGCTGGCGCGCTTTTCTTCGCCGCGTTCGCCGCTGCATGCGCCGAGCGCGAGCGCCATCGCCGCCATTCCGATCACATGCCGCATAGCCACTCCGTCAGGCTTCGAGTTCGACGTCCCAATAGAGCCAGTCGTGCCATGTGTCGTGAAGATAGTTCGGCGGGAAGCGCTTGCCGTGTTCCTGGAGATGCCAGTTGGTGGGCCGGATCGGCTCGAGATGGAGTGGCATGCTCGCCTGTTTGGGGGTGCGGCCGCCCTTGCGCAGGTTGCACGGTGCGCAGGCGGTGACGACATTCTCCCAGGTGGTACGCCCGCCTTGCGCGCGGGGGACGACATGGTCAAAGGTCAGGTCGCGAGGCTGGCCGCAATATTGGCAGGCGAAGCGATCGCGCAGGAACAGGTTGAAGCGGGTGAAGGCGGGAAATTGCGACGGCCGGACATATTGCTTGAGCGCGATCACCGATGGCAGCTTCATCGCGACGGTCGCGCTGCGGACCTCGCGTTCGTAATGCGCGACGATGTCGACCCGGTCGAGGAACACCGCCTTGATCGCGGTCTGCCACGGCCAGACGCTCAGCGGATAATAGGACAAGGGCGTGTAATCGGCGTTCAGGACGAGCGCGGGGCAGCCATCGGGATGGCGGATCAGATCGGGATGAAACACGGCTCCTCCCACACGGCTCGTCGCCTGGGGCCCTCGCCCACCGGCATGACATGGTCATGACAGCACAGGCGGTGATTCCGGGTCAAGGGCGCGTCGTCACCAGATTCGCGCCGAGCCCGACCGGACGCCTGCATCTGGGGCATGCGATGTCCGCGGTTCTGGCGCATGAACTGGCGCGCAGGGCAGGGGGTAGGTTCTTGCTGCGGATCGAGGATATCGACCTTGCGCGGTGCCGCGAAGAGCATGTCGCGGGCATATCGGCGGACCTCGAATGGCTCGGGCTCGACTGGGACGGCGCGGTGGTCCGGCAATCGTCGCGGTTGCATCTCTATGCCGTGGCGCTCGATCGGCTGAAGGCGCAGGCGCTGGTGTATCCGTGTTTCTGCACGCGGGCGGAGATCGCGGCGAGCGCCTCGGCCCCGCACGGCAGCGACGCGCCGATCTATCCGGGCACCTGCCGCGCGATCCATGACCCCGATCTGACGCGTCCGCATTGCTGGCGGCTCGACATGGCGCGCGCGGTGGCGCTCGCGGGGCCGCTGTCCTGGAGCGATAACGGCACGACGATCGCGGCCGATCCGGCGGCGCAGGGCGACGTCGTGCTGGCGCGCAAGGATGCGCCGTCGAGCTACCATCTGGCGGTGACGGTGGACGATGCCGATCAGGGCGTCACCGATATCGTCCGCGGCGTCGATCTGTTCGCGGCGACCCATGTCCACCGGCTGTTGCAGGCGCTGCTCGGGCTGCCGACGCCGCGCTACCACCATCATCCGCTGCTGACCGATGAGCGTGGCGAACGGCTCGCCAAGCGGACCGGCGCCCCGTCTCTGACGGCGATGCGCGAGGCAGGCGAGGATGGTTTGGCCCTCGCGGCGGCGCTCGCGCGCGGCGATTACCGACCAAAGACGGCATTGCGAGGCCGCTGACCCAACCCTACATTCGTCGCATGCAGACTTTCCTCGTCCTCCTCCTGATCGCGGCGATGATCGCGACCGTGGTCGCTCTCGTGCGCGGGATCGTCGCGTTTCTCCAGCATTCGACCGCGCAGGTGAAGAACGGGGAGACCGGCCCGAGCGAGGCGTCGGTGAGGTCGAATAAGATGATGCAGCAGCGCATCTTCTTCCAGGCGATCGCGGTGCTGGTCGTGGTCGTGCTGCTCTTCGCCGCCGGGCGGACCTAAACTGGTCCGGCTCAACCGGATCTACACGCGAACCGGCGACGACGGCACCACCGGGCTGGTCGACGGGTCGCGTGTGTCCAAGGCCGACGCGCTCATGTCGGCGATCGGCGATGTCGACGAGGCGAACAGCGCGATCGGCGTCGCGATCGCGGCGATGGGCGGTGCCGACCCCTCCTTTGCGCTGACCCGTATCCAGAACGACCTGTTCGATCTCGGTGCGGATCTCGCCACGCCGGGAGACGATTTCACCCCGTCGGAGATGGTGCTGCGGGTCGTGCCCTCGCAGGTGGCGCGACTGGAGGGCGAGATCGATGCGCTTACCGCGACAATGCCGCCACTCACCAGCTTCATCTTGCCGGGCGGCAGCGCCGCAGCATCGGCATTGCACCTTGCGCGTGCGATCGTGCGCCGCGCCGAGCGCTCCGCAGTGGCGGTCGACGCGCCGCTCAACCCACAGGCACTGGCCTATCTCAATCGTTTGTCCGATTACTTGTTCGTCGCCGCCCGCGCCGTGAACCAGGCCGGGATTGGGGACGTTCTATGGAAGCCGGGCGCGACGCGCTGACGCCACGCCGTGATCCCGCGCCTCGTCGAGGCTGAGGACGCTGCCCGGCCGGGCGAGGGAGAAGATCATGCCGTTGCCTGCCGTCCCTGTCGATCCGCTGCCGCTCGCGGTCCGCTTTGCGGCGGTGCGCGCGCTGTCGCTGGCGCTCACCGCGGAGTTGTCGGACGCGGACGCCACCGCACAATCGATGGCCGACGCGTCGCCAGCCAAATGGCATCTCGCGCATACCAGCTGGTTCTTCGAAACCTTCGTGCTGCGCGATCACGTACCGGGTTACGCGCTGCACGACCCGCGCTTCCCGTTCCTCTTCAACAGCTATTACGAGGCGGAAGGGCGTCGCCATGCGCGCGATCGCCGCGGCATGGTGACGCGCCCGACGCTGGACGAGGTGCGCGCCTATCGTGCGCATGTCGACGATGCGCTGCTCGCCGCATTGCCCGATCTGCCCGAGGCGGCGTGCACGCTGGTGGCGCTGGGCTGTCACCACGAGGAACAGCATCAGGAACTGCTGGTCACCGACATCTTGCATCTGTTCGGCGAGAACCCGCTTGAACCCGCGCTTTGGCCCGCGGCGCGCAAGATTCCGGTGGCGATGTCGGCACCGCTCGGTTGGGCCGCGCACCCCGGGGGGATCGTCGAGATCGGGCATGGCGGCGACGGATTCGCATTCGATTGCGAAGGGCCTCGCCACCGTGCCTTGCTTAGCCCGCACGCGATCGCCGACCGCACTGTGACCAACGGCGAATGGGCCGCGTTCATCGACGATGGCGGTTATGCCGACGCGCGGCACTGGCTGGCGGACGGCTGGGCCTGGGTGAAGGCGGAAGCGATCGTCGCGCCGCTATACTGGGAGCGGCAGGACGGCGTCTGGACTCGCTTCGGTCTGGACGGGCGTCGCGCGATCGATCCCGCCGCGCCGGTGACGCATGTCAGCTTCTTCGAAGCGGATGCCTATGCCAGTTGGGCAGGCGCACGGCTGCCGACCGAGTTCGAATGGGAGGCAGCGGGGGCCGATCACGACGCCGCGGGCGGCAACCAGTTGGACAAGGCCGGCGCGGTCGAGCCCCGCCCCGCCGCGACTGCGCCCGCCTTCTTCGGCGACGTGTGGGAATGGACCGGCAGCGCCTATCGTCCCTACCCCGGGTTCCGCGCGGTCGAGGGCGCCGTCGGCGAGTATAACGGCAAGTTCATGAGCGGGCAGTTCGTCCTGCGCGGCGGCAGTTGCGCGACGCCGCGCGGGCATGTGCGCGCCAGCTACCGCAACTTCTTCTACCCGCACCAACGCTGGCAGTTCACCGGCGTTCGCCTGGCCAAGGATCTCTGAATGCTCAAACCCGAGATCGAGGACGGCGAACAGCGCCTGGCCGATCCGCAATTCCGCGCCGATGTCCTTGCCGGTCTGTCGATGGTGCCGCGTGCGATCCCCGCGCGCTGGTTCTACGACCGCCGCGGATCGGAGCTGTTCGAAGCGATCACCGACCTGCCCGAATATTATCCGACCCGCACCGAACGCGCGATCCTCGAGATCGCCAGTCCGGAGGTCGCGACGATCGCCGGGAGTGGCCGCGCGGTGGTCGAATTCGGATCGGGATCGTCGATCAAGACCCCGATCCTGCTGCGCTCCGTCGCGCCCAACGCCTATGTGCCGATCGACATCTCGGGCGAATTCCTGCGCGAATCGTCGCGCGTGCTGTCGGAGCAGTTCCCCGACCTGCTGATCCTGCCGTTCGAGGCCGATTTCATGCGGCCGATCGCGCTGCCCCGCGCGATCGCCGACGTGCCGAAGCTCGGCTTCTTTCCCGGATCGACGATCGGCAACATGATCCCGCTGATGGCGGTCGATCTGCTCCGCGCGATGCGGACCTCGCTCGGCGTCGGCGCGATGCTGCTGGTCGGGATGGACCGGATCAAGGACGCGGCGGTGCTGGAGCGGGCCTATGACGATCCGAGCGGCGTGACCGCGGCGTTCAACCTCAACCTGCTCGAACGCATCAATCGCGAACTCGCGGGCACGATCCCGATCGACGCATTTCGCCACCGCGCGATCTGGAACGACGATCGCGCACGGATCGAGATGCATCTGGAGGCGACCCGCGACGTGTCGTTCGAGGTCGACGGGCGCGCCTTCGCGATGGCGGCGGGCGAGACGATCCACACCGAAAACAGCCACAAATATGGTGGCCGCGACGCGCGCATCCTGCTGCGCTCGGGCGGCTGGACGCCGATCGCCGAATGGACCGATCCCGACGGATTATTCGCGGTCTATCTCGCCGAGGCGCAGCCGGTGCGCGCGGCACCATAAGCTCGACGGAGCCGGTGCCGTCGCGGTATGCGCCCGCGAACAACGACGGCGAGGAACGAAGATGCAGACGATTGGCGTGATCGGGGCGGGGCAGATGGGCGCAGGGATCGCCCAGGTGTCGGCGCAGGCGGGCTACCGCGTGCTGCTCGCCGACGTGTCGCTGGCGCAGGCCGAGGCAGGGCGCGCCGGAATCGGCAAGGCGCTCGGCCGGCTCGTCATCAAGGAGAAGATGGACGCGGCGGCGCGCGATGCGGCGCTGGTGCTGATCGAACCGGTCGAGAACGTCGCCGCGATGGGCGATTGCGCGCTGGTGATCGAGGCCGCGACCGAGCGCGAGACGATCAAGCGCCAGATCTTCGCCGATGTTGGCAAGGTGCTCGGCAGCGACGCGGTGCTTGCCTCAAACACCTCGTCGATCCCGATCACGCGGCTGGCGCAGGCGGCGCCCGATCCGGCGCGCTTCGTCGGGGTGCATTTCTTCAACCCCGTGCCGGTCATGGGGCTGATCGAGCTGATCCGCGGCCTTGCTACCTCAGACGAGACGGTGACGCGGGTCGAGGCTTACGCCCAGGCGCTCGGCAAGCGCGTGGTGCGTGCCAACGACGCGCCGGGCTTTATCGTCAACCGCGTGCTGATGCCGATGCTGAACGAGGCATGCTTCGCACTGGGCGAGGGCGTGGCGACGATCCCCGATATCGATGCGGCGTGTCAGCTCGGCCTCAACCACCCGATGGGTCCCCTTACGCTCGCCGACTTCATTGGCCTCGATACATGCCTGGAGATCACCCGCGTACTGTTCGAGGGCACCGGCGATCCCAAATTCCGCCCGGCGCCGTTGCTGATCAAATATGTCGAAGCCGGCTGGTACGGCCGCAAGACCAAGCGCGGCTTCTACGACTATACGGGCGAGACACCGGTCCCCACCCGCTGACGAGGTCCCGATGAGCATCGACGACACCATCATCGACACGCCGGAAGGCCCGATGACCTATGCCGCGTGGAAGAAGAAGCACCCGGTGCAGCTCCCCTCGCGCCGGACCAAGGGCAAGAAGCTGCCCAACAAGGTGAAGATGACCACCGACGAGAAGTAAGGGGGTGGGTCGATCCCTACCGTTCGTGTCGATCCCCCACCCCGTTCGTGTCGAGCAAAGATCGAGCAGCCCGCAGGGCGTAACGAGAGCGCGTATCGAGACACCGGTTCCGCGCACCAACCCGCCTTTCGATACGGGCTCTCGATACGCCGCTCCGCGGCTAATCGATCTCTACACGAGACGAACGTGCGAGGGTCGTTCACTCCGCTAGCCTGGCCCTACAACAACCTCGGCGCCCTCCGCGTCTCCGCGCGAGCCCCTCTCCTCCCCGCGAAAACCGCGGGGTGTCGCGGATCTGTCTTCCCCACGTCACGCCCCTGTCACCGCAGCACGGTTAACGCCGATGCAACTACAGGGGAGATCGACACCATGCGCCTGCCACTCATCGCCTTGCTCGCATCCGCCGCGCTGGTCGCGCCGGCTTCCGCCGCGACGCTGGTGTCGCGATTGACGGTCGTCAACGGCACCGACCTCTCGGGCCTCGCCGGCACCGGGCAGAACCGCCTCGGCGGGTTCGGGTCCGACCTCGTCTACAACGCCACCGACGGCTTGTTCTACGGCATGAGCGATCGCGGTCCCGGCGGCGGGGTGCTGTCCTACGCGCCGCGGATTCAGGCGTTCTCGCTCGGCATCGACACGACCACCGGCGCGCTCGGCAGCTTCACGCTCGAAAAGACGCTGGTGTTCACCCAGGCCGATGGCAGCAGCTATAACGGCCTCAACCCGCAGCTCCTCAACGGGTCGAGAGCGACGCTCGGCGGGTCGCTCGATCCCGAGGGGCTGGCGCTGCTGCCCAACGGTCACTTCCTGGTGTCGGACGAATATGGCCCGTCGCTCAACGAATTTGACGCGAGCGGCAAGCTGGTGCGCAGCTTCGCCATGCCCGCCAATCTGGTGCCCAAGACGAGCAACGGCACGGTCAACTATGTCGACGGCCGCCCGACCATCACCACCGGCCGCCAGGACAATCGCGGGTTCGAGGGGCTGACGCTCAGCCCCGACGGCAAGACCGCCTATGCCGTGCTCCAGGATCCGCTGGTCAACGAAGGCCGCGCCAACAACGGCAACAGCGACGGCCGGTTCAGCCGCAACGTCCGCATCGTCGCGTACGACGTCGCCACCGGCGGATCGACCGGCCAGTTCATCTACGAACTCGAGGCGTTGCCGGACATCAACGGCCGCGTCACCGGCGATTTCGACGCCAATTCGCAGGGCCGCTCGATCGGGGTCTCGGCGATCCAGTCGCTCGGCAACGGCAAGTTCCTGGTGCTCGAACGTGACAATCGCGGTCTCAGCGTCGATGCCGGCGCGTCGACCGAAGTGGCGTCGAAGCGGATCTACCAGATCGACTTGACCGGCGCGACCGACGTGTCGGCGATCAGCCTGGCCGGCAGCAACGCCTTGCCCGCGGGCGTGAAGGCCGCGACCAAGATTGTGACGCCGTTCATCGACATCGCCGCGGCGATGCGCGCGATGGGATTTCAGATCCCGGAGAAGATCGAAGGCTTCAGCTTCGGTCCGCGGCTGGCGGACGGCGGCATCACGCTGATCGTCGCCACCGACAACGACTTCTCGGTCACCCAGAACGGCGCGGGCACGCAGTTCGACGTGTGCGTCAACCCGGGCAACACCGCGCGGGTCGAGGTCGGACTCGGCGTCGGCTGCCCGACCGGCTTCGCGCTGATCCCCAACACCCTGCTGAGCTTTCGCCTGAGCGCGGCGGAATACGGCCGGCTGATCGGCGTCGTGCCCGAACCGTCGACCTGGGCGATGATGGTCGCCGGCTTCGGCGCGATGGGTGCGGCGTTGCGGCGGCGGCGTCGAGTGGCCGGGGTGGCGTAACGCGAGTTGTGCTCCCGCGAAGGCGGGAGGCCAGTAGTGTGCTCCGGCCTTCGCGGGAGCACATGAAGGGGTACGTCGCCCGGCCTACCCGATCAATAAACCCGCCAGCGCCGCGGACATCAAATTGGCCAAGCTCCCCGCCGCCAGCGCGCGCAAGCCCAGCTTCGCGATCATCGGCCGCTGGTTTGGGGCGAGGCTGCCGGTGACCGCCATCTGGATCGCGATCGAGGAGAAGTTGGCGAAGCCGCACAGCGCGAAGGTGATCACCGCGACGGTGCGCGGGCTCAGCGCTGCGGCTTGCTTGCCGAGATCGATATAGGCGACGAATTCGTTGAGGACGATCTTCTCGCCGAACAAGCCGCCTGCGATCGCGGCTTCGTTCCACGGCACGTTGAGCAGGAACATGATCGGCTGGAAGACATGGCCGAGCAGCCCCTGGAAGCTCAAGCCGGGCACGCCGAACCAGTTGCCGATGCCGCCGAGCAACCCGTTGGCGAGCGCCACCAGCGCGACGAAGGCGAGCACCATCGCGCCCACCGCGACGGCGAGGCGCACACCGGTCTGCGCGCCCTGCGCGGCGGCCATGATGATGTTGGCGGGCTTTTCCTCGTCGTGGCTCGCCTCCGCGATCGCGACCAGCGGATCGCTTGGCGCGTCGCCGAGCGCGAGCTCGCCCTCCGGCACGGCGCGGCGGTCGGGCATCATGATCTTTGCCATCAGGATCCCGCCCGGCGCCGCCATGAAGCTCGCGGCGAGCAGATATTCGATCCGGATACCCATCGACGCATAGGCCGCGAGGATCGTGCCCGCGACGCCTGCCATGCCGCTGGTCATCACCGTAAACAGCTGCGGCGGGGTTAGCCCGGCAAGGTAGGGGCGGATCACCAGCGGCGATTCACTCTGCCCTACGAAGATGTTGGCGGCGGCGCACAGCGATTCGACCTTCGACACGCCGATCACCTTCTCGATCGCCCCGCCGAGCCAGCGGACCACCAGCTGCATGATCCCGAGATAATAGAGGATCGATACCAAGGCGGCGAAGAAGATGATCACCGGCAGCGCCTGAATCGCGAAATTCTGGCCGAGCGGATTGGCGGCAAGTTCGCCGAACAGGAACGAGGTGCCCGCATTGGCGTAGCCGAGCAGGTTCGCGACCCCGCCGGACATGAATTCGAGCACGTGCTTGCCCGCGGGCACGTAGAGCACGAGCACCGCGATCCCGGCTTGCAGCGCGAAGGCAGCGCCGACCACGCGGGGCCGGATCGCGCGCCGATCGGAGGACAAGGCGATCGCGACCCCGAGAATGACGAGGATGCCGGCCAGGCCGATCGCGATACGTTCCATAGGTCTGCTTCCCCTTGCCCGCGAGCTTCGCAGGATTTGCGATCGGTGCGCAAGCGCTGTGTCCCTCGCCCGCTAGCGGCGATTGACGCGTGCGGCAAAGCCTCTAGCGTCGCGGCGGATGACCCAGTCCGTTCCCGCGCTGCCGCGTTCGCTGTTCGTTTTCTCGGTTCTTTACGGTGGCATGGTGTGCATCGCGGGGGTGCTGGGGGTGAAGCAGGTCGCGCTCGGGCCGCTTGCGGTCGAGGCGGGGATATTTGGCTTCCTGCTGCTGGTGGTGTTGTCGAGCGCCATCGCGGAACTGCACGGCCAGGCGATCGCAACCTCGCTGGTGCGGCTCGGGTTCATTCCGTTGCTGGTGTCCGCGGCACTGATCCAGCTGGTGCTCGCGCTGCCCCACGACCCGGGCATGTACCCGCCCGCGATCGACGCCTTTCCGATCGTGGTCGGGCAGAGCGCGCGGATGATGATCGCGGGGCTGATCAGCTACGGCATCTCGCAGACGCTTAACGTGTTGATCTTCGCGCGGCTCGCGAAGGGGCCGGTCGGGGGTGGGCGACTGGTGTGGTTGCGCGGGATGATCGCCAGCGTGATCAGCCAGGTGATCGATACGCTGCTGTTCATCAGCATATCCTTCCTCGGCGAACGCGAGATCCTGGGGCTGATGGCGGGGCAGATGCTGACCAAGGTGGTGTTGTCGATCGTGCTGGTGCCGTTCCTGATCACCGCGTTCGTGGCGCTGGGCCGGCGGCTGGACCGCGCCGCCGTCTGACGCGTCGTGCCTCTACCCGCCACGCGCGCGGGGCGCTAAGGGCGCAAACATGACCGACTACACCCCCAACGCGGCGCTGCTCGCCAAGGCCGAGACGCTGACCGAGGCGCTGCCGTATCTGCAACGCTATGCCGGCGCGACCTTCGTGGTGAAATATGGCGGCCACGCAATGGGCGACCCCGAACTCGCGCGCGATTTCGCCGAGGACGTGGTGCTGCTGAAGGCGGTCGGCATCAACCCAGTGGTGGTCCATGGCGGCGGGCCGCAGATCGGCGCGATGCTCAAGCGGCTCGGCGTCGAATCGCGCTTCGTCGACGGCTTGCGGGTCACGACCAAGGAGACCGCCGACATCGCCGAGATGGTCCTGGCGGGATCGATCAACAAGGAAATCGTCGCCTGGATCGGGCAGGCCGGCGGTCGCGCGGTCGGTATCTCGGGTAAGGACGCGAACTTCGTGCAGGCGGAAAAGGTCGGCCGGTCGACCCCCGACAAGCTCCAAGGAATCGAGCGGCACGTCGATCTCGGCTTCGTCGGCGAACCCGTCGCGGTCGACCGCCGGATCATCGACTCCTTGTCCCGCGAGGGGATCATCCCGGTGGTCGCCCCGATCGCGATCGGCGCCGACGGCCACACCTACAACATCAACGCGGATACCATGGCTGGCGCGATCGCCGCCGCGCTCGGCGCGTCGCGCTTCTTCCTGCTGACCGACGTCGCGGGGGTGCTCGACAAGCAGGGTACGCTGCTGACCGCGCTCGATCCCGCCAGGATCGCGGCGTTGCAGGCGGACGGCACGATCTCGGGCGGAATGATCCCCAAGGTGCAGACCTGCGTCGCCGCGGTCGAGGCCGGGGTCGACGCCGCGGTGATCCTCGACGGCCGAGTGCCTCACGCGATGCTGCTCGAGATATTCACCTCGGCCGGCGCCGGTACGCTGGTGCGCGCATAAGCCCCCTTGTCTCCCCGCGAAGGCGGGGACCCAGTACTGGACTCCCGCCTTCGCGGGAGAACAACATGGGACCCGTCCTATAAGGAACCTAGGCGTAGCACCGCCGCTCGGCTAAACGGGCGACACCGTCCTGCATCCAGAAGAAGGCAACCCCCGCGTGATCGCGCTGACCATCATCCAGATCCTCCAGGTACTGCTCGACGTGGTCTGGTGGATCATCTTCGTCCAGTTCGTGCTGTCGCTGTTGATGGTGTTCAACGTCATCAACATGTCGAACCAGTTCGTCCGCTCGCTCTATTCCGGGCTGGAGCGGCTGACCGAGCCGATGTACCGGCCGCTGCGCCGGGTGCTGCCGAACATGGGCGGGATCGACTTCTCGCCGATGGTGGTGCTGATCCTGATCTCGATCTTCGACATCATCTTGCGCAACATCGCGGTCAGCATCCTCACCGGCGGCGCGGTCTGACCGGTGCCGGATAGCGGACGGGCAGCGCAGGCATGACCGCGACGATCATCGACGGCAAGGCGCACGCCGCCGCGCTCCGCGCACGCGTCGCCGCGCAGGTCGAGGCGTTCGTCGCCGCCACCGGGCGCAAGCCGGGGCTGGCCGTGGTGCTGGTCGGCGAGGATCCGGCGTCGGCGGTCTATGTCCGCAACAAGGGCAAGGCGACCGTCGCGGCGGGGATGGCGAGCATCGAGCATCGCCTGTCCGCCGATGTGGATCAGGTGACGCTGCTCGCGTTGGTCGACCAACTTAATGCCGACCCCGCGGTCGACGGCATCCTGGTGCAATTGCCGCTGCCGCCGCAGATCGACGAGCAAGCGGTGATCACGCGGATCGATCCCGACAAGGATGTCGACGGCTTCCATCCGGTCAATGCCGGGCGGCTCGCGATCGGCATCGACGGCTTCGTCCCTTGCACGCCGCTCGGCTGCGTGATGCTGCTGAAGGCGGTCTGCGGATCGCTGAGCGGGGCGGAGGCGGTGGTGATCGGGCGGTCGAACATCGTCGGCAAGCCGATGTCGCAGCTGCTGCTCCGCGAAAGCTGCACAGTGACGACGGTGCATAGCCGCACCCGCGATGTCGCTGGGCATGTCCGCGCCGCCGACATCGTCGTGGCCGCAGTCGGCATCGCCGGCTTCGTGCGCGGCGACTGGATCAAGCCCGGCGCTACGGTGATCGACGTCGGCATCAATCGCACCGCATCCGGGCTGGTCGGCGATGTCGATTTCGCCGGCGCGATGTCGGCCGCGGGCGCGGTCACCCCGGTGCCGGGCGGGGTCGGGCCGATGACCATCGCCTGCCTGATCCGCAACACCTATGTTTCGGCATGTCGGCGCGACGGCATCGCGCCCGATCCGGCGGTCTGAGGGGGTGTTGCTCGAGCTCTACGTGTCGTCGCTGATCACCTTCTTCGTGGTGATCGATCCGCCGGGTTGCGCGCCGATCTACGCCGGGCTGTCGGCGGGGGCTGCCCCCGCGCAGCGCCGCGCAATGGCGATCCGTGCGGTCGGCGTGGCGTCGGCGATCCTGCTGGTGTTCGCGCTGTTCGGCGAGGATCTGCTGCGCGGACTCGGCATAAGCCTGGCGAGTTTCCGCATCGCCGGCGGCATCATGCTTTTCCTGATCGCACTGGAGATGGTGTTCGAGAAGCGCACCCAGCGCCGCGAGGATCGCGCCGCCAAGGTCGCTCACGATCCCGAGGCGGAGGACGTCTCGATCTTTCCGATGGCGATGCCGATGATCGCGGGGCCGGGATCGATCGCGTCGGTCATGCTGCTGATGGCGCGCAACGACGGCGTCGAGCGCACCGCGGTGGTGCTCGCCGCGCTGGCGACGATCCTGATCCTGACGCTGGTCTCGCTGCTGCTGGCCGGACCGCTGATGCGGTTGCTGGGCGCGAAGATCGAGGCGGTGATCACCCGGCTGCTCGGGGTGCTGCTCGCGGCGCTGGCGGTGCAGTTCGTGATGGACGGGCTGCAGGTGAGTTTGCGTTAAGGTCGGACCTTCATCAGGATCTTCCTCTGCTCCGTTCGTTTCGAGCGAAATCGAGAAACTGCCGCGCACCGCCCGGGATCGGTTCTCGACTTCGCTCGAGACGAACGGAGATGGGTAGCGCCACGCGTGGAAGGCGCTCACCCATTCGCGCAGCCAGAGGCTCGCCTCAATCGATCCGGTACAATCGCAATGGCGACTTTGCCGGCAGCGGCAGCGACGTCAGCCAATCCGGAAAGCGGTTATGCGCCAGCCGGTCGTAGAACCCACCCGGATTGCGCGCACGATAGATCGTCGATTCCGACATGTTAGGGCACAGCAGCAGCAACGTCGCGCCGTGCCGCTTCATGATCGCACGCGCCTGTTCCGGCGTGCCCGAAAACGCATGCTGGACGTCGAGGATCGCGTCGCCGTTGCGGTGATACGGCCCCGCGATCGCGCTGTGATGAGTCATTGCGATCATCCGCGGCCCGAGGTCCACGAAGGTGAAGATCGTCGCCGCGGAATAGCGATCGAGCGCACCCAGCACGGTGGTACGCAGGCAGTCGCCGGTCGCCTTGTTGACGCGCTTGGTATAGGCCTTGGGCCGGTCGATCGGCAGGTATTTGATCGCAAGCCCCGCGAACAATCCCGACACCAGCAGAAATCCGGCGACGGTGCCGAACACCCGCACCGGCATCGACCGGTGGCGCAGCAGCCCCGGCAGCAGCCACCAGGCGAGCGCTACCGCGCCCGGCACCGACAGCAGCTGCGCGGCGGGGCCGGCGCGGACCTGCCACAACAGCATCAACGTCGCGAACACCGTGAACAGCGCCACCGCGGACCAGCCCACTACCTGCGTCGTCCGCCGGGCGCGCCACGCCGCGATGATCGCGCCGATCGCACCGACCACCGGGAAGGCGCCGATCGGAAAGGCGACGCGGAACGGGTGTTTGTAGATCGGCTTGGCCTCGCGCACATTGTCGAGCCAGATGCGCTGCAGCTCGGGCGACACGCCTTCAGGCCTGCCGAGGCACTGGGGGAACAGCAGGACGAAGCCCGCGACGATCGCCGCGCCCGCCGCTACCGCCAGCGCCAGGCGCACGCCGCGCGACGCCGGGTTCGCCGCCGCGAGCAGGAACAGCAATGCCCCCGCCGCGATCATCACGCTGAGCCATACCGGGGTCAGCGCATCGCACCGCATGGCGTAGTTGGCGTTGGACGCGAACGCCGCAAAGCCGAGCGTACTGCCGCCGCCGAGGGACAGCGCATACACCCCCAGCCGCGACGCCTCCGCCCGGTCCCAGATCCAGCGCAGCGCGATGATCGCGCCCGCCATCGCCACATAGGGCAGCATCTCCAGCCCGATCGTCAGCGACACCGCGCTCGCAATGCCGACCAGCGCGCCGCCGCGCGGGCCCCTCGGATCGCATAAACCGGCGACTGTGATGCTCAGCATCGCGAGTTGCCAGCCGTGATGATCGATGCGTTCGGGCAGGAACATCAGCATCGTCGCCGCGGTGCCGAGCAGGAAGACGATCGCCAGCGGCCAGGCGACCGGATTGACGAGCCTGCGGACCGTCGCCGCGAGCCCGATCATCGCAAGCGACAGTGGCAGCAACGGCGCGATCCCGCATGCCAGCCGCTCTGCCCAGGCGTTGCTGGTGAACAGCCGGAAGAACAGGATCAGCCCGGCGATCGGCAGGTCGACGAACCGCGACCAGTGGATGTCGAACCCCGCGGGCGGGTTCAGCCGATATTGGCGCAGGTCGTACCAGCCCTGACCATCGAGCAGCGCGCGCACCTGCATCAGCCGCATATTGTCGTCGGTGTCGCCTAGCGACAGCCAGCGGACCAGGTTCCAGTCGTTCCACACGTACCAGATCGTCACCGCCAGCCACGCCGCCAGCGTGAGGCGCAGCCAATGGCGATCGAGCGCACGGGTGATGCGGGTGGTCCAGTCGTTCACGTGAATTCACCCCAATGACCCGCAAAGATCGCCCGCGACGGATTGCCGGTTCCACTCGCGCGCGAAGGCCTCTACTGCGCGCGGACCAGTGAGGAAAGCATGACGGCGGTATCGCAGCGGATCGATCAGTGGCGACGGAGCGGGATGCTGGGGCAATTGATCCGGTTCGGCGTGTCGGGCTTGATCTCCAGCGTCATCTATTCCGTGGTCTATCTGCCGCTGGCGATGTACGTCTTCGGCGATCGGCTGTCGGTACTGGCGGTGCCGCCGGCGTTCGTCGTCGCGGCATCCGCCGGGTTCGTGCTGCACAGCCGGTGGAGCTTCAGGGGCTATGGCACCCGCGACACCAGCGGGCGTCAGCACGCCAAGTTCTTCGCGGTCCAGGCGGTCGGCATGGCGCTCAACCTCGCCTTCACCTGGATCATTACGGGGCCGCTGTTCCATGGGCCCGCATGGCTGCCACTGGTGCCCGCGATCCTGGTCACGCCATTCGCGACCTTCGCGCTCAACCGCCAACTGGTGTTCAGATAATGGATCGCATCGTCTACGACCGGATGGCGGCGCATGACTCGACGCATTGGTGGTATCGCGCGCGGCGCGACATCCTTGCCGATTACCTGACGCGCTATGCTGCACTGCCGGCCGGCGCGCGGATCCTGGAGATTGGCTGCGGCACCGGGCACAATCTGCCGATGCTCGCGCGGTTCGGCAGCGTCGAGGCGATCGAGATCGATCCCGCGGCGCGCGACATCGCCAGCGCGCGGCTCGGCCGGCCGGTCGGCGACGCGCCGCTGCCCGCGCTGCCGGGGATCGAGCGCGGTGCGTATGACCTGATCGCGGTGCTCGACGTCGTCGAACATATCGAGGCGGACGTCGCGGCGCTCGCGGCGATGCGCGAATGCCTGAAGCCCGGCGGCAAGATCCTGATCGCGGTGCCCGCCCACCAATGGATGTGGAGCGCGCACGACACCGTCAACCACCACCATCGGCGCTATTCGAAGAAGACGCTGTCCGCGGCGATCGTCGCGGCGGGGCTGCGCCCGCGCAAGCTGACCTATTTCAACTCGCTACTGTTCCCGCTGGCGGCGGCGGCACGGGTCGCGGGGCGGCTGACCGGTCGCGACGACAGCGACGATTCACCGCCCGCCAAGCCGCTCAACGCGTTGTTCGAGACGATCTTCCGTTTCGAGCGTCACGCGATCGGGCGGGTGCCGATGACGCCCGGCGTGTCGATCGTGACGCTCGCCGAACCGTCCTGATCGAACTCGGGTGAGGGCTCGGCGGCGTTGAAGCCGAGCGTCGAATGCCCGCGCACCGGCCCGGCGATGTCGGCGACGAGGTAGAGCGGCCGGCGCTTCGATTCGATGTACAGCCGGCCGAGATATTCGCCGATCATCCCGAGCACGAACATCTGCACCGCGCCGAGCAGCACGACGACCAGCATCGTCGAGGTCCAGCCCTGCACTGCGCTGCCGGTGAAGAAGCCGATCGCGATGTAGAGCAACAGCAGCAGCGACGCCGCCGTCAGCGCCAGCCCGGCATGGCTCGCGAACCGCAACGGCGCGGTCGAGAAGCCGGTCACCGCATCGAAGGCGAGCCGCACCATCTTGGCGAACGGGTAATTGGTCTCGCCCGCATGCCGCTCCGCCCGATCATACGCGAACGGCACCTGCCGAAATCCGACCCATGCGACCATCCCGCGGATGAAGCGCGCCTGTTCGGGGAGCGACAGGAAAGCATCGAGCGCGCGGCGGCTCATCAGCCGAAAATCGCCGGTATCTAGCGGGATCGGCGTGTCGGTGACGCGGTCGAGCACCCGGTAGAACAGCGCCGCGGTCGCCCTTTTGAAGATCGTCTCGCCCTGCCGCTTGCGCCGCACCGCATAGACCACGTCGGCTTGGGCCGCCGCCATCGTCGCGCGCATGTCCGCGAGCAATTCGGGCGGATCCTGAAGATCGGCGTCGATGATCAGGATCTGCGCCCCCGCGCACAGGTCCAGCCCCGCCGTCAGCGCCAGCTGATGGCCATGATTGCGCGACAGATTGATCGCGACCACCCGCCCATCGCGCGCAGCGATCGCTTGCATCACCGACCAGCTATCGTCCCGTGACCCGTCGTTGATCAGCACGATCTCGAAATCGGTCCCGACCGCCGCTTCGGCCGCTACCGAAACGCGCCCGTGCAGCAGATTCAGACACGCCGCCTCGTTATAACAGGGAATGACGACGGAGAGCGCGGGACGATGCATGCGTCCGGTCTAGCGGTGCCCGCGCCGCGCGTCATCGGGGTTGTTTGGGATGGTCCTACGTCTCGGGCAGCGATCGGGGGTCCGGTTCACCCCGTGGTGCCGTCCCGCCACGACGCAGCCAAGCACATGGTATTCTAACGCATGTTGCAGAAGGATGTGCTGTCGATCGGCTAGAGCCTTGCTCTTCTGCAGCGGTCATCGGACGGGGAAGCTGGCGATCCTCAGCTATTTGGTCAATCGAGTCGCACTGCGCAGCAGGGTGCTGAAGTTCGCACCGATCGACGCGCATCGACGCAAGGCGTCCGCTATGCGCCACCTTCGGTTCCAGCCGAGGCCCGTGATCGGTCAGGCGGCAGTGACGGCAACAACGGACTTGGATGACAAGGGCGTCCACTTGCTTGCCGACTGTTCGGCGCTGCTCGAGCGAGACTCGGCTTTGGTTGAGCAACTCAGCGCCCAAGGGAGCGACGGTTGGGATTGGCAAGGAAGCAATCTTCTGGAGTCGGACGAGATCCTCAATCAGAACGTACCGACGTACCGGTTGGGCTTGAACCCCGCGCTGCTCGATGTGGCTGAAGCCTATCTCGGCGAACCCTGCTTCTACATGGGTTGCTCATTGAAGCGCGAGGAAGTCGGCCCATTCACAGGCGGGACGCGACAATGGCACCTCGACATTGAGGACGACCGGATGCTGCGCATCATCATCTACCTCAACGATGTTCAGGACGGGGGCGGACCGTTTCAGTATATCGACGCTGCACGATCCCGGCTTGCGCGATCACGGCTCGATTATCAGTCCGGCTACCTTAGCGATGCGGTGATGCGGACCGTGATCGACGAAGATCGCTGGGCCAGTGCCTACGGCTGCCCAGGCATGATCGTCGCATTCGACGGAACTCGGGTCTTTCACCGTGTTGCCCGGCCGGAGGTTGCGAGCCGGTTCTCGCTCTCGCTTACCTATACGTCGCGCTACCCTCGCCACGTCTTCCGTCAGGTTCGCCTACGATCGAGCAGCTTTCGGGCGGTATATCCCGATCTGTCGGAGCGCGAACGCGCTTGCCTTCCAACGCCGCGATGGTTCTGACCCGCGAAGGTCATCAGTTCCTAAGCCCGCTCCACCGCATTGACCGCGTCGGCCGCGCGCAACGCCGCCATCAGGCGCATCAGCTGGTGGACGTCGTGGACCTCGACGTCGATCATGTTGGTGTGGAACACGCTGTCGCGGGTGTCGAGCCGCAGGTTGATGATGTTGGCCTTGTGCGCGCCCATCACCGTGGCAACGATGCCGAGCGCGCCGGGCTCGTTCTTGACCTGGACCGCGAGACGCGCGACCGCGCCGTCGCTCTTGTCGCCCCAGTCGACATCGACCCAGTCGGTGTCGTCGGTGCCGCGCTCGGCCAGGTCGGCGAGGATCCGGCAATCGATCGCATGGACCTCGATCCCCGCATCGGGGCGGCGCAGGCCGACGATGCGGTCGCCGGGCACCGGATGGCAGCACTCGGCGAGGTCGAACGCGACTCCGGGCGTCAGCCCCTTGATCGAGATCGCGGAAGACTGTGGCGCCAGTGCATGCGCTGAATCGGCACCCGCGGATCCAGGCATCAGCGCCTCCATCACCGCCGCATCCGACAGCGTCCGCCGCGCGACCGCGATCATCAGTGACGCTTCGTCAGGCAGCTTCAACCGCTTCAGCGCGAGATCGACCGCATCGTGGCCGACCGGTGCGGGCAGGCGGCGGATGATATCGTCGTACAGCTTGCGTCCCAGCGCGATCAGCTCGCCGCGCTCCTTGTTGCGCAGATGCCGGCGCACCGCGGCCAGTGCCTTGCCGGTAATCGCGAAGTTGAGCCAGGCGGGCTGCGGCGTCTGACCCTTCGATCGCAGCACCTGCACCTGATCGCCATTGTCGATCACCGTCGACAGCGGCACGACGCGCCCGTTGATCTTGGCACCGACCGCCTGGTCGCC
>NZ_CAXTEM010000008.1:0-84266 GCF_964243315.1 uncultured Sphingomonas sp. | reverse complement strand
TCGAGCCACTTGACCCCGAACTTGCCGAGCACGCGGCCGATCAGCGTCTCGGTCGCGGCATAGAGCGGGCCCGAATGGACGATGGTGTCGCCGGGTTTGACCATCGCCAGGAACAGGGTCGCAATCGCGGACATGCCGCTGGAAAACGCGAGCGCATCCTCCGCCTCTTCCCATACGCCGAGCCGATCCTCGAGGATCTCCTGGTTCGGGCCGTTGAAGCGCGAATAGACCAGCCCCTCGGCGCCGCCCGGGCGCTTCCCGGTGACGCCCTCGAAATGCCGCTTGCCCGCCGCCGCATTGGGGAAGACGAAGGTCGAGGTCAGGAAGATCGGCGGCTTCAGCGATCCTTCCGACAGCGCGGGGTCATAGCCATGCCCCATCATCAGCGTCGACGGCTTCAGCTTGCGCCCGCCGATTTCGTCGACCGCGTGCTTGGGGGAGACCCGCGCTTCCACGCCGCTCATCTCGGCTTCGCTCGGGGCAGTCGGTTCGGCCATCATGCTCTCCATTATTGGATGCCGATGATATCCCGATTTGGTCTCAATGGAAACTATTGCCTGCCGATGATCGCGATCTGCCGGCCGTACGAGGTTTCGCCGCGGTGGCTTGCACGGCGATAGCTGTAGAAGCGATCCGGGTCGGCATAGGTGTCGAGCCCGAGCGCCTCGACCCGGACGACGCCCGCGTTCGCCAGCCGGTGCGCGACATAGGCTTCGAGGTCGAATCGGTGATGATCCTCGCGGCCCTCGGCGAAGAAGCGCTCGTTCTCGGGATCGGCCGCGGCGAAGCGTCGGGCGAAGGCGGCGTCGACCTCGTAGCTGGCGCGCGCGATGCACGGGCCGATCGCGGCGACGATACGGTCGCGGCGGGCGCCGAGCGTCTCCATCGCCACGATCGCGGCGTCTGTGACTCCGCCGAGCGCACCCTTCCACCCCGCATGCGCCGCGCCGACCACGCCCGCGGCTTCGTCGGCCAGCAGAACCGGCGCACAATCCGCGGTGAGGATGCCGAGCGCGAAGCCCGGCCGGTCGGTGACCAGCGCATCGGCATGCGGTCGCAACGCGTCGTCATAGGGCGCCAGCACCGTGACCGCGTCGGCCGAATGCACCTGGTAGAGCGTGCACAGCCGCGCGCCCGGCAGGACCGCGTCGGTCGCGCGCCGGCGGTTCTCGGCGACCGCAACAGGATCGTCGTCCGATCCGAGGCCGACGTTCAGCCCCGCCATGATCCCGGTCGACACCCCGCCACGTCGCCCGAGAAACCCGTGCGCGACACCGGTCAGCGCTCGCGCGCGGATCACCTCGACGCCGCTCACAGCGTCAATCTCATCACCTCGTCGCGATCGATCTGCGTGCCCGTGTGGAACGCGTAATCGCCGACATGGACGAAGCCGTAGCGATCGTAGAAGCGCCGTGCGCGAGGATTGTGTTCGAATACGGTGAGGAACAGCGCCGGGGCGCCGCGGCCGCGTGCGGTGTCGATCGTCCAGTCCATCAGCGCCTGCGCGATGCCGTGGCCGTGGCGGTCGGCGACGACGTAGAGCTGGCTGAGTTGCAGCGCATGCGGTTGGCTCGCCGCCTCGACGACCCAGGGCCGGGACAGCTTCGCATAGCCCACGATCCGGCCATCCTCGACCGCGAGGCGGAAGTGGATCGCGGGATCATGCAGGTCGCGGAGCAGCGCGCCGTCGGGGCCATAGGCGGTGGCGACATAGGCCGCGATATCGGCGGCGGGTGCGGTGTGTTCGAAGGTTTCGATCCAGATCGCGCGCGCCATCGCGTCGAGTGCGGGACCGTCGTCGGGCCGTGCGTCGCGATAGTCGATCATGCGAATGCCGCCGGGGCCGGCCAGCTCGGCGCCGTGAGCGCCAGCGCCCGGAACAGCTCGCCCATGTCCTCCATCAGCCGCCGCCGGTCGGCGAGCAGCGCGTCGGCGCGATCGGGTGCGGTCCGCGCGAGCGCCGCGGTCCGCGCGTCGATCCCCAATTGCCCGAGCAGGTCGCGCTGCGCGATCGGCCCCCACGCGACCGCGCCCTCCGCCTGCCCCGCCGCGGCGAGCGTCGCGAAATCGACATGCGCGCTCAGATCCTGCGCGCCCGGGTCCGCGAACGGATTGGCTGCGGCATGACCGCGTACCGCCTGCAACGTCTCGCCCAATGCCGGTCCTTCATAGCCATAGTCGATTGCGAGCAACGCCCCGCCTTGCGCCGCGATCCGTCGCGCGAGCACGCGGGCGATCGCCACCGCATCCGGGCTCGCCTCGATGATCGATCCCGGCGGTGCGTCGCGAAACGGTGCGGGTACAATCTCAGCCGGGATCGGCTTGCCCGCGATCGGCAGGAACAGCGTGTCCTGGCACGCGACCAGCCGCTCGTGCCACTGGTCGCGCTTGATGAGCTGGCGGATCGGCATTGCGTCGAAGAATTCGTTGGCGACGACGATCAGCGCGACATCGGCCGGCAGCGTGTCGACCGCGTCGTGCCAGGTCGCCCCCGGCACCCGCTCCGCCTGTGCGCGGCGCAACACCGGGCTGGTCTCGACCAGATGGATCGCGGGGGTCAGCCCCGCCTTGGCCATCGCGCGCATCGCATCTGCCGCTAGAGTACCGCGTCCCGGACCGAGCTCCACCCACGCGATCTCGGGCCGCCCCGCCCGGTCCCACAGATCCGCGCACCACAGCCCGATCAACTCGCCGAACATCTGGCTGATCTCGGGCGCGGTGACGAAATCGCCCGCCGATCCCAGCGGGTCGCGAGTGCCGTAATAATGCGCGTTGGCCGCGGCCATGAACTGCGCGACCGACATCGGCCCCGCGACCGTCATCGCACTGGCGAGCCGCTCGGCGAGGGGGAGGGTGGGGGAGATCGTGGGGGAGAGAGCGTCGTTCATCTAATTCCACCACCCCGGCGAAGGCCGGGGCCCAGTTGGGAGGGTCGATGTAACGCAGTGCTGCCCCTCACCACAATCGTCTCCCACCTAGGCCCCGGCCTCCGCCGGGGTGGCGAAAGGGGAGCAGGGCTAGTCGCTGCGCTACGCCACGCTCTCCTGCCCGGCGATCGATTCCACCCGCACCCGCCGCCGCGCCGACGTCGCGATCAGGTACACACCGCCCACGATCATCGGCACGCACAGCCACTGGCCCATGTGCAACCCGGTCCGCTCCGCGAACGCGCGCAATTGCGAATCCGGTTCGCGGAAGAACTCCACCACGAACCGCGCGATGCCGTAGCCAAGCACGAACAGCCCCACCAGCTTGCCCGGATCGTACCGCGCCTTGGTCCGCCAGAACGCGAACCACAGCACCGCGAACAGCACCAGCCCCTCCAGCCCCGCCTCGTAGAGCTGGCTCGGGTGCCGCGCGGGTTCGACCATTCCGAACGGCACGGTGCGATCGAATACGATGCCCCAGGCCGCGGTGGTCGGCTTGCCCCACAGCTCGCCGTTCACGAAATTGGCGAGCCGCCCGAAGAACAGCCCGAACGGCACGCAGCACGCGATGTAATCATGCACCCGCAGCCAGTTGAGCTGGTGTTTGCGCGCGAACAGGATCAGCCCGATCGAGGTGCCGATCACCCCGCCATGGAACGACATCCCGCCGTCCCACAGCCGCAGCACCCGCAGCGGATGGAGCAGCATGTCGGGCGCATAAAACAGCACGTAACCGAACCGGCCGCCGAGGATGATCCCCAGCGTCGCGTAGAATACCAGGTCGTCGGCATGACGCCGCGCCATCGGGGCGCCGGGCTGCGCGATCAGCTTCAGCAGATACCACCAACCGAGCAAAATGCCCGCGATATAGGCGAGGCTGTACCAGCGCAGCGTGAAGAACCCGATCGAGAACACCTCCGGCCTGAGCCCGAGATCGGCGAAGCGGATGGGGTCGCCGGATGCGGCGGCGAGTATCGACAGGATCAAGGCTTCCCCCTTAGCTTTGCGGCCTGCATAAAGCTGCAAAGGCACAAGACCAAGCGGAGAGAGCGATGCGGACCGAACTCGACCGGCGCATGGATGCGACGATGGCGGCGCTCACGGGCGAGGGCGGCATGCTCGCGCTCGGATCGGCGGAGCGGTTCGGTGTCTCGCTGCCGACGATCGCCGCCGCACCGCCGTCGCTCCCCGCCTATTTCGCCCATTACTGCGCACAGCATGCCGAGGCGACCTTTCTGGTCGCCGGCGAGGAGCGGCTGACCTTTGCCGAGGTCTTCGCAGCGGCACAGCAGGTCGCCCGCGCGCTGGTCGGCACCCACGGCATCGCGATCGGCGACCGCGTCGGCATCGCGATGCGCAACTCGCCGTCTTGGATCGCGCTCTACATGGGCATCCTGATGGCGGGCGGGATCGCGACGCTGCTCAACGGCTGGTGGCAGTCGGAAGAACTCGCGACCGCGATCGGCGAGGTCGATTGCACGCTGGTGTTCGCCGATCCGCCCCGCGCCCGGCGGCTGGGGGAGATCGAGTCGCTGAAGGCCGCCGTGGTGGTGATCGACAACGCGCAGTCGCTCGCCGCCGCGCTCGCGCCGCTGGTCGCCGGCGATCTCAACGCGATCGAGCTGCCCTCGGTCGGCCCGCTCGATCGTGCGACGATCCTGTTCACCTCGGGCTCGACGGGTCAATCGAAGGGGGCGCTCGCCGATCATCGCGGAATCGTCCAGGCGATCTTCAACTATCTCGCGCAGGCGATGATGATGGTCGGGCTGGCGACGCAGGACGGCAACCTGCCGGAGGGGCAGCCCTCGACCCTGCTGACCGTGCCGCTGTTTCACGTCACCGCCGAGGTGCCGGTGTTCCTGCAAAGCTTCGCGATGGGCCGCAAGCTGGTGCTGATGCCGAAATGGGATGCCGAGGAAGCGATGCGCCTGATCGAGGCGGAGGGCATCACCTATTTCGTCGGCGTGCCGCTGATGAGCTTCGAGATCCTCACTCATCCCCACCGCGCCAAGTACGATCTGTCGACGGTCACCGACTTCGCTGCGGGCGGCGCGCCGCGTCCGGAGGAGCATGTCCGCCGCATCGAATCCGAACTCGGCACGCCGGAGGGCAAGGGCGCGCCGCTGATCGGCTACGGCCTGACCGAGACCAACGGCGTCGGCACCGGCAATTGGCGGAGCAACTACCTCGCCAAGCCCAATTCCGCGGGACGGCCGTCGGCGCCGCTGGTCGACCTCGCGATCCTAGACGACGACGGCCGCCCGGTGCCGACCGGCGAGCGCGGCGAGGTCTGCCTGCGGACGATCTGCAACTTCGTCGAATACTGGAACCGGCCCGACGCCACCGCCGCCGCCTACACCGCCGACGGCTATTTCCGCACCGGCGACATCGGCTATCTCGACGACGACGGCTATATGTTCATCGTCGATCGCAAGAAGGACATCATCATCCGCGGCGGCGAGAATATCAGCTGCCTGGAGGTCGAAGCCGCGCTGTACGAACATCCCGCGGTCGCCGAGGCGGCGGTGTTCGGGCTCGCCGACGAGCGTTTCGGCGAGGTGCCCGGCGCGGTGGTCCACCTGCGCGATGGCGAGGCGATCGACGAGGACGCACTCTGCGCGTTCCTCGAAGCGCATATCGCGGCGTTCAAGGTGCCGCGCCGGATCTGGATCTCGGCAGTGCCGCTGCCGCGTCTCGGCACCGAGAAGATCGACAAGGTCAGCCTCAAGAACACCTACCGCGCCTTGGCGGCACGGGCCGCCGCTTAATTGGCGCCGGCCTGCGCGGCGGCCTGATCGATCGCGATCGGATAGATCCAGCGCGCCAGCGCGACCGCCAGCCCGAGCACCAGATAGGTGGCGATCACCACGCCCGGGTTCCACAACACCGCGACGCCCAACAGGACGCGCAGGAAGTTGGCGTTGAAGCCGAGATCCTGGCCTAGACCTTCGCATACACCGAAGAAGGTGTCGGGGCGGTCAAACAACGGTGATGGCGATGCGGGCATGGTCTGGTCCTCAAGTGCGCCGAGCGTCGGCGCTGATGATCCAGGGATCGCAAGCTATGTGCCAGTTCTAAAAAACCTAACAGTGCAACGGCTTACGTGCGTCGCGCCGCGAGGCATCGGCGCAATGCCACAGATCGCTCGCCACAATCTGGCGATTCTCGCCACCGATTCGCTTCCGCCGAGAAGTCGTGACCACCGTCCCGCGTCGGCACAGGAAACTACAACCTACGTATCATACCGGAGTAGTTTATCCTATATTATCGGATAGTGAATCGATCACTGCTCTGACACATGGTGGGAATGGCAATGGACAGCATGACGAAACAACTGGTAGTCGACGAAGAAGCCGAGCTGGATACCGTGACCAAGCCGACGGCGCAGCCGTTCCGCTTCGGTTTCCTCGTGCACGACGTGTCACGGATGCGGCGGACGCTGTTCGACGACCGGATGAAGCCGCTGGGCGTCACCCGGTCGCAATGGTCGGTGCTCGCCTATCTGTCGCGCGAATCGAACAACGGCACGATGCAGGTCGACCTCGCGCGCGACATGGACGTCGGCAAGGTCACGATCGGCGGGCTGATCGATCGGCTCGAATCGAGCGGCCATGTCGAGCGCCGCCTCGACGCCCGCGATCGCCGCGCCCGCCGGATCTTCATCACCGAAAAGGGTTTCGAGACGATCCGCCAGATGCAGACCGTGGGCGCCGAGCTCAACGACCACGTGCTGGAAGGCGTATCGGAGCGCGACCTGAAGATCACCGAGAAGACGCTGGCACGGGTGAAGGAAAACATCCGCAGCCTTTTGCACGCGAGTAGTGCAAACGTTTGAGCGGATCTGAGGGCAAGTGGCGGGCGGTGCATTATTGTACACGCCCGCCGCTTCGTGCGAGCATTCACCCAAGACCCCGGGATTGAGGGTCATGGGAGAGAGCGATGTGCGAATCCGGCTGGTGGACTATGGGCGCACTCGCGCTGGTCGCGGCCTGCGGCACGGCGGATCGCGGTCCGATCGGCGCCGCGTCGACGGTTACTACAAGGACTGCCATCGCCGCCGTCGACGCGAAGGCGCTGACCGGTCTGGGCGACGGCCGCGACTGGGCCGCGGTCGGCTATAATTACGACGAGCAACGCTTCAGCCCGCTGACCCAGGTCAACGCCGCCAACGTCGCGCAACTCGGCCTCGCCTGGTCCGCCGACCTGCCCGACGCGCGCGGGCAGGAAGCCACCCCGATCGTCATCGACGGCAAGATGTTCGTCACCGGCCCCTGGTCGAAGGTGTTCGCCTATGATGCACTGACCGGCGCGAGATTGTGGGATTTCGACCCCGGCGTGAACAAGGCGAAGGGCGCGCAGGCATGCTGCGACGTCGTCAATCGCGGCGTCGCAGCGTGGAAGGGACGGCTCTATGTCGGCACGATCGACGGCCGGCTGATCGCGCTCGATGCGGCGACCGGCAAGCCCGCCTGGTCGGTCCAGACCACCGACGACAGCAAGCCCTATACGATCACCGGCGCGCCGCGGGTGGTGAAGGACATGGTGATCATCGGCAATGGCGGCGCCGAATTCGGCGTGCGCGGCTACGTCACCGCCTACGACGCGACCACCGGCACGAAGAAGTGGCGCTTCTACACCGTTCCCAACCCGACCGGTGCCGCCGATGGTGAGGCGTCCGACGCGGTGCTGAAGGCGAAGGCGGGCGCGACCTGGTCGAAGAACGGCCAGTGGAAACAATCGGGCGGCGGCGGTACGGTATGGGACGCGATCGTCTACGACGCCGAACTCGACCAGCTCTATCTAGGGGTCGGCAATGGCTCGCCGTGGAATCATGGGCTGCGATCGGAGGGCGAGGGCGACAATCTGTTCGTCTCGTCCGTCGTCGCGCTGAAGCCCGATACGGGCGCCTATCTATGGCATTACCAGGAGACCCCGGGCGAAACCTGGGACTTCACCGCGACCCAGCCGATCATCCTCGCGACGCTGCCGATCGGCGGCGTCCAGCGCAAGGTGCTGATGCAGGCGCCCAAGAACGGCTTCTTCTTCGTGGTCGATCGCACCGACGGCAAGCTGGTCAATGCGGGCAAGTTCGTGAAGGCGGTGAACTGGGCGGAGCGTTACGACCTCGCCACCGGCCGCCCGGTCGAGAACCCCGCAGCACGCTATTACAAGACCGGCAAGCCGTTCCTCGCGGTGCCGTCGGCGCTCGCGGCGCACAACTGGCAACCGATGAGCTTCTCGCCGCGCACCGGGCTGGTCTACATCCCCGCGCAGGAACAGGTCGGCATGGCCTACATCCCGCCATCTACAGATGCGGAAAAGGCGCCCAGCCCGATCGGCTTCAACGTCGGTCTCGACACCGGCAATTCGATGTACCCGCGCGACGTCGCCACGGTGAAGACGATCACCACCGGCGCCTCGGGCGCGCTGGTCGCGTGGGACCCGGTCGCGAACCGCGAGCGCTGGCGGGTGGCGTACCCGACGCCGTGGAACGGCGGCACGATGGCTACCGCGGGCAATCTCGTGTTCCAGGGCACCGCGCTCGGGGAATTCCGCGCCTATGCCGCCGACAGCGGCAAGCAGCTCTTCGCCTATCCGGTCGGCTCGGGGATCATGGCGGGCGCGAGCACCTACATGATCGGCGACACCCAATATGTCGCGGTCTTGACCGGGCGCGGTGGCGCGCTGCCGCTCGCGATCGGCTATGCGATCGGGCAGGCGCGCGATGTCCCCAACGTCCCGCGGCTGCTGGTCTTCAAGCTCGGCGGGCGCGCCCGGCTTCCAACGCCGTCCGCACCCGATCGTACCGCCTTCGTGCCACCCGCTGCCATCGGCACGCCGGCGCAGGTCGCGCAGGGGCAGGCGCTGTTCGGCCGTTATTGCCAGGTCTGCCACGGCGCCAGCGCGGGCACCGGCGGCGTACTGCCCAATCTCCAGCGCTCGGCGACGCTCGCGGACAAGGAAGCGTGGAAGTCCATCCTGATCGACGGCGTCCTCGCCGACAACGGCATGATCGGGTTCGCCAAGGTGATGACGCCCGCTCAAGCCGAGCTGGTGCGCTACTACGTCGTCGACGAGGCACGCTGGGCAGGCAAGAATTTGTCGGCCGATCGGGGGCAATGATTGGGGGCGGTCGGTGGGGACCCGGTCTTTGACCTCACCCCTTTTCACCACCCCGGCGAAGGCCGGGGCCCAGTTGGGAGCAGCTCGTAACTTAGGATGGGCGTCGTCACGTTCCGTCTCCACCTGGGCCCCGGCCTTCGCCGGGGTGGTGAACTCTAGCGCGCGATGACAGGATGATCGTCGCCCAGAGACGCGGAGAACGCCGAGAAGCTGCGGCTGCCGCGCCAGCGGTCCTCCGCCTGATCGGCAGTGACAAGAGGCACCTAGGGTGGAGTCGTGTAGCTGCCGCGAGCGCACCACCTCGGCGTCCTCCGCGTCCCTGCGCGCATCTAGCTCTTACTCGGCGACACCCGCGCTATCCTCCTGGAAGAGGCGGCCCCGGTAAGGTGAAGACCCGGCGGCGGTCCCTCCGCACCACGGAATAACCCACTGGCGATCCCCCGCGCCCGGGTCTAGGCGGCTCCGGCATGCGTTCGGCGTCCTCCCTGCCAGTGCCGGACTTCCGACAGGCGTCGGTCAGGCGGCGTGCCGCATCGATGGCGCTGACGGTGGCGGCGCATCTGCTGATCGTGTGGCTGCTGCTCCGGCTCGCGCCACCCCCGCCCGCCCCGCGCGTGATCGAGAAGCGCCCGACCGAATTCACGCTGCTTCCCGATCGCGCGGATACGCCGACGCCCTTGCCGCGCGACCGCACCGTCGCCAAGGTCAAGACGCCGAGCGGCGGCGCCGCGCCCCGGGCGCGCAAGGATCCGTCGCCTCCCGCCGCGACCACGCCGCCCTCCTCGCCAGCCCCGCCGCCGGTGTTGATGGCAGGCGGCATGGAGCTGTTCGACGCCGCCGATATCTCGAAGATCCCCGCCCGCCCCGGTGACGCCGACGATGCGGGCGGCGACGGCGAGGGTGCGGGCGCGGGCAAGAACAGCGGCTCGGCCTATGGCCCGGGCGAGGGACCCGGCGGTGCGCGGCTCTACAACGCGGAATGGTATACCGAGCCGACCTCGTCGCAGCTCGATTTCTACCTGCCACCGTCGCGACCGCCGGGCAGCTGGGCGCTGATCGCCTGCCAGACGATCGCCGACTATCATGTCGACAATTGTCGCTCGCTTGGCGAATCGCCGCCGGGATCGGGGCTGGCACGCGGGCTTCGGCAAGCTGCGTGGCAATTTCGCGTGCTGCCGCCGCGGATCGGCGGCAAGAAGATGGTCGGTGCCTGGGTCCGGATCCGCTTCGATTTCATCCGCGGCGAGATGAAGGTGAAGTGACCGCCCGTGCGACAGGAGAGACGTGAATGGCCGGCCGATATTACGACCAATGGACCGTCGGCGACCGGATCGTCCACGAGATCCGCCGTACCGTGACCGAGACCGACAATCTTCTGTTCTCGACGATGACCCACAATCCGCAGCCGCTGCATCTCGATGCAGAGGCGGCGAAGGCGAGCGAGTTCGGCCGCATCCTCGTCAACGGCACCTTCACCTTCGCGCTGATGGTCGGGCTTTCGGTCGGCGACACCACTCTCGGCACGCTGGTCGCCAATCTTGGCTACGACAGACTGGTGATGCCGCATCCGGTCTTCATCGGCGACACGATGCGCGCCGAGACCGAGGTCGTCGAGCTGCGCGACAGCAAGTCGCGGCCGACCGCCGGCCTGGTGACCTTCCGCCACGTGCTGACCAACCAGCGCGACGAGATCGTCTGCCAATGCCTGCGCACCGCGCTGCTGTCGCGGTCCCCGGCATGAGGCTCCGCTCGCTCCTGTTCGTCCCCGCCGACCGCCCCGAACGCTTCGCCAAGGCTGCAGCGAGCGGGGCCGACGCGATCATCCTCGACCTGGAGGATTCGGTGTCGGCGGCACGCAAACCGCTCGCGCGCGAGGCGGTGGCGGCCGCGCTGGCGACTTCCGAACCCGGCGTGCTGCGGCTGGTGCGGATCAACCCGATTGATGCCGGGATGCTCGCCGACGATGTCGCTGCCGCACGCGGCGCCGACGCACTGATGCTGCCGAAAGCCGAAAGCATCATTGCAATCACCGCGGTGCAGGAAGCCTGGGGCGCGGCATGCCCGCCGATCCTGCCGATCGCGACCGAAACGCCCGCGGCGATCTTCACGCTCGGCGACTATGGCCAGGTCGCGGGCGATCTCTGCGGGCTGACCTGGGGCGCGGAGGACCTGCCCGCCGCGATCGGTGCGGCGACCAGTCGCGAGGCGGACGGCAGCTACACCGCGCCCTACCAGATGGTGCGATCGCTCGCGCTCTTCGCCGCGCATGCCGCGGGCGTCGCGGCGATCGAGACGGTCTATCCCGCGCTCGACGATCTCGACGGCCTCGCCGCCTATGCCGGCCGCGGCGCTCGTGACGGGTTCACCGGCATGATGGCGATCCACCCCCGCCAGATCGCGACGATCAACGCCGCCTTCACGCCCGATGCAACGGCGATCGACGCCGCACGAAAGATCGTCGACGCCTTCGCAGCGCAGCCCGATCGCGGCGCTTTCCAGCTCGACGGCCGCATGATCGACGCGCCTCACCTGAAGCAGGCGCGTGCGATCCTGGCCCGCGCCGGGGCAGGGGGCGGGGCAGGCTGAACGACCGCGAAGCCGGAATCACCTTGCCGTTCGGCATCGAAGCGCCCATCTGGGCCGATCATGCCATTCTCGACTCTGCCCCCGCTTCTCGCCGAAGCGCTTTCCGCGCGCGGCTACACCACCATGACGCCCGTCCAGGCCTCGGTCATCGAGGAGGGCGCGCGCGGTCGCGACCTGCTGGTGTCCGCGCAGACCGGATCGGGCAAGACCGTCGCTTTCGGCCTCGCCATGGCCGACGAGCTGATGAGCGAAGGCGCGATGCCGCCGCCCGGCCTGCCGCTGGCGTTGATCGTCGCGCCGACCCGCGAACTCGCACTCCAGGTCAGTCGCGAGCTGATGTGGCTGTTCGGCAAGGCTGGCGCGCGGATCAGCACCTGCGTCGGCGGCATGGACGCATCGAAGGAACGCCGCTCGCTAGGCCACGGCACGCACATCGTCGTCGGCACGCCGGGCCGGTTGCGCGACCACCTCGAACGCGGCGCGCTCGATCTGTCGGCCACGCGGGTCGCGGTGCTCGACGAGGCCGACGAGATGCTCGACATGGGCTTCCGCGACGAACTCGAGGCATTGCTCGACGCCACGCCGAAGGAACGCCGGACCCTCTTGTTCTCGGCGACCATCCCGCGCCCGATCGCGGCCCTAGCCAAGGCATACCAGCGCGACGCGCTCCGCATCTCGACCGTCGGCGAAGACCGCGGCCATGGCGACATCACCTATCAGGCGATCGCGGTGTCCCCCTCGGATATCGAGAATGCGGTGATCAACCTGCTCCGCTTCCACGAGGCGGAGACCGCGATGCTGTTCTGCGCAACCCGCGACAATGTCCGCCACCTCCACGCCTCACTGGTCGAGCGCGGGTTCGGCGCTGTGGCGTTGTCGGGCGAGCATTCGCAGACCGAGCGCAATCAGGCGCTGCAAGCCCTGCGCGACCGCCGCGCCCGCGTCTGCGTCGCGACCGATGTCGCGGCGCGCGGGATCGACCTGCCGACGCTCAGCCTCGTCGTCCATGTCGAGCTCCCGCGTGATGCCGAGACGCTCCAGCATCGTTCGGGCCGCACCGGTCGCGCGGGCAAGAAGGGCACCGCGATCCTGATCGTGCCCTATCCGCGCCGCCGCCGTGTCGAAGGCATGCTGCGCGGCGCGCGGATCGCGTTCGAATGGGTGCCGGTGCCGAGCGCCGACGACATCCGCGCACAGGACAGCGAGCGCCTGCTCGAGACCCTGCTCGCGCCGATCGAGGCGGACGACGCCGATCGCGCGCTGGCACAGCGCCTGCTCGCCGAAAAGACGCCCGAGGAACTCGCGATCGCGCTGGTCCACCAGGCGCGCGGCGCGCTGCCCGAGCCCGAGGAGATGATCGACCGCGATACGCCGCACGCGGCCGCGGAGACCCGTACCGAAGGTCCGCGCCGCGGGTTCGAGGACACCGTGTGGTTCCGCCTCAACATCGGCCGCAGCCAGAACGCCGACCCGCGCTGGATCCTGCCGCTGATCTGCCGCCGCGGTCACATCACCAAGAACGAGGTCGGCGCGATCCGCATCGGCCCGAACGAGACCCAGTTCGAGATCCCGCGCGGCACCGCCAGCCGCTTCATGTCCGCCTTCGTGCGATCGGCGGACGAGGACGACGGCGTCGCGATCGAGCCGATCGCCGGCAACGGCCCCCCCGCGACCCCGCGCGGCGCACCGCGTGGCGGCCCGCGCCCGGGCGGCCCCGGCGGCCCGCGCCCGCATCGTCCGTCGAACGCGCAGGCCGGCCGGCGGCGGTAGAAACGAACGCCACCCCCTCCTCCCGTTCGTTTCGAGCGAAGTCGAGAAACCGGTTCCGCGCGCTCGGCACGAGTTTCTCGACTTCGCTCGAAACGAACGGAAGATTAGGTGATCGCCGCCACGATCTCCGCGGCAATCTCCGCCGGCGGGCGCATCGCACCCCCGCGGCCCGTAACCACGCGCTGCCACCGCCCCAGCAGATCGCCGTCGACGAGCGCGGCATAAGCCGCCCGCACCCCGCGCTGGAGCGCATCGTCCGCCTCATGCGCGTCATAGGTCTGGTCGGTGTATGACCGCTGGCGCTTCCGCGCGATCTGCGCCCGCGCAACGTCGAGCGGCGTGTCCAGATAGATCGACAGGTCCGGCGCCGGCATCGCGAACTGCCCGGTCTCCAGCGCGACGATCCAGCGCATCAGGTTCGGCGCTTCCTCGGCCGACACCTTCGCCGCCTGGTACGCCATGTTCGACGCGATGTAGCGGTCGAACACCACCACGTCGCACCGCGCCGCCGTCGCCAACACCAGATCCCGCGACTCGAATCGATCGAGCGCGTACAAGGTCGCGAGCGCCCGCGGCGACATCGCGTGCGGCAGCCGCCCCGCTAGAAAGTCGCCCAGCACATGCCCGCCGACGGTATCGGTATAGCGCGGAAACGAGATCACCTCCGCAGTCCGCCCCGCCCCGCGCAATGCGTCGACCACCGCCGCCGCCGCAGTCGCCTTGCCCGCGCCGTCCGCGCCCTCGATCGCGACCAGCACCGCCATGTCAGCCGCGCAGCTGCTGATGGTGGCGGATCACCTCGTCGATGATGAAGCGCAGGAACTTCTCGCTGAATTCGGGGTCCAGCTCGGCTTCCGCGGCCAGATTGCGCAGCCGCTGGATCTGGCGCTCCTCGCGCCCCGGATCGGCGGGCGGCAGGCCCGAGGTCGCCTTGTAGCGCCCCACCGCCTGGGTCACCTTGAACCGTTCGGCGAGCAGATGGACCAGCGCGGCATCGATATTGTCGATGCTCTTGCGATAACCCTGCAACACGTCGTCGACCATCAGCGTACACCCCCGCGGCCGCAGCCAAGCAATTCTCCCTAGGCGGCATTGCCGGGCGCGGGCAAGGCTTGCCTTTGCCGGCCCCAGGCGTCACAGCGGCGGCGCGATGAGCGCCACGATCCACCGTTTCGACAGCGCTTCGGGGCGCGAGCCTTCGCTGGAGCCGATGCTCCAACTCGTCGCGGGCGATCTCAACAGCGTCAACGCGGTGATCCTCGATCGCATGCAGTCGCAGATCCCGCTTATCCCCGAACTCGCGGGTCACCTGATCGCGGGCGGCGGCAAGCGAATGCGGCCGATGCTGACGCTCGCGAGCGCGCGGCTGATCGGCTATACCGGCGCCCGCCATCACCGCCTCGCCGCCGCGGTCGAATTCATCCATACCGCGACGCTGCTCCACGACGATGTCGTCGACGGATCGGACCTGCGCCGCGGCAAGCGCACCGCCAACATCATCTGGGGCAACCCCGCCAGCGTCCTGGTCGGCGACTTCCTGTTCAGCCGCAGCTTCGAACTGATGGTCGAGGACGGCAGCCTGAAGGTGCTGAAGATCCTGTCCAACGCCAGCGCGGTGATCGCGGAAGGCGAGGTCAACCAGCTCACCGCCGCGCGCCGCATCGATCTCGGCGAGGATCGCTATCTCGACATCATCAACGCCAAGACCGCCGCGTTGTTCGCCGCCGCGTGCCGGATCGCCGCGGTGGTCGCGGAACGACCCGAGGGCGAGGAGGCGGCGCTCGACGCCTATGGCCGCAACCTCGGCATCGCGTTCCAGCTGGTCGACGACGCGATCGACTATGTCTCGGACGCGGGGACGATGGGCAAGGACGCGGGCGACGATTTCCGCGAGGGCAAGATGACCCTGCCGGTGATCCTCGCCTATGCGCGTGGCGACGCCGACGATCGCAAGTTCTGGAAGGACGCGATCGAGGGCCGGCGCGACACGGACGACGACTTCGCGCACGCCATCGATCTGGTCCGCCGCAGCCGCGCCGTCGACGACACCCTCGCCCGCGCCCGCCACTACGGCCAGCGCGCGATCGACGCGATCGGCGGCTTCGCGAACAGCACCGCCAAGGACGCGATGGTCGAAGCCGTCGAATTCGCGGTGGCGCGGGCTTATTGAGGCGCGACGTAGGGCAGCCACTTCTTAAGACCGTCATCCCCGCGCAGGCGGGGATCCATACTGGCTAGCCTCTCACTTCAATCCGTAATGTTCGCCAGTCTGGATTCCCGCCCACGCGGGAATGACGGAAGAAGGTGTGCGCGATCGCCACGATATTAGGCCAGCTACTCACACCCGTCGCAAGCCGCCCCCGTCTCCACCTGCAAGGTCGCATGCCCGATCCCGAAGCGGCGGTGCAGCATTTCCCGCGCCTCCGCCAGGAATGCATCGCCCGGATGCCCCGCCGGGATCACCAGATGCGCGGTCAGAACGGGCTCGGTGGTCGACATCGGCCAGATATGCAGGTCGTGGCAGCGCTCGACCCCAGGCAGCGTTCGCAGCGCCATGGTCACCGCATCGAAATCGATCCCGCGCGGCACTGCGGCCAGCGACATCTCGACGGTCTCGCGCAACAGCGACCAGGTCTGCATGAACACGATCCCCGCGATCGCGAGACTGACGAGCGGATCGATCCAGCCGAACCCGGTCCACCAGATCAGGATACCCGCGATCACCACCCCCGCCGACACTGCAGCGTCGGACGCCATGTGCAGGTACGCGCCACGAATGTTGATGTCGCCGTGGCGTCCGCGCGCGAACAGCATCGCGGTGGCGCCGTTGATCAGGATGCCGATCGCCGCGACCGTCGCCACGGTCAGCCCCGCGACCGGCGGCGGTTCCGCGAACCGCTTGCCCGCCTCCAGCACGATCGCGCCGAGCGCGACCAGCAGCAGCAGCGCATTGGTCAGCGCGGCGAGGATCGTCGATCCCTTCAGCCCATAGGTGAAGCGTTTCGACGGTGGCGTCCGCGCGAGCGCCGCGCCGCCCCACGCGACCGCGAGCCCCAGCACGTCCGACAGATTATGCCCCGCATCCGCGAGCAGTGCGACCGATCCGGTCCACAGCCCGGCCCCCGCCTCAGCCGCGACATAGGCGATGTTGAGCCCGATCCCGATCGCGAAGGCGCGGTCGAAATTGGCGGGCGCATGATGATGCCCGTGCCCGCCATGTGCGTGCCCACCGTGGCCATGGCCGGCATGATCATGATCGCCGTCATGCGAATGGTTGTGATGATCGGCCAAGTCGGTCTCCGTGGACGCCAAGCATAGCCGAGGACCGGGCGACATCCACCCCCTCAGCCTCCGTCACCCCGGACTCGATCCGGGGTGACGAACGTGTTGGCGAACCCCGAAACTTTCGCAGAGTCCCGCCTTCGCGGGAGCACAAGCAGCGGCGAGGTGGCGAGCAGTAGAGGTCGCGCCCCTGTCCTACACGGCCCCGATCGTGCGATAGCCCCGGCATGCCCGCGTCAGCACCCGGTCCCGACGACATTACCGCGCTGTCCGCCCCCGGACACCCGGATCGCGTCATCAGTGACCCTCAACTTTGTCAACATTCGCCGTCCGCGCTGCCGGTCATGGCGGTCCTGCCGGCGCTGCTCGCGCACCTGCGCGACTCGCCCAATGCGGTGCTGGTCGCGCCGCCGGGCGCGGGCAAGACCACCGCGGTCGGGCCGGCGCTGCTCGACGAACCCTGGTGCACCGGGGAGATCCTGATCCTGTCGCCGCGCCGCCTCGCCGCGCGGGCCGCGGCGGAACGGATGGCGGCGAATGCGGGCGAGCCGGTCGGGCGGACCTTCGGCTATGCCACTCGGATGGACACGCGGCGATCCGCGGAGACCCGCGTTACCGTGATCACCGAGGGCATCTTCGTTGCCCGGATCCAAGCCGATCCCGAACTCGGCGGGGTATCCGCGGTGCTGTTAGACGAGGTGCACGAACGCAGCCTCGACGGCGATTTCGGGCTCGCGCTCGCGCTCGATGCGCAGGCGGGGTTCCGGCCCGATCTGCGGCTGATCGCGATGTCCGCGACGCTCGACGGCGCGCGGTTCGCCGCGGTGATGCACGACGCGCCGGTGATCGAGAGCGAAGGTCGCGCGTACCCGTTGACGCTGCATCATATCGGCCGCCGCGCAGAGGCGCGGATCGAGGACGAGGTCGCCAGCGCGGTGCGCCGCGCGCTCCGCGACGAGGTGGGTGGCGTGCTGGTGTTCCTGCCCGGTGTTGCGGAGATCGAGCGGGTCGCGGATCGGCTCGCGGGCCTGCCCGACGACATTGCGCTCCACCTGCTCCACGGCAGCATCGATCCGCCGCTGCAGCGCGCCGCGATCCAGGTCGAGCCCGGCGGCCGCCGCAAGCTCGTCCTCGCCACTTCGATCGCGGAAACCAGTCTGACGATCCCCGGGGTCCGCGTCGTCGTCGACTCGGGGCTCGCGCGCCGGCCGCGCTACGATCGCCAGGCGGGCATGACCCGGCTGGTGACCGAACGCGCCAGCCAGGCGGCGGTGGTGCAGCGTGCCGGCCGTGCGGCGCGGCAGGGGCCGGGGCCGGGGGTGGCCTACCGGCTATGGGAGGAGGCGGCGACCGCGGGGTTGCCGCGGTTCGATCCGCCCGAGATCCTCGAAGCCGATCTGTCGGGGTTGGTGCTGGCCGGCGCGATCTGGGGGGTCGGCGACCTGCGCGACCTGCGCTGGATCGATCCGCCGCCCGCCGCCGCAATCGCCGAGGCACGGCAGCGGCTGGAGGGGATCGGCGCGATCGACGCGGATGCGCGCCCGACCGATCATGGTCGTGCGATCGCGGCGCTGCCGATGCCGCCAAGGCTGGCGCACATGCTGCTGCGCGCGGCGTCGCTCGGGCTCGGCGGTGTTGCGGCTGAGGTTGCGGTGCTGTTGTCGGAGCGCGGGCTGGGGGGCAACGATGCCGACATCGAAGCGCGGTTGCGCCGGTGGCGCGGAGAACGCGGCAGCAAGGCGCAAGCCGCGCGGGGGCTGGCGACCCGCTGGGCGGCGAGCGTCGGCGGCGACGATCGGCGTGAGGATCATGGCGATCTCGCCGCGGGCATCCCGATCGCGCTCGGCTTTCCCGACCGGGTGTCGCGGCGCCGGGATGCGTCGGGTGAGGCGTGGGCGTCCGCGGGTGGCCGCGGCTTCCGCCTCGATCAGGCCGCCGGGCTGGCGCGACACGAATGGCTGGCGGTGGCGGATACCCAGGGCGCGGCGTCGGGCGCGCGCATCCTCGCCGCCGCGCCGCTCGACCTCGCGACGATCGAGGCGCTGTTCGCGGACACGATCGAGCATCGCCGCACCGTCGCCTTCGATCCCGCGACCGGCGGCGTCGTCACCTTGCGCGAGCGCCGGCTCGGCGCTCTGCGGCTATCGTCGGGACCCGATTCGGGCGCCGACCCCGATGCGATCGCGCGCGCGCTGCTCGATGGCGTGCGCGAACACGGCCTCGCGCTGCTGCCGTGGAGTGCCTCGGCGGAGACGCTGCGCGCACGGGCAGCCTATGCCGGGCTGCCGCTCGATGACGCGACGCTGATCGAGCGGCTCGACGAATGGCTGCCCGCCCTGTTGGCCGGGCGCCGCCGGCTCGACGCGATTCCTTCGGCTATGCTGACCGACGCGGTGCGAACGCTGATCGGATGGGAAGGCCTGCGCCAGATTGATCGGCTCGCGCCGCCCGACTTCACGAGCCCCGCCGGCAGCACGCACGCGATCGACTATGCCGCGGAGGGTGGTCCTAGGGTCGAGTTGCGGCCCCAATCGCTGTTCGGGCTGGCCGAGCATCCCGTAATCGGCGAGGCGCGGGTGCCGCTGGTGCTCAGCCTGACCTCGCCCGCGGGCCGGCCGATCCAGACCACGCGCGATCTGCCGGGCTTCTGGGCGGGCAGCTGGGCCGCGGTCGCGCGCGAGATGCGCGGGCGCTACCCCCGGCATCCCTGGCCCGACGATCCCGCCGCGGCCACCGCGACGCTGCGGACGAAAAATGCGGATGCACGCCGGCAGCAGAAAGGATAGAGGACGCGCATGCCCCACGCCCGTATCTTCCAGCGCCCCAAGAACGCGATGCAATCCGGCAACCACCGGACTGCCGCCTGGCAACTCGAATTCGAACCCGCCGAAGCCAAGCACGCCGATCCGCTGACCGGCTGGGCAGGCAGCGGCGACACCCGCGACCAGCTTCGCCTCGGCTTCGCCAGCGAGGCGGAGGCGATCGCCTACTGCACGCGCGAAGGATTCGACTATACGGTGGTGCCGACCCCGGTGAAGTCGCTGAAGCTGCAGGCGTATGCGGACAATTTCCGGTAGGACGCGGCTACAGCCCGGCGAGGATTCCCGCGCCGAGCACCAGCAGCATCTTCGCATCGACCGCCAGTCCCTCGCGGCGCTTCTGCGCGACGAACGTGCCCACCTCGGCGAGCGGCACCCGGTGGACGGTGATGTTCTCCCCCTCCTCGCCGCCGCCCTCGCCGACCCGGTCGAGCCCGCGGGCGACGACCAGCGAGAAGGTTTCGGAGGTCATGCCGGGGGACGAGCAGAACACGCCATGGTCCTCGATCGCGGTCGCGCGGTAGCCGGTCTCCTCCTCCAGCTCGCGCGCCGCTGCCGTCGTCACGCTCTCGCCCGCGCTGTCGTCGCCGACCAGCCCGGCGGGCAGTTCCAGGCAGTTGCGCCCGACCGGCACGCGGTACTGTTCGACCAGCAACAGACAGCCGTCGCGGTCGACCGCGACGATTACCGCGGCGGCGATGCCGTTGGCGCGCGCGGCATATTCCCACGTTCCGTCCTTGTGGACGCTGAGGAAACGGCCTTGCCACATCGTCTCGGTCATAGCTCGATCACCCGGTCGGGAAGTTCGTTGATGTCGTCGGCACGGCGCGGAAAATGCTCGGCGAGCACCACGCCGATGCGGGTCACCGCCTCGGCCATGCCGTCGCCGGCGCGGCCGTCGCGCACCGCCGCGATCAGCGCGATCATCGCATCGCCCCAGACTTCGGGCGCGACCCGCGAATGGATCGCCTGGTCGGCGACGATCTCGGCGCGATGTTCGGCGAGCGACAGGTAGAGCAGCACGCCGGTGCGCCCGCTGGTGCGCCGCTCGGCGCTCGCCCGGAACAGCGTAATCGCGCGGCGGCGGACACGCCGTGCCTTGGTCGTACGCGGGGTGAGTGCGAGCCGCAGCGGCCGCCATGCCAGCGCGACGCGGACCAGCAGGAACGCCAGCGTGACGAGCACCAACGCAGCGCCGAGCAGCGCGCTGGGAGGCATCGCCATGGTCCAGGGATCCGCGACCAGCGCATAGAGCGGGTCGACGAGGCTCGGCCAGGCGGACAGCAGCGCGAGGACGAGCAGCATCGCCAGCACCGCCCAATGCAGCGCGACGTCGTGATAGGCGTCCGATTCGGGCGCGACGATCGTGACGATCTCACCCGCGGTGCCGAGCTCGGCCGCAGCGACTGCGGCGCTGACGCTGGCGCGATCGTCGTCGAGCATCATCACCAATCCCCCGACGCGCCGCCGCCGCCGAACGACCCGCCGCCGCCGCCGGTGAAGCCACCGCCGCCCCAGCCGCCGCCCGACGAACCGCCACCGCCGCCCCAGCTGCCGCCACCGCCACCCGATCCGCGGCCGATCTCGTTGGCGATCGACCACAATACGATCGGCAGATTGCCGCCGCCGCCGCCTCGATACGCCCGCCCGCGTCCGCGGCCGCGCAGCATCGGCAGCACGACAAAGGCGAGGATGACGAACCAGAAGATCAGCGAGATCGGGAACCCGCCACCGCTGCTGGACTGGTTCTGCCGATGCGTGCGGTCGAATTCCGCGATCGCGGCGTCGGTGCGCGCCTTCGCCTCGTCCGGCGACGCACGCAGTTGAGCGATGATCGCGTCGGCGCCGGCGATCATCGCGCCCGAGACGTTCTCGGCTTTCAGTAGCGGCATCATCTTGGTGTTGATGATGACGCTGGACAGTGCGTCGGTAAGCACCGGCTCCAGGCCATAGCCGACCTCGATCCGCGGGCCGCGCTGCCCGGTGCCCTCGTTCGGTGCGATGAACAGGATCGCGCCGTTGTTGACGTCCTTCAGCCCGACCGACCATGCACGGCCGAGGCGATAGCCATAGTCGGCGATCGGGTAGCCTTGCAGGTCGGGGATCGTCGCCACGACCAGCTGGCGCTTGGTATCGCGTTGCAGCGCCGCGAGCTTGGCGGTCAGATCGGCCTCCGCTTCGGGCGTCAGGACGTTGGCGGCATCGACCACCAGCCCGGTGAAGGGCGGAAAAGTCTGTGCCGCCGCGACCGCGGGAGCCAGCATGGCGAGCAGCAACGCCAGCCAGGCGATCGACCGCACCGAAGAGATCGCGCGCATCGCCGCCTCCAGCCGCCGCCGCCCGCCGCCGCGGGTCAGCCGCCGTTCCCGAAGTTCACGGTCGGCGCGACTTCGGCATTGGCGCTCGTTGCCTGGAACGGCACCTTGGGCTTGGCGCCGTAGAAGATCTTGGCGCCGACCGCGTCGGGGAAGGTGCGGATCCGCGTGTTATATTCCTGCACCGCGGTGTTGTAGTCGCGGCGAGCGATGACGATGCGGTTCTCGGTGCCTTCCAGCTGGCTCATCAGCGTGGTGTAATTGCCCTGCGACTTCAGCTCGGGATACGCCTCCTGCATGCGCTGGAGCGACAGGCTTACATTGTTCTGTGCGCGTTCGTACTGGCGGACCTTGCTCGGATCGCTCAACTCCTCGGGCGACAGCGTCACCGCATTGGCGCCGGCACGGGCCTGGGTGACCTCGACGAGGATGCTCTTTTCCTGCGCGCCCGCGGCTTTCACGGTCGCGACGAGGTTGGGGATGAGATCGGCGCGGCGTTGATAGTCGTTCTGGACATCGGCCCAGCGCGCGTTGACCTTTTCCTCCGCGGTTGGGATCGAATTGATCCCGCACCCCGCGAGCGAAGCGGCCATGGCGGCGGCAGCGATGAAACGTAGCGTCATGAACACCCTCCTGGCTCTGTGCCATCGATATAGTACACGCTGCGGGCTTGGCGAATAGCCTATCGTGACCTAGCCTATGGGCACCATCATGATCGGGGCCTGCGCATGCTGAAAGAGTTCAAGACCTTCGTCATGCGCGGCAACGTGCTCGATCTGGCGGTGGCGGTGATCATCGGTGCCGCGTTCGGCAAGATCGTGACCTCGCTGACCGACGACGTGCTGATGCCGATCATCGGGCGGATATTCGGCGGGCTCGATTTCTCGAGCTACTTCGTGACACTCGGGCCGGTCCCGGCGGCGCTGGCCGGGTCGACCGATTATGGCGCGCTGAAGAAGGCGGGTGTGCCGTTGTTCGGCTATGGCGCGTTCATCACCGCCGCTGTCAACTTCCTGATCATCGCGTTCATCGTCTTCATGATCATCCGCGCGGTAAACCGGATGGTGCCGAAGGCGGAGGTCCCGCAGGTCGCCGAGCCTGCCGACATCACCCTGCTGCGCGAGATTCGCGACGAACTGCAGGCGCGTCCGCGGGTCTGACCGGGCCGCGGGCCGTTCAGGCCGCCGCCAGATCCTCGCTGTTCGCATCGGCGAGGCTGGTGCCGTCGAGGATACGCGCGGTTTCGTCGCGCACCCGGAGCATCGCGTGGCGGATCGCGCAGTCGGCTTCGCTACGACAATCCTTGCAGGCGCGGTAAGCGGTACGGCTGACGCAGGGGATGAGCGCCAGCGGACCTTCGATCACCCGAATGATCTCGCCCAGCGAGATCAGGTGCGACGGCCGCGACAGGCGATAGCCGCCCATCTTGCCGCGATGGCTGTGCAGGAAGCCGGCATCGCGCAAATCGGCGAGGATCAGTTCCAGGAACTTGCGCGGCACGTTCGCTTCGGCCGCGATCCGCGTCATCGGGATCGGCGGCCCACCAGGTGGCGCTTCGGCGAGGAACAGCATCGCGCGAAGGGCGTAGCGGGAACGCTGGGTCAACATGATCCGGTCGCTATGGTCCTTTATTGTGGCGAGCGAAAGGCGGGGTTTGCACGGCGCGGGGGGCGAGCCTATATCGGTCGCGTCGGCGGGCTTCGGCCAACCGACTATGGCGATAAAGGATTGCGTACAATAGGCGCAGCGGACCCGGGGGCAGTACCCGGCGACTCCACCACCGCCCTCCGGCAACGGGTGGCGATGACGGGGTCGAACCAGGATCGACGTGTGTTGAAAAGCGCTTTCTTTTGCTCGGAATGGGACCACCGTGACGGCCCATACACAAGTGCCAACGATAACGAAGCACTCGCGATTGCGGCGTAACTAAGGGCTTAACGGCCTGAAGTTACTCTAAAATAGCGCGGTTGGACCGCACCGGGCAACAGAAGCGGATTCCAGCGGTACGGGGAGCACCGGGCAACAGAAGCTCCCCACTCGGTCTGCGCGGCGGTGAGAATCGCTGTTCCTGATCCTCCTTCTCCTCGACTCTTGCCGTCACCCCGGACTTGATCCGGGGGCCCGATAAGTGCGTCACCGAGGCTCGGCTTGGATAGAGAGCGGGGCCCCGGATCAAGTCCGGGGTGACGGAGGTGGTAGACGAATGAACGGCGGCCCACTCCAAAACTCGCCCAGTTTCCACCTCCCGGTATGCTCTTCCATCTCGCGCCGTTGAGCAGGGCTCGCGAAACGGGTATGGTTGTCGGCAAACGACAATCGGAGAGAGACCCATGGCCACGCTCGCATCGATCGACTCGACCGCCGACAACCAGATGGCGCCGGGCGAGTGGGAGGCGCGGGTGGATCTCGCGGCGGCGTACCGGTTGGTGGCGCTCTACGGTTGGGACGACCTGATCTTCACGCATCTTTCGGCGCGGGTGCCGGGGCCCGAGCATCACTTCCTGATCAATCCGTACGACATGATGTTCGAGGAGATCACCGCGTCGAGCCTGGTCAAGATCGATGTCCACGGCCAGCCGGTCGGCAAGACCGATCACCCGGTCAACCCGGCGGGCTTCACCATCCATTCGGCCATCCACATGGCGCGCGACGATGCGGCGGCGGTGATGCACCTGCACACCCCGCACGGACAGGCGGTGTCGGCGATGGCGTTTGGGCTTCTGCCGCATACCCAGACGTCGATGATCGCGGGGCACGACGTCGCGTACCACGACTATGAGGGCATCGCGACCGACCTGGAGGAGCGCGAGCGGCTGGTCGCCGATATCGGCACCAAGAACGCGATGATCCTGCGCAACCACGGCACGCTCGCGGTCGGCGAGAGCGTCGGCGCCTGCTTCCTGCGGCTCTATTTCTTGGAGCGCGCGTGCGAGGCGCAGGTGCTGATGCTGTCGGCGGGGCGCGAGAACCTCAACAATCCGCCGCAGGGCGTGGACCACAAGGTCGCCAACCAGTCCAATCCCAAGGGGATGGGGATGCTGGCGGAACGACTCGCCTGGCCCGCCTTGCTGCGCAAGCTCGACCGGATCGATCCCGGCTTCAGGAACTGACGAAAGGTCTGCCGGACTGAGCTAGGGCACGCTGATCCTACCCCGGCCGTTCGTGCCGAGTAGAGATCGAGAAGCCCCGCACGGGCGTATCGAGAGCTCGTACCGAGGCACAGGTTCCAAGCGCCAACCTGTCCTTCGATATGCCATCTCGATACGCCTACCGGCTACTCGATGACTACTCGGGACGAACGGGCTGGGTCAGTCTGACGACATCATGTTCTAGGCCGCCTTCAGCTGGACCACGAACCGGTCGGTCGCCGCGAGCAGCTGCTGCGCGGTCGCGGATAGCCCGGTGGCGGCGCCAGCGACACAGTCGGACAGGCTGGCGGTCTTGCCCGCGACCTGCGCGACGCCGGTCATCTCGTCCGCGATCTTGTCCATCTGTTCGGCAGTGGTGCGCGCGATGCGTTCGATCGCGGTCGCGGTATGGTGGTGGTGACTGACCTCCGACCGGATCGTTTCCGCGGCGTTGGACAGTTGATCGATCGTGGCGGCGATATCGGCCAGCGCGCCGTTCGCGATCTGCGCGCCGGTCTCGACCGATCCCGCCAGCACGCCGATCTCGCCCGACGCCCCGCGCGTCTGTTCGGCCAGATTGCTGACCTCCGCCGCGACAATGCGAAAGCCGCGCCCGGCCTCGCCCGCGCGCACGGCCTCGATCGTCGCATTGAGCGCGAGCAGGCTGGTGTTGGCGGCGATCTCCTGGATCGAAGTGACGAAGCCATGGATCGTGGTGGTGCGCTTGGCGAGTTCGACCACCGCGGCGCTGCTCGCGCTCGATGGCCTCGCGCCGTTCGACCGCGATGCTCCGCGCCAACGCAGCCTCGAGTTCGCCCCGTGCGTCGATCGCAAGGCTGGCGAGCCGGTCGCTCTCGATGCGCGCCTTGTGCTGATGAGTCATCAGCGCCCGCAATTGCGCGGTGACGTAGCAAAGCACGACCGCCTGCAGTGTGAGCGCCAGCGCGTGGATCAGGATCTCCGCGTCCGGCCCATCGCCGCCGATCTGTCGGGCGCTGGCGGTGACGTGATGCGTGACGGTCAGAATGGTCGCGATCGCGATCGGGCGCCAGTCGCACAACACGATCAGCGAGGCGAGCGCCACGAACGAATACATGCTCGCATAGGCGCTCCACCCCTCGCCGTGCAGCAGGTACAGCGCAAGCGCGGGGTGGATCACCGCCATCGATCCGGTCAGCAGCCTGGCGACGCGGTCGTGCCGCTTGCGGAGCAGCAACAGCGTTGGCAGGACGGTGGTGGCGGCCGATAGCGCCACCACCGCGATCGTCATGACGTTGCCCGCCAGCCATCCCAGGATCGCCATCGCAGCGGTAGAGGCCCAGCCGATCAGGACCAGGATCCTCATCCCGCGATCGCGGAACAGGTCAAGCTCGTCGAGCACCATGCCATAACCGGTGCCGCGCCAGATGCGGAGCACGCGCTGGCGGGCCGCGATCAGCCACGCCGATGAGGTGGCCGTCATCGACCATGAACGCAGCATCTCCATGTCGCCACTATAGGAGATGAGCGTACCGGTTCGTGGCGGGGGCCGACATTTCGGGGGCACCGACGAAAAAGGGGCCCGGTTTCCCGAGCCCCCTTCGGATCGATCGCCGAGGCGAACCGATCAGTCGCGATCGTTGTTCAGGAACGCAGGTGCGAACTCGGGCGCGGGGGCGTCGTCGCCCGCACGCTCGGGCCGCGGGCCGCGCTCGCCGCCGCCGTCGCGACGCGGGCCACGGCCGCCGTCGCCATCGCGACGGGGGCCACGGTCGCCCCGACCTTCGCCACGGCCACCGCCGCCTTCGCCGCGCGGGCCACGACCACCGTCGCCGTCACGGCGCGGGCCGCGCGGACCACGGTCGCCGCCTTCACGCGGTTCGCGCGCCGGACGGGTGTCCTCCAGCTCGGCGCCAGTTTCCTGATCGACGACGCGCATCGACAGGCGAACCTTGCCGCGCGGATCGATCTCGAGGACCTTCACCTTCACCGGCTGCCCTTCGCTCAGCACGTCCGCGACCTTCTCGACCCGCTCGTTGCGGATCTCGGAGACGTGGACGAGACCGTCCTTGCCGCCCATGAAGTTCACGAAGGCGCCGAAATCGACCAGGTTGACGACCTTGCCGTCGTAGACCTTGCCGACTTCCGCTTCCTCGACGAGGCCCTTGATCCACTTGATCGCGGCTTCGATCTGCGACGTGTCGGACGACGACACCTTGATCACGCCCTCATCGTCGATGTCGACCTTCGCGCCGGTAGTGGCGACGATCTCACGGATCACCTTGCCGCCGGTGCCGATGACTTCACGGATCTTCGACTTGTCGATCGTGAAGGTCTCGATGCGCGGTGCGTGCGCCGACAGTTCCTCGCGGGTGTGGTCGAGCGCCTTGGCCATTTCCGCCAGGATGTGCGCGCGGCCTTCCTTCGCCTGATCGAGCGCGGCCTTCATGATCTCTTCGGTGATGCCCGCGATCTTGATGTCCATCTGCATCGTGGTGATGCCTTCGGACGTGCCCGCGACCTTGAAGTCCATGTCGCCGAGGTGATCCTCGTCGCCGAGGATGTCGCTAAGCACCGCGAAGTTCTTGCCTTCGAGGATCAGGCCCATTGCGATGCCCGACACCGGGCGCTTCAGCGGCACGCCGGCGTCCATCATCGACAGCGAACCGCCGCACACCGTCGCCATCGACGACGAGCCGTTCGACTCGGTGATGTCGGAGATGACGCGGAGCGGGTACGGGAAGTCTTGCTTCATGTGCATCACCGGGTGCAGCGCGCGCCAGGCGAGCTTGCCGTGGCCGACTTCGCGACGCCCGGGGGCGCCGAAGCGACCGACTTCGCCGACCGAATAGGGCGGGAAGTTATAGTGCAGCATGAAGTGCTGGTACGACAGGCCGTCGAGACCGTCGATCATCTGCTCGGCGTCGCGGGTGCCGAGCGTGGTGGTGCAGATCGCCTGCGTCTCGCCACGCGTGAACAGCGCCGAGCCATGCGTGCGCGGCAGGAAGTGCACCATCGACTCGATCGGACGGATCTGCGTGGTGGTGCGACCGTCGATGCGGGTGCCGTCCTTCAGGATGGCGCCGCGAACGATCTCCGCTTCCAGCTTCTTCATCAGCTTGCCGGCGGCCATCTGGTCCTGCGGCGCGGCATCGGCGAACGCCGCCTTGCCCTTCGCGCGCGCCTCGTTGAGAAGGTTCGAACGCTTGGACTTGTCGGTCACCTTGTAGGCAGCCGCGATGTCCTTGCCGACCAGCTTCTTCAGCTTGTCCTTGGCCGCGGAGAGATCGGCCTGCTCGGCCATTTCCCACGGATCCTTGGCGGCCTGCTCGGCCAGGTCGATGATCGCGTCGGCGGCCTCGCGGCAGGCGACGTGCGCGAACTGGACCGCGCCCAGCATGACCTCTTCCGAAAGCTCCTTGGCTTCGGATTCGACCATCATTACTGCATTGTGCGTGGCGGCGACGACGAGGTCAAGATCGCCTTCCTTGATCTGCTCGCTGGTCGGGTTGAGGATGTACTCGCCATCCACATAGCCGACGCGCGCTGCGCCGATCGGGCCCATGAACGGAACGCCGGAGATCGTCAGCGCCGCCGATGCCGCGACCATCGCGAGCATGTCGGGCTCGTTCTCGCCGTCATAGCTGAGAACCTGGCAGATCACGTTGATCTCGTTGTAGAAGCCTTCCGGGAACAGCGGCCGGATCGGGCGATCGATGAGACGGCTGGTCAGCGTCTCCTTCTCGGTCGCGCCGCGCTCGCGCTTGAAGAAGCCGCCGGGGATGCGACCCGAGGCCGAGAATTTTTCCTGATAGTGGACGGTGAGCGGGAAGAAATCCTGCCCTTCCTTGACCGTGCGCGCGGCGGTGACCGCACAGAGCACCACGGTCTCGCCCAACGTCGCGAGAACCGCGCCATTGGCCTGACGAGCGACGCGGCCGGTCTCGAGCGTGAGGGTCTTTCCGCCCCACTCGATGCTTACCTTCTTGGTATCGAACATGTATTTTCCTTCACTCCGCACGCCAGATGCGTGCGGGGCCTATCTGCGGGCTAAGCCGGCCCGCGGCGGTTCAGGGCCTTTCGTGGCCCCGCCAGTGTCGCCTTATTGCTAGCTGGCATGTGCCTCCGCATCGAAGCGGAGGTATCCTGGATGCAAGAACGGCGCCCGAGGGCGCCGTTCGCGGTTACTTGCGTAGGCCGAGCTTCGCGATCAGATCGAGATAGCGCTGGCCGTCGCGGTGACGGAGATAGTCGAGCAGCGTGCGCCGCTTGTTGACCATCATCAGCAGGCCACGGCGCGAATGATTGTCCTTCGCATGGCCCTTGAAATGTTCGGTCAGGTTGCGGATCCGTTCGGTCAGGATCGCGACCTGGACTTCGGGGGAACCGGTGTCGCCTTCGACGCGGCCATGTTCCTTGATGAGCGCGTCCTTGCGCTCGGCAGTGATCGTCATTCGTTTTCCTTCGACATCGCGAGATTGAAGCCGCGGACGACATGGACGTTTCCGTCACGGACCTCGACGAGCGCGACCGGAACATCGTCCATGCACGCGAAGCGGAGGCCATCATCGGCAGCGAACCCGGCCAGCACACGCCCCTGTCGGAGCGCTCCTGCCTGGTCGGGGTCGAGCGCGAGAGCCGGGATGTCGTCCAGCCCCGCCCTCAATGGCAGGAGTAATTGTTCCAGGCCGCGCGCCATACCGGCTTCCGCCAATTTGTCCAGCGATATCGCCGAGGAGAGGTCGAACGGCCCTGCCTTGATACGACGGAGCATGGTGACATGGCCGACCGTGCCGAGCGCGAGCGCGATGTCGCGCGCCAGGCTGCGGATATAGGTGCCCTTCGAGACATGCGCAGTGAGGGTGATCTCGCCCAATTCCTCCCCGGGACGGAGCGGCAGGTCGGATCGTCCCCCGGACGATCCTCGATCATGCGGGGCATGATCGACCTGCCGCTGGGGACCATCCGCAGGATGGTGGAGGGGGCGCTCCACGAGCGATCCCGCTTGTGGAGGGCCCCCTCCACCATTCGCTGGCGGGAACGGTCCCCCTCCCCGTAATGTGGAGGAATGAAGTGCGTGGACCGTTACGTCGCGGCTAGCGAGAACCACGTCTTCACCGGCTCGGGCCAGCGCGTAAGCGCGTTTGCCGTCGACCTTCAGCGCCGAATAGGACGGCGGCACCTGTGAAATCGGCCCGGTAAAGCGCGGCAGCACAGCCTCCAACGCTGCCAGCGTCGGCCTGACGTCGCTCTCCGCAACCACTGCACCCTCGAGGTCCAGCGTATCGCTCTGTACCCCGAACCTGATCGTGAAGTCGTACACCTTGTCGCTGTCGAGCATCCGCCCGGCGAGCTTGGTGGCCTCGCCGATCGCGATCGGCAGCACGCCGGTCGCGAGCGGATCGAGCGTCCCGCCATGCCCCACCTTCGCCTTGCCATAGCCGCCCTGGCGCAGCGCGCGCTTGACCGAGGACACGCCCTGGGTCGAGCCGAGCCCGAGCGGCTTGTCGAGGATCAGCCAGCCATCCACTGCGCGTTCCCGTTCAGGAGCCCCGATCAGGCGATCGCGCCGGCGAGCGACAGGAACATCCGCACCACCGCTTCGGCCGGCGGCACCACCAGCCGTGCGACCACATTCGCCTGGGGAAATGCCATCGGCAGCAACACCAGCAGGAAAATCATGATCAGGAGCCCGAACGGCACCAGCTTGGCGTATTGCGCCGCGAGCGGCCGCGGCAGCAGACCCTGCACGACATGCCCGCCATCGAAGGGCGGCAGCGGCATCAGGTTGAACAGCGCCAGGAAGACGTTGACGATCAAGAAGTTGACAAGGTTCGCGATCACGAACGCGCCCATGCTGCCGGGCTGACCGGTTCCGATCGCGTTGCCGAACAGACCCAGCAACACCGCCGCGATCGTTGCCAGCGCGAGGTTCATGCCCGGGCCGGCGAGCGCCACCGCCATCATCCCGAACCGCGGATTGCGCAGGCGTTCGGCAATTACCGGCACCGGCTTGGCCCAGCCGAACACCGGCGCATGCGCGATCGCCAGACCGAGCGGCAGGACGATGGTGCCGATCGGATCGACATGGCGCAGCGGGTTGAAGCTCAGCCGCTTGCGCTCGGCCGCGGTCGGATCGCCGAGCCACTTCGCAACCCAGCCGTGCGCGACTTCATGGAACACGATCGCGATCACCAGCGGAATGATCCAGACGGCGCTGCGGTAGACGATGTGATCGGGGCTCATGCCGAAGCATGTAGGGGGTGCAGTGGGCGGCGGCTAGTCGAGTGATGGCCGCGCTGGAACGCCGCTCCCGTGGCGTTCCGGCGCCGCCGTGAAACCACCCCGGCGAAGGCCGGGGCCCAGTTGGGAAGGCTCGAGTGATGTAGCGCCACCCTCCGTTACGATCGTCTCCCACCTGGGCCCCGGCCTTCGCCGGGGTGGTGGTTAGTCGGGAGGGGAGGCGATCAGCTCAGCAGCGCCTCGCCGAAATGCCGGCGGCACAGGGCGAGGTAGCGGTCGTTGCCGCCGATCTCGGTCTGCTTGCCCTCCGCGATCGGGTTGCCGGCTGCGTCGACCCGCAGGTTCATCGTCGCCTTGCGCCCGCAGACGCAGACCGATTTGATCTCGATCAGCGAGTCGGCGATCGCCAGCAGCCGCGCCGCGCCTTCGAACAACCGCCCTTGGAAATCGGTGCGCAGCCCATAGGCGAGCACCGGAATGCCCATCGAATCGCAGATCCGCGCGAGCTGCGCGACCTGGATGCCGGTGAGGAACTGTGCCTCGTCGACCAGCACGCAGGCGAGCGGATCGTCGGCATGCCGCGCGGCGACGCAGGCGGCCAGGTCGGTCCCGGTGTCGAACGGGGTGGCGGGCGCCTCCAGCCCGATCCGGGAGGTGATCGTGCCCGGCTTGAAGCGATCGTCGACCGCGGCGGTGAACAGCATCGTCGCCATCCCGCGTTCGCGATAGTTGAAGTCCGCCTGGAGCAGATTGGTCGATTTACCCGCGTTCATCGACGCGTAGTAGAAATAGAGCTTGGCCACGCCGTGCTCCTTCCACGCCGCGCGCTTGCGATCAATCGTCGAACAGCATCACCACCGCAGGGCGCTTGGCGACCCCGACCAGGCGTTCGCGCCTGAAGCCTGCGCGGGCATAGGCGCGGCGCGCACGGGTATTGCGGACATCGGGGTCGATCGCGACGATCGGCACCCCGCCGCGGCGGAGATGTTCGGCGAGCAGACGCAGATAGGCGGTGCCGTGGCCGCGCCCGATCAGCGCGGGGTTGCCGATGAAGGTGTCGATCGCGCGCGTGCCCCGCGGCAGATGCGCGAATTGCGGCTGCGGCCAGGCATGGACCGCATAATGCTGCGCGAAGGCGAACGGCCGCCCGTCGAGCGCGACGATCAGCATCGTCATCGCCGGCTCGTCGAAATCGGCGCGGATCAGGTCCGCCTCCCGGCGCGGATCGCCCCACCATTGGCGCGCGGCCGGCGTCGCCAGCCAGCGCCGCAGCATCGGCAGGTCGTCGTGCCGGACTCGCCGGAAATCGTAGCGCGGGCCCGTTTGGAAATCGCGCTCGGGGTCGGTGGTCGTATCTAGCATCAGGCCGGCGGGGGCATGAGCTTCAGCAGGCGCCCCTGCGAGCCGTCGTCACCGTCCTCGATCACCAGTATCGCGCCGTCCGCGGTCTGGTCGACGTCGCGGATGCGCGCACCCATCGCCCATTGGTCGCCCTTGCGCGCGCTGGTTCCGTCGAGATCGACCCGGACCAGCGCCTGCGACGACAGGCCACCGATGAACGCGTCGCCCTTCCACGCCGGGAACAGATCGCCCGAATAGATCATCAGTCCGCCCGGCGAGATCACCGGATTCCACCAGACCTTTGGCGCCTCATAGCCGTCGCCGGGTTTGTGATCAGGGATGTCGCGGCCGTCGTAGTGGCTGCCGTTCGACGCGTTGGGATAGCCGTAATTGGCCCCGGGCCGGATGAGGTTGACCTCGTCGCCGCCCTTCGGCCCCATCTCCTGCTCCCACAGATTGCCCTGCGCATCGAACGCGATGCCGAGCAGATTGCGATGGCCGTAGCTCCACACCTCGGGCGCGAAGCCTTGTGCCGCCAGCGGGTTGCCCGGCGCGGGCTTGCCGTCCAGCGTCAGGCGCAGGACCTTGCCGAGCGTCATCGACTTGTCCTGCGCGGGCGTGAACTTCTGCCGCTCGCCATTGGTGAAGAACAGATGTCGACCGTCAGGGGAGAAGGCGATCCGCCCTGAATAATGGCCATTCCCCTCGACGAAGGGCCGCGCGCTGAACAAGGTCTCGATCCCGCCCAGCCGCTCGGTGCCCGCCGCGCCTTCCAATCTGCCGCGTGCCAGCACCACGCCCTTGCCGCCCGGCCCAGCGGCAGAATAGCTGAAATAGACATGGCGGTTCTGCGCGAAGCCCGGCGCGAGTACGACGTCCATCAACCCGCCCTGGCCGGCCGAATCGACTGCGATGGTGGCGATGCTGCGGCGCTGCTTGCCATCCGCCGACAGCAGCAGCATCTGCCCCTGCTTTTCGGTCACCAGCATGCGCCCGTCGGGCAGCACCGCGATCGCCCAGGGCGCGTCGAGATTGGCGAGCACCGTCGTCCGGAACGGCAGCGCCGCAGCGGCGGCACCCGCCTGCGACTCGACGGGCGCGGCGCAAGCGGCGCTCGTGCTGAGCAAGGCGGTAGCGAACAGGGCGGATCGGATCATCACTGGCTCCTCATGGACGGGGCGGGTGCGGGACACGCCCCGCGCAACGCGGACGGGCGCACCCCGGTTGCGACGCTTGCCTAGTCCGTCGCGCCGGACTATATCGCAAGCACATTCTCTACATCGCTAGCGGTGAAGAGGCTGGAGCCACCCGGTTCCGGCGACGACGACGCATGTATTGGACCTGAGCCGCAATGGCCGACATCGCCCTGCTGACGACCCTGATCGAACCCGAGGCCAAGGCGCTCGGCTTCGATCTCGTGCGCATCAAGATGACCGGCGGCAAGTCCGACCCGACGCTCCAGATCATGGCCGAGCGCCCCGACACCCGCCAGCTCACGATCGACGATTGCGCCGAACTGTCGCGCCGGGTTTCCGATGTGCTCGACGAAAAGGACCCGATCGAGGAAGCGTACCGGCTCGAAGTGTCGTCGCCAGGCATCGACCGGCCGCTGACCCGCGCCAAGGACTATGCCGACTGGGCCGGGCACGAGGCGCGGCTGCGGCTGATCGAGGCGGTCGACGGGCGCAAGGTGCTGACCGGCGACTTGGTCGGCGTCGACGGCGACCGGGTGACGATCGACGTGCGCGGGCACCAGCCGATGACGGTCGGGCTCGACCAGATCGGCGAGGCCAAGCTGACGATCACCGATCGGCTGCTCGCCGCGACCGCGCCGCTGGTGAGCCTCGGTGCCGAAGAATTCGAAGACGATGAAGCGGCGTCCGACGACGACGCCGAGATGGAAGGACAGAATTGATGGCCAGCGTTGCCACCGCAAACCGTGCGGAGCTGATCGCGATCGCGAATTCGGTCGCGTCGGAAAAGATGATCGACAAGGGCATCGTCATCGAGGCGATGGAGGACGCGATCCAGCGCGCCGCCCGCGCGCGCTACGGCGCCGAGAACGACATCCGCGCCAAGCTCGACCCGCAGACCGGCGATCTCCGCCTGTGGCGCGTCGTCGAGGTGGTCGAGGCGGTCGACGATTACTTCAAGCAGGTCGACCTGAAGGGCGCCGAGAAGCTGCAGAAGGATGCGGTCGTCGGCGACTATATCGTCGATCCGCTGCCCCCGATCGAGTTCGGCCGGATCGCCGCGCAAGCCGCCAAGCAGGTGATCTTCCAGAAGGTCCGCGACGCCGAGCGCGAGCGTCAGTTCGAAGAGTTCAAGGATCGCCAGGGCGAGATCATCACCGGCGTCGTCAAGCGCGTCGAATTCGGCCACATCGTCGTCGATCTGGGCCGTGCCGAGGGCGTGATCCGTCGCGACGCGCAGATCCCGCGCGAGGTCGTCCGCGTCAACGACCGCATCCGCTCGCTGATCCTCAACGTCCGTCGCGAAAACCGTGGACCGCAGATCTTCCTCAGCCGCGCGCATCCCGATTTCATGAAGAAGCTGTTCGCGCAGGAAGTGCCCGAGATCTACGACGGCATCATCACGATCATGGCCGCCGCGCGCGATCCCGGTAGCCGCGCCAAGATCGGCGTGATCAGCCGCGATTCGTCGATCGACCCGGTCGGCGCCTGCGTCGGCATGAAGGGCAGCCGCGTCCAGGCCGTCGTGCAGGAGATGCAGGGCGAGAAGATCGACATCATCCCCTGGTCGCCCGACACCGCTACCTTCGTCGTCAACGCGCTGCAGCCCGCATCGGTCAGCCGCGTCGTGATCGACGAGGAAGAGGACCGGATCGAGGTGGTCGTTCCCGACGATCAGCTCAGCCTTGCGATCGGCCGCCGCGGCCAGAACGTCCGCCTCGCCAGCCAGCTGACCGGCAAGGCTATCGACATCCTGACCGAGCAGGACGCCAGCGAGAAGCGGCAGAAGGAATTCGTCGAGCGCTCGGAGATGTTCCAGAACGAACTCGACGTCGACGAGACGCTCGCGCAGCTGCTGGTCGCCGAGGGCTTCGGTGCGCTCGAAGAGGTCGCCTATGTCGATCTCGAGGAGATCGCATCGATCGAGGGCTTCGACGAGGATCTCGGCCAGGAGCTGCAGAGCCGCGCGCAGGAAGCGCTCGACCGCCGCGAGGCAGCCGCGCGTGAGGAGCGCAAGGCGCTGGGCGTCGACGACGCGCTCGCCGGCATGCCCTATATGACCGAGGCGATGCTGGTGACGCTCGGCAAGGCGGGCATCAAGACGCTCGACGATCTCGCCGATCTCGCGACCGACGAACTGGTCGAGAAGAAGCGCGTCGAACCGCGGCGCCGCAACGAGGACGCCCCCAAGCGCCCCGAGCCGAAGGGCGGCATTCTCAGCGACTATGGTCTCAGCGACGAACAGGGCAACGAGATCATCATGGCCGCCCGCGCGCACTGGTTCGACGACGAGCCGGCGGAAGCGGAAGCCGAAGACGCGCCCGGCGACGACTCGCCCGCCGAAGCGGCCGACGCCAAGGGAGCGGACGAAGCCTGATGCCGTTCGTTTCGATCCGTATCGCGGGCACCGCGGACCACGACCAGAAAGCGGGGATCGTCGCCGACGTCACCGCGTCCCTCGTCGCGCGCCTCGGTAAGAACCCGGCCGCGGTGCAGATCGTGATCGAGGAAGTCTCGACCGAGAATTACGGCGCGGGCGGTCAACTGATCGCCGACCGCGACGCGCCGCCGACAAAGGGAGACGCTCATGCGGACGTCTCCCGATGAGCAGCTAGAACGCGGCACCCGTAACGCATCCCACCATCCCGGCGAAGGCCGGGGCCGGGGTGGAGAGGCTCCCGTGATGACGGGCTGTCCATCGTCATCTGCCTTCCCCGACTGGGCTCCAGCCTCCGCCGGGGTGGTAGCGGACAAGATGGTAGTTGATGGGGAGGCGAGCGCATGACCGCCGCCGATCCGATCCGCAAATGCATCCTCTCGCAGGACCGCGACAGCCGCAATCACCTCGTGCGGCTTGCGCTCGCCCCCGATGGTACGATCCTACCCGACGTGCGCGCCAAGGCGCCGGGGCGGGGGGCATGGATCGGGGTGACCCGCGACACGCTGGAAACCGCGATCCGGAAGGGCAAGCTGAAGGGCGTGCTCGCCCGCGCGTTCAAGACCGCCGAGTTCACGATTCCCGCCGATCTGCCCGCGCTGATCGAGGCGGCGTTGCAGCGCAACGCGCTCGACCGGCTGGGGCTGGAGGCGAAGGGGGGCACCTTGCTGACCGGCAGCGACAAGATCGAAACCGCGGCGCGGCAGGGCCAGCTTCACGCGCTGTACCATGCCGCCGATGCGGGCACCGACGGCAACCGCAAGCTCGACCAGGCGTGGCGAGTCGGTTCCGATCGGGAGGGCAGCGATGTCAGGGGCTTGGCACTCCCGATGCCCCGCACCATATTGTCGTTGGCGCTAGGCCGCGAGAATGTGGTACATATCGGTCTGACCGACCGCGCTGCGGCGAAGCGGGTGAGCGATGCGCTCGCCCGCTGGCTGCATTTTATCGGACCCGAACCTTTACCCGCACCTTGCGAAACGGCCTCGCAAGGCGCAACGGCGTCCGGTTTTCCGGGCATGCTACCGGCCGTAGACAGCATCGAGGAATTTGAGTGAGCGAGACCGACAACGAAAAGCCGAAGCTCGGCATGCGCACGCCGCTGGGGCTGAAGCGCACCGTCGAGACCGGCCAGGTGAAGCAGAGCTTCAGCCACGGCCGCTCCAACACGGTGGTGGTCGAAGTGAAGCGCCGCCGGGTCCTCGGTGGTCGCCCGGGCGAGGCCGAAGCACCCGTCCAGGAGCAGGCCGCTCCCGAGCCGGCACCCGCCGCTGCGCCCGTTGCGCGCGCGCCGGAACCCGCCCGCGCGCCCGCCGCGCCGGCGAGCAACCTGTCCGCGCAGGAGCGCCAGGCCAAGCTGCTTCGCGAGGCCGAAGAACAGCGCATGAATTCGCTCGAGGACGCGCGCCGTCGCGCCGAGGCGGAGCGTGCCAAGACGGCAGAGGACGACAAGCGTCGCGCCGACGAGAAGCGCGTCGAAGCGGCTGCGCCTGCAGCGCCCGAGCCTGCTCCCGCGCCCGAGCCCGTGGCGGCCGCACCCGCGGCGGAACCCGTCGCCGCGCCTGCGCCTGTCGTTACCAAGGCACCTGAGCCCGCACCGGCGCCGGCCCCCGTCGCCGCTGCGCCTGCTCCGGCGCCCGTTCCCGCGCCTACTCCTGCACCACCGCCTGCGCCTGCCCCGACGTTGGAGCTGGGCCGCGATCCGTCGCTGCCTGCGCCGCGCCGGTTTTCGCCGGTGGCACGTCCCGAACGCCCTCCGCCGCGCCCCGTCGCCGCGCCTGCTCCCGCTGCGGAGGCCGCACCCGCGGCCCCGTCGGGTGCTGCCGCCGGTGGTGCATCGGCCCAGGGCAATCGTCCGCTCCCGAGCGGCGTCGCGACGCCGCGCAACTCGCCCGCCAGCCGGCCGCAGCAGCGCGACCGCAAGGGCGACGATCGCCGCACGTCGGGCAAGCTCACGGTCACCCGTGCGCTCGGCGACGGTGATGGCGCACGTGCCCGCAGTCTCGCAGCGCTGAAGCGCGCGCGTGAAAAGGAAAAGCGTCACTTCGGCGGCCCGCGCGAGGCGCAGGCCAAGCAGGTCCGCGACGTTCAGGTTCCCGAGGCGATCACCGTCCAGGAACTCGCCAACCGCATGGCCGAAAAGGGCGCGGATCTGGTGAAGGCGCTGTTCAAGATGGGCATGCCCGTCACCATGAACCAGACGATCGATCAGGACACTGCCGAGCTGCTCGTCACCGAATTCGGCCACAACCTGACCCGCGTGTCGGACGCCGATATCGATCTCGCGATCGACACCGTCGAGGATGCGGCGGAATCGCTGCAGCCGCGGCCGCCGGTGGTCACGATCATGGGCCATGTCGATCACGGCAAGACCTCGCTGCTCGACGCGCTGCGCGGCACCGATGTGGTGCGCGGCGAAGCGGGTGGCATCACCCAGCATATCGGCGCGTATCAGGTCACGCTGAAGGACAAGTCGAAGATCACCTTCCTCGACACGCCGGGCCATGAGGCGTTCACGCAGATGCGCGCGCGCGGTGCGGACATCACCGACATCGTCGTGCTGGTGGTCGCCGCCGACGACGGGTTGATGCCGCAGACGATCGAGGCGATCAACCACACCAAGGCGGCCGGCGTGCCGATGATTGTGGCGATCAACAAGATCGACAAGCACGAGGCCAATGCGCAGAAGGTGCGCGAGCGCCTGCTGAGCGAAGAGGTCGTGGTCGAGGAGATGGGCGGCGACGTCCAGGACGTCGAGGTGTCGGCACTGAAGAAGACCGGGCTCGACGAGCTGATCGAGAAGATCCAGCTCCAGGCCGAACTGCTCGAACTCGCCGCCAACCCGGATCGGCCGGCCGAAGGCACCGTGATCGAGGCCAAGCTCGACAAGGGCCGTGGCCCGGTCGCGACGGTGCTGGTCAATCGCGGGACGCTGAAGGTCGGCGACGTGTTCGTGATCGGTGCGGAAAGCGGCAAGGTCCGCGCGCTGGTCGACGACAAGGGTCGTCAGCTCAAGCAGGCTGGTCCGTCGATGCCGGTCGAGGTGCTCGGCCTGTCGGGCGTGCCGTCGGCGGGTGATCCGCTGCAGGTCGTCGAGAACGAGGCCCGCGCCCGCGAGGTCGCGGAGTATCGCGCGAGCGTGCTGACCCAGAAGCGGACGACGTCGACGCCCGCCAGCCTCGAGAGCATGTTCTCGGCGCTGAAGGACAAGCAGGCGATCGAATATCCGCTGGTCGTGAAGGCGGATACGCAGGGAACGGTCGAGGCGATCGTGGCGTCGATCAACAAGATCTCGACCGATCTGATCAAGGCACGCGTGCTGCATTCGGGCGTCGGCGGGATCACCGAGAGCGACGTGACGCTGGCGGGCGCATCGGGGGCGCCGATCATCGGCTTCAACGTCCGCGCCAATGCCAAGGCACGCGAGATCGCCGAGCGGCAGAAGGTGGCGTTGAAATATTACGACGTCATCTACGACCTGATCGACGAGATCCGCGCCGGCATGGCGGGCGAGCTCGGTCCCGAGGCGTTCGAGACGGTGGTCGGTCGTGCGGAGATCCGCGAGGTCTTCTCCGCGGGCAAGCATGGCCGCGCGGCGGGTCTGCTGGTCGTCGACGGCTATATCCGCAAGGCGTTGAAGGCGCGGATCACGCGCAACGACGTGATCGTCTACAACGGCCAGATCGCGTCGCTGCGCCGCTTCAAGGACGATGTCGCGGAGGTCCGTGCGGGTCTCGAATGCGGCGTCACCTTCGAAAGCCACACCGACATCAAGCCGGGTGACTTCCTCGAAACCTACGAAGTCGAAATGCGCGAGCGCACGCTCTGATCGAATGACGCCCTCTCCCGATTGTGGGAGGGGGCGTGGTTCGCGGCGGAGGGACGATGAAGCAGGATCAACCAGACAAATCGGTTCGCACGCTGCGCGTCGGCGAACAGATGCGCCACGTGCTGAGCGAGATCCTCCAGCGCGGCGACGTGCACGATCCGGTGCTCGCGAAGCATGTTGTTTCGATAACCGAGGTGCGGATGTCGCCCGACCTGCGCCACGCCACGGTGTTCGTGAAGCCGCTGCTCGGCCGTGACGAGGAGGCGGTGCTGAAGGCGCTACGCACCAACACCGCCTATCTGCAACGCGAGGTCGCCTCGCGGGTGCAGATGAAATACGCCGCCAAGCTGAAGTTCCTCGCCGACGAGAGCTTCGACGAAGGCAGCCACATCGACGCCCTCCTGCGCGCGCCGAAAGTGGCGCGGGACCTGGGCGAGGGCGGGGAGTAGGGGGAGGCAAGCCCTGCGCCCCCGTGTCTCCCGCGCAATCAAGACCTGCGGCATTGCGCGTTCGCCTACCTCAAGACCGTCTCCGGGGTGACGAATGAGTTTCAGGGAACCTAGAGCGGGATGACATTGCGTTGAACTATCCGGTCATCCCCGCGCAGACGGGGATCCATACTGGCTGATTTCATTACGTCAGCCGCAACGCTTGCCAGTCTGAATCCCGCCTGCGCGGGGATGACGAACGAGGTGGCTGGTTCTACTTGAAGTTATCTAGCTCTAGCGACGGTTGAAAAAGGGTAATGTGACCGCCTCGCCCAACCGCCCCCCCCTAGTCTCGCACGATCAGGTAGTTCATCCGCGCGCTCGCGATCGGCTTGGCGCGGTCGTCCTGCCAGGCGATCGCCTCCACATTCGCTACCCGCGTACCCAATCGCGTGACGATACCCTCGGCCCGCGTCGGCTTGTCGCGGCCGCCGCGCATGAAGTCGATCGTGACGTTGACCGGCTTGATTCGGCCGCCGCCTTCCCCCGCCAGCGCGTGCTGTAGCCCGACGATCGCTGCCATCTCGAGCAATCCGGAGATAGCGCCACCGTGGAGGAAACCCGGCCGGCCCAGCACATGATCGCCGAACGGCATCACCAGCACCGGCGCTGCATCGTCGCGCGGCTCGAGCGTCAGGCCGAGCACCGCTGCATAGGGCGGCAGCGTCATGCTGCGGCGTCCATCATCATGAAGGTGCCCGCGACATGGGCCAGCGGATCGTCGATCGCGTCGTCATAGGCGACGCCGCGGACGAACGCGATCGAGCGGGTCAGGCGCAGGCATTCGCCACGACCGATTACGGTCTTGCCGGGCGTCGCCGGGCGCAGGTAATCGACGCGGAGGTCGACCGTCGCCTGGGGCGCGAAGAAGCCGCGCTTGACCCACACCGCCAGGCTGGTCGCCATGTCCATCATCGTCACGATCGGCCCCGACGCGAGCACGCCGTTCGCGGGATCGCCGATCAGCCGCTCGTCATAAGGCAGCGCGAGCTCGACCCAGTCGGGCCCGTGCGCGTGATAGGCCAACCCAAGCGCTGCACCGTGGCCGCCGAAGCCATGCGCGACGAACCGCGCGAGATCGAAACTGCTCATGCCGCCCGTCGTACACGGAGCAACTCGTGGCGCAACGATTGCCGCGCCGCTGGCGCTCCGATAGCGTGGCGGCAACCAGGAGAGAGCCATGAACGACCGCGTTTCCACCACCGTCGAGGGCGGTGTCGCCGATGTCCGGCTGTCCCGCGCCGACAAGATGAATGCGCTGGATCCGGCGATGTTCGAGGGGATCGGCGCGGCGATCGACGCGCTCGCCACGCGGACCGACGTTCGCTGCGTCGTGCTGTCGGGCGAGGGGCGGGCGTTCTGCGCGGGGCTCGACATGGCGAGCATGCAGGCGGGCGGATCGGGCACCTCGCGCGACCGCAACGACCAGGGCTCGATCCTGCCGCAGCACGTCACCTGGGGCTGGCGCACCCTGCCGATGCCGGTGATCGCGGCGGTCCACGGCGTCGCGTTCGGCGGCGGCTTCCAGATCATGTCGGGTGCCGATATCCGCATTGCCGCGCCGACTGCGCGGTTCGCTATCCGCGAGAGCTATTGGGGGCTGGTCCCCGACATGGCCGGCTTCCCGATCTGGCGCGGGCTGGTGCGCGACGACGTGCTGCGCGAGCTGGTCTACACCGCGCGCGAGTTCGACGCGGCGGAGGCGCTGGCGCACGGCTTCGTCACCCGCATCGTCGAGGATCCGCACGCCGAGGCGATGACTCTGGCGCACACGATCGCGGCGCGCAACCCGCACGCGATCCGTGGTGCCAAGCGACTGTGCAACATGGCGCACGATGCCGATCCGCGGACGATGCTGGAGGCGGAGACCGACGAGCAGGTGAAGGTGATCGGCAAGCCCAACATGATGGAGGCGGTGGCGGCGCACATGGGCAAGCGAGAGCCGGTGTTTGTGGATTGAGGAGCGCGCGCGCCTCACCCCACGCTCTAACCACCCCGGCGGAGGCCGGGGCCCAGTCGCGAAGGTGGAGGTAAGGGAGGGAAGCACTCCGTTATCGGTGTTGCGTAACTGGGCCCCGGCCTTCGCCGAAGTGGTGTTTGGGATAGGGGCGCCGCCTAGCCCCCCGGCTTCACCATCCACTCGCCCAGGTCCGCCCGGAAATCATCCGGCAGCGCCTTCGCGCCCGTCTCGCCACTCATCACGATCGTGACGTCGCACGTGGCGAGCGGCCGGCCCTTCTGGAACGCCGCCGACAGGATCCGCCAGGATCGCGTGCCGACCTCGCCGATCCCGGTCGCGACCTCGACATCGTCCGGAAAATGCCCCTCAGCCAGATAGTTGATCTCGACGTTGGCGACCAGCCAGCGATGCCCGCGACGCCCCGCCAGCCCGATAGCGTGGTTGAACTTGACCCGGCCGGTCTCGAACAGCGCGGCCCAGGCCACGTTGTTGATGTGGCCGAGCACGTCGAGATCCTGGAACCGGGTCTGCACCGCGGCGTGATGCGGATAGCTGGCGGGATCGAGCCGCCAGGGATCGGGTCGGGCCATTCAGCGCGGTGCCATGCGGATCGCGCCGTCGAGGCGGACGTCCTCGCCGTTAAAATAGCTGTTCTCAATCATCGTCAGCGCGAGCGCCGCATATTCCGCGGGCCGGCCGAGCCGCTTGGGGAAGGGGACGCTGGCGGCGAGCGCGTCGCGTACCGGCTGCGGCGCGCCCTGCATCAGCGGCGTGTCGAAGATCCCCGGCAGGATGGTGTTGACGCGAATGCCCTCGCTCATCAGGTCGCGCGCGATCGGCAGGGTCATGCCGACGACGCCGCCCTTCGATGCCGAATAGGCGGCCTGGCCGATCTGGCCGTCCTCCGCGGCGACGCTCGCGGTCATCACGATCGCACCGCGATCGCCGTCGCTGCCGGGATCGAGCGTCAGCATCCCCGCCGCCGACTTGGCGACGCAGCGGAAGGTGCCGACGAGGTTGATCTGGATGAGCCAGTTGAACGCTTCGAGGCTGAAATGCTTGATGCTGCCGTCTTCCTTGGATCGGCTCGCGGTCTTCATCGCATTGCCGGTGCCCGCGCAGCAGACCAGCACGCTTTCCTGGCCATGCGCCGCGCGCGCCTTGACCAGCCCCGCGTCGACGCTCTCGTCGCTGGTGACGTTCACCTCGCAGAAGACGCCGCCGATATCCGCGGCGACCGCCTCGCCCTTGTCCTTCTGCAGGTCGAAGATCGCGACCTTGGCGCCCTTGGCGGCGAGCGCGCGCGCGGTGGCTTCGCCGAGCCCGGAAGCCCCGCCGGTGACGATCGCGGCGGTGTTGGAGTCGATGTTCATGGTCTCGGAATTCCTTACAGCCGCTCGATGATCGTGACGTTGGCGATGCCGCCGCCCTCGCACATGGTCTGGAGGCCATAGCGGCCGCCGCGCTTGTGCAGCGCGTGGACCAGGGTCGCCATCAGTTTGGTGCCGCTCGCGCCCAGGGGATGCCCAAGCGCGATCGCGCCACCATTGACGTTCAGCTTGGCATGATCGCCGCCGACATGCTTCAGCCACGCCATCGGCACCGGGGCGAACGCCTCGTTGACCTCGTACAGGTCGATGTCGTCGATCGACATGCCCGCGCGCTTCAACGCGCGATCGGTCGCGAACAGCGGCTCTTCGAGCATCACGATCGGGTCGCCCGCGGTGACGGTGAGGTTGTGGATGCGCGCGAGCGGTTTCAACCCATGGTCCTTCAGCGCGCGTTCGCTGACCACCAGCACCGCGCTGGCGCCGTCGCAGATCTGGCTGGCGTTGGCGGCGGAGACGATCCCGCCCTCCTTCAGCAACTTCACGGAGCCGATCGACTCCATCGTCGCGTCGTAGCGGATACCCTCGTCGCGATCGTGGCGGACCTCGCCCTCGGGCGTTTCGATCATTAGGGCGACGATCTCGTCGGCGAAATCGCCGCGCTCTGTCGCGGCGGCGGCGCGGCGATGGCTTTCGAGCGCAAAGGCATCGGCATCGTCGCGCGTGAAGCCGTATTTCTGCGCGATCATTTCCGCGCCCATGAACTGGCTGAACTGGATGCCGGGGTATTTCTCCTCCTGCCGCGGCGACTTGGCCTTGCCGAGCCCTGCCTGCGCGAACAGCATGCCGGTCGATCCCATCGGCACGCGCGTCATCGATTCGACACCCGCCGCCAACACCACGTCTTGCGTACCAGACATGACCGCCTGCGCGGCGAACTGGATCGCCTGCTGCGAGGAGCCGCATTGGCGGTCGATCGTCACCGCGGGCACGCTCTGCGGCAGCTTCGACGCGAGCACCGCGCCGCGACCAACCTGGAAGCCCTGTTCGCCGCCTTGGCTGACGCAACCCATGATCACGTCCTCTACCGCCGCTGGATCAATCCCTGACCGTCCGATCACCGCGTCGAGCGTCTCCGCCGCCATGTCCGCAGGGTGCCAGCTGGCGAGACGGCCGCCACGGCGACCACCAGCGGTCCGGACCGCCTCGACGATGTAGGCCTCGGCCATTTCCCTCTCTCCATAACAGATGTTATCCTCGTCGTTGTCGCGCAAAACCGGTGCGGCGGCAAGAGGAGCAGGCATGGAGTTGTGGCAAGCGATCGAAGCACGGCGATCGGTTCGCGGTTTCCTGGAGCGCCCCGTCGAGCGGGCGTTGCTGCGCGATCTGGCGGTAAAGGCGTCGCGTGCCGCGACCGGGGGCAATATCCAGCCCTGGCATGTCGACATCGTTCACGGCGCATCGATCGCCGAGTTGAAAGCGATCATGGCTGGCAAGCTGGAGCGCGGCGAGACCGAGACGCCGGGTTACGACATCTACCCGCGCGAGATGGCGGACCGATACAAGGGGCGGACTTTTGCGATCGGCGAGGCGATGTACGCGCATCTGGGCATCCCGCGCGAGGACAAGGCGGCGCGGCGGGCGTGGTTCGCGCGCAACTTCATGTTCTTCGGCGCGCCGGCTGCGTATTTCTGCACCGTCGACCGCCGGATGGGTCCGCCGCAATGGTCGGACCTCGGCATGTACCTGCAGAACTTGATGCTGCTGGCGGTGGACGCGGGGCTGGCGACGTGCCCGCAGGAATGCTGGGCGGTATACCCGGAAACGGTCGAGCGGTTCCTGGAGACGCCAGCGGAGCGGATGCTCTTCTGTGGCGTGGCGATCGGGTACGAGGACCCGGAGGCGGCGGCGAACCGGCTCAGAAGCGAGCGCGCGCCGGTAGAGGAATGGCTTACGGAACGAGGATAGAGTTCCTCCCCCGCGGAAGCGAGGGAGGAATAGGAGATCAGCGCGGGGCCGAGGTGCCCGTGCCGCGGCCGGGACCGCCGCGACCCTGGCCGCCACCGCTGCGGCCCTGACCGCCGCCGCCGCTGCGACCCTGGCCGCCGCCCTGGCCGCCACGGCCCTGACCGCCACCACCGCCGCCCTGACCGCCGCCGCGGCTCGCGCCGGCATAGCTGCGCCCGGTCGGGCTCGCTGCATGCGTGGCGCGCGGGCGCGGCAGTTGGCGCTGGCGCTCGACGCGAACCTCGGGATCGGCGCCGATCGCGTTGGTGCGGGTCTGCTTGATCTTGTTCGCCTGGGCGAGGAAATCCTCGGGCAGCGGGCGGACCGTGACCTTCTGGCGGGTCAGGCGCTCAATGTCGCGCAGGTAGGTCTTCTCGTCGTCGGCGCAGAACGCGACCGCGATGCCGCTGGCGCCGGCGCGCGCGGTGCGGCCGATGCGGTGGACATATTGCTCGGCGATGTTCGGCAGTTCGAAGTTGATGACGTGGCTGACGCCCGACACGTCGATACCGCGTGCCGCGATGTCGGTCGCGATCAGCACCTTCACCTTGCCCGCCTTGAACTCACCGAGCGCGCGCTCGCGCTGGCCCTGGCTCTTGTTGCCGTGGATCGCGTTCGACGCGATGCCGTTGCCCGCGAGCAGCTTCACAACGCGGTCGGCGCCGTGCTTGGTGCGGGTGAAGACCAGCGCGCGGTCGATCGAGGGATCGGCCAGCGTGATCGTCAGCAGCGCCTGCTTTTCCGACTGGTTGCAGAAGGTGACATACTGGTCGACCCGCTCGGCGGTGGTCGCCGCGGGCTTGACCGACACAGTCTTCGGCTCGTGCAGGAACTGGCCTGCGAGCTCGCGGATCGCGTTAGGCATGGTCGCCGAGAAGAACAGCGTCTGGCGCTTTTTCGGCAGCATGCGGACGATCTTGCGCAGCGCGTGGATGAAGCCGAGGTCCATCATCTGGTCGGCTTCGTCCAGGACGAGGATCTCGATCATCGACAGGTTGACGAAGCCCTGCTCGACCAGGTCGATCAAGCGGCCCGGCGTGGCGACGAGGATGTCGACGCCGCGGCTCATGTCCTGGCGGTTCTTGTTGATGCTGGTGCCGCCGAACACGGTCGTCACCGACATTTTGGAGAACTGGCCGTAACCGCGCGCACTGTCGGCGATCTGGCTGGCGAGTTCGCGGGTCGGCGCGAGCACGAGCATGCGGCAATGCGTCGGCAGGACGCGCTTCTGGTTTTCCACCAGGCGCTGGATCGACGGCAGCACGAATGCCGCGGTCTTGCCGGTGCCGGTCTGCGCGATGCCGAGCAGGTCGCCGCCTTCGAGGAGGATGGGGATCGACTGCGCCTGGATCGGCGTCGGGTCGGTATAACCCTTCGCCTGGAGCGCGCGGACGAGCGGATCGGCGAGGCCGAGATGTGCGAATGACATGAAATGTCGACTTTCAGATGTGCCGGGCTCGCGCGTCGAGGACGCGCGAGTGGCGGGGGAGATTGACACCCCGCGTGAAAAGGGAAGCCCGTTGAAAACGACCGAGGCGGAGCCTGGACCAGGATGTATCCCCTTGGCCCGATCACGCTGCATGACGCCTCGATGCGCGGCAGATGTGCGCAAAGTTGCGAAATGTCAAGATGCGCGCAGTTCGGCAAAGACCGCAGTCAACTCTATTCCGTCACCCCGGACTTGATCCGGGGTGACGCTCGATCATCAGCGGGATCCCGGATCAAGTCCGGGATGACGGGAAACTTGGCGAGGTTCGTCTCGCCTCGTGAGGGAGGGATTAGAGTGACCGCCCGATCAGCTCCTTCATGATCTCGCTGGTGCCGCCATAGATCCGGCTTACGCGCGCGGCGCGCCACATTCTCGCGATCGGATATTCGTTCATGTAACCCGCGCCGCCGTGGAGCTGGAGGCACTTGTCCATCACCTCCCATTGCAGCTCGGTGTGCCAAAGCTTGGCCGCGGCGCCTTCCTCGTTGGTCAGTTCGCCCTTCAGATGCCGCGCGATCGCCCAGTCGAGATGGGCCCATCCGACCTGCAGCTTGGTCTTCAGGTCGGCGAGCACGAAGCGGGTGTTCTGGAAATCGAACACCATGCCCGCGAACGCCTTGCGGTCCTTGGTGAACGCGACGGTGTCGTCGAACGCGCGCTGCGCCGATGCCTGCGTCCCGACCGCGATCGTCAGCCGTTCCTGCGGCAGCTGGCTCATCAGGTAGATGAAGCCCTTGCCTTCCTCGCCCAGGCAATTGGTGATCGGCACGCGGACGTCGTCGAAGAACAGCTCGCTGGTATCGGCGGCGTCCTGCCCAATCTTGTCGAGCTTGCGGCCCTTGCGAAAACCCTCGCGGTCGCTTTCGACGAGGATGATCGACATGCCGCGCCAGGCGGGCTTGGCGTCGGGATCGGTCTTGCAGACGACCAGGGTCAGGTCGGTATTCTGGCCGTTGGTGATATAGGTCTTGCTGCCGTTGACGACATAATGGTTGCCGTCCTTGCGCGCGGTGGTGCGGATCGCCTGGAGGTCGCTGCCGGTGCCGGGTTCCGTCATCGCGATCGCGGTGATCACGTCGCCCGACACCATCCGGGGCAGCCATTCGTGCTTCTGCTCCTCGGAGCCGTAATGCTCCATATAGCCCGCGACGATGTCCGACTGGAGCGAGAAGCCCGCGGGCACGCCCTGATAGCTCATCTCCTCGTCGACGATCGCGTTGTAGCCGAAGTCGAGCCCAAGCCCGCCATAAGCCTCCGGCACGGTCGGGCAGAGCATCCCGATCTCGCCCGCCTTGCGCCAGAACTCCTTCGGCACGAGCCGATCGGCCTCCCATTTGTCGACGTTCGGCACACCCTCCTTTCGGAGGAAGCTGCGCACCGTCTGGCGAAACGCCTCGTGATCCTCGGTGTACGCGAAGCGACCGGGCAGGGTGTCGAGCGACATGGCTTTCCTCTCATCCTTTGCCCGCAGCGTGCTGACGACGAGGACGCCGGTCAATAGCTAGGTAACAAAAGTTATGGTGCGTTGGGAAACCGGTGCGGCCCCCTACCCGTGGGCGCCGGGCCCCGATAGAAGGGATGCAAACAACGCTAGGAGACCGCATGAAACTCGCCAGCCTCAAGCACGGTCGCGATGGCAAGCTCGTCGTCGTGTCAGCGGATCTCGCCTGGTACGCCGATGCCGGGCACATCGCCCCCACCCTGCAAGCCGCGCTCGACGACTGGGACCGGGTCGCGCCCGATCTCGCCAACCTCGCAACCGATCTCGCGCATGAGATGATCCCGATGCGTCGGTTCCACGAACACGACGCGGCGTCGCCGCTGCCGCGCGCCTATCAATGGGCGGACGGCTCGGCCTATGTGAATCATGTCGCGTTGGTCCGGCAGGCGCGCGCGGCGGAGATGCCCGACAGCTTCTGGCACGATCCGCTGATGTACCAGGGCGGATCGGACGGCTTCCTCGGCCCGCGCGATCCGATCCCGCTCGCCGACGAGAGCTGGGGCTGCGATCTCGAGGCCGAGGTGGTCGTGGTAACCGGCGACGTGCCGCAGGGCGCTGGCCGCGACGAGGCGCTGGCGGCGGTGCGGCTGGTTGGGCTCACCAACGATGTCAGCCTGCGCAACCTGATCCCCGCGGAGATCGGCAAGGGCTTCGGCTTCTTCCAGTCCAAGCCCGCCAGCGCCTTCTCGCCGGTGTTCGTCACCCCCGACGAACTCGGCGACTGGTGGCAGGGCGGCAAGCTTCACCGCAAGCTCATGGTCGATCTCAACGGCGAACCACTCGGCCGCGCCGATGCGGGTGAGGACATGACCTTCGATTTCGGCACGCTGATCGCGCACGCAGCGAAGACGCGGAAGCTCGGCGCGGGCACGATCGTCGGATCGGGCACGGTGTCGAACCGCGACGCGGACGGTGGACCGGGCAAGCCGATCGCCGCGGGCGGGGTGGGGTATAGCTGCCTCGCCGAAGTGCGCACGGTCGAGACGATTCAAGGCGGCGAGGCGAAGACGCCGTTCCTGAAGAAGGGCGATGTCGTGCGTATCTGGGCGGAGGACGACCGCCACCATCCGATCTTCGGCGTGATCGAACAGACGGTGGAGTGACATTCCTCCCCGGCACGGGGAGGGGGACCGCTCGCTTAGCGAGTAGTGGAGGGGGAGTGCCGCGTGCGAGGGTGCCCGAGTTGCCCCCCCGGTCAGCGCTCGGCGCTGCCACCTTCCTTGGCGGGGATAGAGGAACTGATCGATCTCGCTTGAAATTTAATTACAAAGGTCCGAGAGGCGCTGGCGAGCGTTTGGCCACCTAGGCGCCGACGCCGAGTGGAGAAGAGAGTGGCTGGCGATACCCCGCGCGCCAATTTGCGGCCCTTGTCGCTGCACGTGCCCGAGCCGAAGTTCCGACCCGGCGACGAGGTCGATTTCGCGGCGGTCGAGGTGCCTCCCGCGGGCGCGCAACGCCGCCCCGATACCGCCGACGCGGCGAGCAGTTTCACCGAACTCGCCTACACGCTGGTGCGGGTGCTCGACGACGAGAACCAGGCGGTCGGCCCGTGGAATCCCCGGCTGTCGCCCGATATGCTGCGCAAGATGTTGCGCAGCATGGCGCTGCTCCGCGCATTCGACGAGCGCATGTTCCGCGCTCAGCGCCAGGGCAAGACCAGCTTCTACATGAAGTCGCTTGGCGAGGAGGCGGTGTCGGTCGCGGCGGCGCTGGCGCTCGATTATGACGACATGTGCTTCCCCAGCTACCGCCAGCAGGGGCTGTTGATCGCGCGGGGCTGGAGCCTCGTCGACATGATGAACCAGATCTATTCGAACAAGGGCGACCGGCTGCAGGGCAAGCAGCTGCCGATCATGTATTCGGTGAAGGAAGCCGGATTCTTCTCGATCTCCGGCAACCTCGCGACGCAGTATCCCCAGGCGGTCGGCTGGGCGATGGCGTCGGCGGCGCAAGGCGACACGCGGATCGCGGCGGTGTGGTGCGGCGAGGGATCGACCGCGGAAGGCGACTTCCACTCGGCCTGCACCTTCGCGAGCGTCTACCGCGCGCCCGTCATCATGAACGTCGTCAACAACCAATGGGCGATCTCCAGCTTCTCGGGATTCGCGGGCGCGGAGGCGACGACGTTCGCGGCGCGCGCGGTCGGTTACGGCATCGCTGGGCTCCGGATCGACGGCAACGACGCACTCGCGGTCTATGCCGCGACCCAGTGGGCGGCGGAGCGTGCGCGAACCAACCAGGGACCGACGCTGATCGAGCATTTCACCTACCGCGCCGAGGGTCACTCCACCTCCGACGATCCGGGGCAGTATCGGTCCGCGGGCGAGCCCAATGCGTGGCCGCTCGGCGATCCGGTTAAGCGGCTGAAGGATCACCTGATCGCGATCGGCGAATGGGACGAGGACCGTCACGCTGCGCAGGACAAGGAAGTCGCCGAACAGGTGAAAACCGCGCAGAAGGAGGCCGAGAAGAATGGCATCCTCGGCCACGGCCTGCACCAGCCGCTCGACACGCTGTTCGATGGCGTGTTCGAGGAGATGCCCTGGCACTTGAAGGAGCAGCGCCAGCAGATGCTCGACGAGGAAACCGCCTCGGGCCGTCCCTGGGACCGCAAGTCATGAGCGACGACAGCAAGGCCGCGACCGGCACCGTCCGGATGAACATGATCCAGGCGATCAATTCGGCGATGGACGTCATGCTCGATCGCGATCCGACCGTGATCGTGATGGGTGAGGATGTCGGGTATTTCGGCGGCGTGTTCCGCGCCACCGCAGGCTTGCAGGCCAAGCACGGCAAGACCCGGGTGTTCGACACTCCGATCAGCGAGATCGGCATCATGGGCGTCGCGGTTGGAATGGGCGCGTACGGTCTGCGCCCGGTGCCCGAGATCCAGTTCGCCGATTACATCTATCCCGCGCTCGATCAGCTGGTCTCGGAGGCGGCGCGGCTGCGCTACCGGTCCGCGGGCGAATTCACCTCGCCGATTACGATCCGCTCGCCGTTCGGTGGCGGCATCTTCGGCGGCCAGACCCACAGCCAGTCGCCCGAGGGCATCTTCACCCATGTCTCGGGGGTGAAGACGGTGATCCCGTCGACGCCGTACGATGCGAAGGGGCTGCTGATTGCCGCGATCGAGGACAATGATCCGGTGCTCTTCTTCGAACCCAAGCGCATCTATAACGGCCCGTTCAACGGCTATTGGGATCGCCCCGCGGAGAACTGGTCCAAACACCCCGACGGCGCGGTGCCGACCGGCTATTTCCGCGTCGAACTCGGCAAGGCGCGGGTGGTGCGCGAGGGCGAGGCGCTGACGATCCTCGCCTATGGCACGATGGTGCATGTGTGCGCCGCGGTGATCGCAGAGGCGGGCATCGATGCCGAGATCATCGACCTGCGCACGCTGGTGCCGCTCGACATCGAGACGATCGAAGCGTCGGTGAAGAAGACCGGCCGCTGCATGATCGTCCACGAAGCGACGCGGACCAGCGGCTTCGGCGCGGAACTGTCGGCGCTGGTGCAGGAACGCTGCTTCTACCACCTCGAAGCGCCGATCGAGCGCGTGACCGGATTCGACACGCCGTATCCGCACAGCCTCGAATGGGCCTATTTCCCCGGCCCGGTGCGGATCGGCGAGGCGCTCAAGAAGATCATGAAGGACTGACGATGGCACGCTTCACCTTCAAATTGCCGGACATCGGCGAAGGCATCTCGGAGGCAGAGATCGTCGCGTGGCACGTCGCGGTCGGCGATCGGGTCGAGGAAGACCAGCAGGTCGCCGACATGATGACCGACAAGGCCACCGTCGAGATGGAGTCGCCGGTGTCGGGCGTGGTCGTCGAATTGGCGGGCGAGGTCGGCGACCAGGTCGCGATCGGCGCCGCATTGGTGGTGATCGAAACCGACGCGGTGGTCGACGACGATGTGGTTGTCGCCGCCCCGGCAACGCCCGCGCAGGTCGAGACGGCCGAGCAATACGAGGCGGAGAATCCAGGCGTAGAGGAAGTCCTCCCCGGCACGGGGAGGGGGACCGCCGGCGAAGCCGGTGGTGGAGGAGGAGAGCCGCAAGCGACTCGCTCTGTAGAATCCCCACAAGCCGTTGCGCCCGCGGCGACCCCCCACCACCCCCAGCCTACGGCTGGCGGTCCCCCTCCCCATGCTGGGGAGGACCATAAGACCCTCGCATCGCCCGCCGTCCGCGATCGCGCACGCGCGCTCGGCGTCGATCTCGCGCGGGTGAAGTCCGACACCGATCGCATTCGTCACGCCGATCTCGACGCGTTCCTGCGCTACGGAACGGGTCAGGGCTATCAGGCGCCCGGCGCCAGCCGCGCACGCGACGACGAGCAGGTTCGCGTCATCGGCATGCGCCGGCGCATCGCGGAGAACATGGCCGCATCGAAGCGCGCGATCCCGCATTTCACCTATGTCGACGAGATCGACGTGACCGCGCTGGAGGCGATGCGCGCCGATCTCAACGCCAATCGCGGCGGGCGGCCGAAGCTGACCATGCTGCCGTTGATGATCGTCGCGATCTGCCGCAGCCTGCCCGATTTCCCGATGCTCAACGCGCGTTACGACGACGAGGCGGGCGTGGTGACGCGTAGCGGCCGGGTGCATCTCGGCATGGCGACGCAGACCGACGCTGGCCTGACGGTCCCGGTGATCCGCGACGCGCAGGACAGGAACGTCTGGCAGCTCGCCACCGAGATCGGGCGGCTGGCGGAGGCGGCGCGTGCCAACAAGCTCGCGCCGAACGAGATGGGCGGGGGTACGATCACCGTCACCTCGCTCGGTCCCCTCGGCGGCATCGCGACCACGCCGGTGATCAACCGGCCCGAAGTCGCGATCATCGGGCCGAACAAGATCGTCGAAAAGCCGGTGTTCCGCGGCGACGACATCGTCCGCGCCAAGTGCATGAACCTGTCGATCAGCTGTGACCACCGCGTCGTCGACGGCTGGGACGCGGCAAGCTACGTCCAGGCGCTGAAGCGGTATCTGGAAACGCCGGTGCTGCTGTTCGCGGATTGAGGCGGGGCATGTTTAGAGGAAAGGACGTGCTTCCCACCCGTTCGTGCTGAGTAGAGACCGAGTAGCTCCCGCAAGGGAGCGTATCGAGGGCTCGTATCGAAGCACCGCCACGCGCGCCAACCTGTCCTTCGATACGGGCTCTCGATACGCCCTGCGGGCTACTCGATCCCTACTCAGGACGAACGGCGGCGGATGGAGGACGCGACGACCCCGCGTGCTCAGCAATCCTACCGCTCGCTCAGATAATACCGATCCGTCGCATTCAGCGCGTCGTCCAAATCGTAGACGATCGGCTGCCCGGTCGGGATCTCCAGCCCGGTGATCTCGTCGTCGGGGATGTTCGACAGATGCTTCACCAACGCACGGAGCGAGTTGCCGTGTGCCGAGATCAGGACCCGCTGGCCCTCCCGCAATGCCGGCGCGATCCGCTCCTCCCAATAAGGCAGCACGCGCGCGATCGTGTCCTTCAGGCTCTCGGTCGCGGGGACGGTGATCCCGGCATAGCGGCGGTCGCCCGATAGATCATAGGCGCTGCCCGCCTCGATTGGCGGCGGTGGGACGTCGAAGCTGCGGCGCCAGATATGGACCTGCTCGTCGCCATGCTTGGCGGCGGTCTCGGCTTTGTTGAGCCCGGTCAGCCCGCCATAATGACGCTCGTTGAGCCGCCAGTCCTTCTCGACCGGCAGCCACAGTCGGTTCATCTCCTCGAGCGCCAGGTTCAGCGTCTTGATTGCGCGGGTTTGGAGCGAGGTGAAGGTGTTGTCGAAGTCGAGACCCCTGGCCGCCATCAGCGCGCCTGCGGCCTTGGCCTCGGCGACACCCTGGTCGGTGACCTCCACATCCCACCAGCCGGTGAAGCGGTTCTCGAGGTTCCAGGCGGACTGGCCGTGGCGGATGAGGACGAGCTTTGGCATCTATGCTCCGAGGTCGAGGGTCATGAACCGGTTGTGCGGGCTCGCCGGATAGCCGCCGAACACCGGGCCGTCCACGAAACCGGCGGCTTCGTAGAGGCGATTGGCGGCAGCGAACGCCGGCGCGGTGCCGGTTTCCAGGCTGAGCCGCGTGTAGCCGCGGGCGCGTGCCTCCGCGACGATCCGCGCGAGGAGGGCGGCGGCGACGCCGCGACGCAGGTGCGTGGCCGCGGTACGCATCGACTTCACCTCGCCGTGGTCGGGCGCAATCTGCTTCAGCGCGCCGAAGCCCGCCAATTCGTCTCCGTCCCAGGCGCTCCACAGCGTTACCGACGCCGCCAGTCCGCCCGCATCCAGCACATGGGCGTTCTCGGCGGGGGTATGCGCCCGCGCATCCGCGACATGGATTGCCAGCAGTGCGGCGAGCGCGGGCGAAGCCGGATCATCGCGGCGAACCTCGATCACAGCTCGTCGATCATGCCGGCGAGGGTCTCCAGGCAGGCGACGCCAAGGCGCTTCGATCGTTCGGGCGACCAGCCGAATTCGGCATCCGGGTTGGTGTCGTGATCCTTGAACGGCATCTCCAGCGTCATCGACACCGCGCCGTAGCGTTCGGCGACCAGGTTGGTCGACATCGACAAATTGGCGCGGCCGGGTGCCGACTTCTCATAACCCTTCTCGATCTGGAAATCGGGGGTATGCGCCGCAAGCCGGCGGCCGAATTCGTAGAACTTCTCGCCGCGTTCGGCGGTCCAGCTCGGAATGCCTTCGAACCCGGCGATGAAGTTGGCGGGGATCGCCTCGTCCCCGTGCACGTCCATCGCGTAGACGACGCCGGTCTCGTCCATCGCGTCGCGCACGCACAACACTTCCGGGCTTCGCTCCAGCGTCGGTGCGTTCCATTCACGGTTGAGGTTCACCCCTGCCGCATTGGTACGAAGGTGGCCGCGGCGGGTGCCATCGGGGTTCATGTTCGGCACCACATGCACCGTCGCCTTGGCGAGCAGGGCGGCGGCGGCGGGGCTGGTCAGCCAGTCGAGCGCGCCCTCCATCCACCATTCGCACATCGATTCGCCGGGATGCTGGCGCGCATAGAGCCACACCGGCTTCGCCCCGCTCCCGACCCGCAGATAGTCGATCGGCTGCCCATCGAGCGAGGTGCCGAGCTGGCGGTGCGTGACCCCGGGGCGCAGCGCGATTCGTGCGATGAGCGCGTCGTGCATCGCCATCGTGTAGGGCGCGAAATAGGCGAACCAGGCAAGGTCGGTATCGCTGCTGTAATCAAACTCGAGCACGCCGTCGGCATAACGCGTGTCGATCATCCGCCAGTCGACCAGATCGGTGCTGGCCCGCGTCTTGTAGCCGGGCCATCCGAACGGATAGGCGGAGCCGCCGGCATTGACGATCCGGAAGGTCAACCGGCGTCCCCGCGCACCGGCCACCCTGAACGAGAACCATTGGTAGAATTCGGACAGGTGATCCTTGACGATCTCCAGGTCGATCCGGTCTCCGTCGATCGCCACCAGCCGGATATTGCCGCCGTCGAAGGCGGCGTTGATGCTGATGGCGGTTGAGGCGGGGGCAGGGGCGTGATTGGCGTCGGTCTCGGTCATTTGACCTCGATAGTGCGCCCCGACTCGCCGGGGAACCCCGTGAACAGCGCGGCGGCGAGCTTGCCGGCCTGCTGGTCCGCGCTCTTGATGTCGCTGACACCCTGCGCGCGACCTTCCCAGATCGGCGACTGATCGACCCGGCGCTTGATCGTCACCGCAAGCTCGGCAAGCAGCACGGTGCTGCCGCGGCCGCCGCCGATCGGGATGCCGACGCCGCCGCCGAGACCGACGCCGCCGTTACGTCCACCGCTGAACGATCCGCCGCCCAGGCCGATGCTGAACGCGGAACGCCGTGGCGGGCCTTCGGCCTCGCGCCGGGTGAAACCGACGGTGGCGACGAACTGGGGGGTCGCCCCGGCGGTTGGCAGCGTGTAGCCCGCCCTCAGCAACTCACCCTCCACCGCGGCGGCATAGGTCTTGAACTCGAGACTCGCGGGGACGCCGGGAGCGGTCGCCGGCTCGACCGAGACGGTGCCGCGCGCGATCGGGGCGCCAAGATGATAGCGCACCACGTTGGTCGGCGGCAGCGGACCGGCGGTGGTGCAGCCCGCGACAGTGGCAGCAGCGAGCCCGAGGGCGAGGAGATTGCGGGTGATCATGGCGCGACTTTCCGTCTTGTTGTGCCGGTATAACGTCCGGCGCGCCCCCGCGTTGCTTGACTATCCGGGGACGCATCTCTACGCGATCGCGCTTTCCACTGACACCCAGATTAGCAAAGCGAACGTGATCATGAAGATCCGCAATTCCCTGAAGTCGCTGAAGGATCGGCACCGCGACAACCGTGTCATCCGGCGCCGCGGCCGTACCTATGTGATCAACAAGACCAACCGCCGCTTTAAGGCGCGCCAGGGCTGAGCGACGCACTGCCCACGGCCGTCATCTTCGATGTCGGCCTGGTCCTGTACGACTGGAGCCCACGGTTCCTCTACGAGCGCCTGATCGACGATGATCGGGCGCTCGACGCGTTCCTGCGCGATGTCGTGACGCATGACTGGCACTTCCAGCACGACGCCGGCCGGCCGTTCGCGGAAACCTCCGCCGAACTGATCCGACAACACCCACACCACGAGGCGCTAATTTCTGCCTGGGGGCCACGCTTCCTGGAGAGCATCGGTGCGCCGATCGCGGGGATGCCGGGGCTGGTCGACGACCTGCACGCCGCCGCCGTGCCGCTATATGCGATCACCAACTTCTCGGGCGAGTTCTGGCCGCCGTTCCGCACGCGCGAATCGGCGATGTTCGACCGATTTCGCGACATCGTCGTGTCGGGGGACGAGAAGCTGGTGAAGCCCGATGCGGCGATGTACCGATTGGCGCTCGAGCGGTTCGGGCTGAGCGCCGAACACACCGTCTTCATCGACGATAATGAGGCCAACATCGCGGGGGCTGCTGCGGTCGGATTGATCGCGCTGCACTTCACCGACGAACCGACGCTGCGGCGGCATCTGGTCGACCTGGGGCTGCTTGGCTGACGGCAGATTTTCGTGTACACGGCGTACACGATTGGAGGTCGTCATGGAATTGTCCGTTCGCGAAGCTCGTGCTCAATTCGCCACCGCGCTTGCCGCAGCGGAACGTGGCGAGCGCGTCACCATCACCAAGAACGGCAAGGCCGTCGCCGAGATCGGGCCACCCACCGTCAAGAAGGGCGGTCTCGATTTCGCGCGCATGCAGCGTGTGCGCGAACAGATGGGCCTCAGCAAGCCGGACTACCCTTTGGACGAGGCTTGGCGCAAAAAGTTCGACGATCCGGCGTGGACACGCGAGATTTTTGGGCCCGAATATTACGATGACGAGCCCGACGCCTCGAAATGAGGATCCTTCTCGACACGCATTTCCTGATCTGGCTTGCGACCGACGATCAAGTGTTAAGTAGGGCGGAGCAACGCCTGCTGAAGGCTGCCGACACGACAATACTCCTGTCGACGATCTCCATTTGGGAACTGAGGGTGAAGGAAGCGGCACAGGCGCGACGGGGCAAAACGGAGCCGGCGCTCCTGGCGGGTGATGCGATCACTTTCGCGCGGCTCAACGAGCTTCCGATCCTCGCGCCGCATGTCGACGACTACGCCGCTCCCCTCGTCCCCCCAATCACGCATACCGATCCGTTCGACGAAATGCTGCTCGTCCACGCGCAGCAGCTCGGTGCGAAGCTGCTGACGCGTGACGATCGTCTGTCGGGTCACGCGTTAGCGGCGTCGCCGGTGTAGTTCTTCAGCTCGTCGCCGACGATGCCGACGACGTGGATGACGTTGGTCGAGCCGGGGGTACGGAACGGGACGCCGGCCATGACGACGACGCGGTCGCCGGCCTTGGCGATGCCCTGGCGTAGCGCGGTACGCTTTGCCTTGGCGACCATTTCTTCGAACGACTCTACGTCGCGCGTATGCACCGCATGTGTCCCCCAGAGCAGGCCGAGGCGACGCGCGGTCTCGAGCTTGGGGGTCAGCACCAGGATCGGCACAGATGGCCGCTCGCGCGCGATGCGGCGCGCGGTCGATCCCGAGGTGGTGAAGCAGATGATCGCGACCGCCGATACCGTCCGCGCGATCTGCTTGGCGGCTTCGGACAATGCGTCGGCGGTGGTCGGATCGGGGCGGGTGACGGTGAAGTGGATGCGGTCGCCGTGCATCGGGTCGCGCTCCACGGCATCGCCGATCGCGTTCATCATCGTCACCGATTCGACCGGCCAGTCGCCGGCGGCGCTTTCGGCCGACAGCATGATCGCGTCGGCGCCGTCATAAATCGCGGTAGCGACGTCGGAGACTTCAGCGCGCGTCGGCGACGGCGACTTGATCATCGATTCGAGCATCTGCGTCGCCACCACCACCGGACGGCCGAGCCGGCGCGAGGTCTCGACGATGCGCTTCTGCAGCGGCGGCACCGATTCAGGCGGCAGTTCGACGCCGAGATCGCCACGCGCGACCATGACGCCGTCGCACATCTCGACCAGTTCCTCGAGACGTTCGATCGCGGCGGGCTTCTCGATCTTGGCGAGCAAAGCGGCCTTGCCGCCGATCAGCTTGCGAGCTTCCGCGAGGTCTTCCGGGCGCTGCACGAACGACAGCGCGATCCAGTCGACGCCCTGTTCGATCGCGAAGGCGAGATCGCTGCGATCCTTCTCGGTCAGGGCGGCCATCGGCACGACGACGTCGGGAACGTTGAGCCCCTTATTGTCGGACAGCGGCCCGCCGACCTCGACTCGGGTCTCGATCCGATCGGGGCCGTGATCGGTGACGCGCAGGACCAGCTTGCCATCGTCGAGCAGCAATCGCGCGCCGGGCTCGATCGCAGCGAAGATCTCGCGATGCGGAAGTTCGACGCGACTGGAATCGCCAGGCGTGTTGTCGCGATCGAGAACGAAGCTGCTGCCGGTGACAAGTTCGGTGCGGCCACCGGCGAACTTGCCGACCCGTAGCTTCGGCCCTTGCAGATCCGCGAGGATCGTCGTCGGCCGGCCGAACTGCTTTTCGAGGCTGCGGATCGCCTTGATCACCGCGACCTTCGATGCCTGGTCGCCATGGCTCATGTTGACGCGAAACGCGTCCGCACCCGCCTGGAACAGGGTGGCGATCATTTCGGGGGTATTGCTCGCCGGCCCAAGGGTTGCGAGCACGCGCACTTTCCGCGAGCGGGGCGCGATAGCTGTCGTCATGTGATTGCGGCTCCTGGGGCTTTGCCGCGAGCACCTCTAGCTCCTATCTCATCCCGATCAACCTTCGAGGACGACATGACCGATAAACTCGACCAGCTCGACGATGCCATCGCGGCCAAGGCGTTCCGCCGGCTGGTGCTGCACCTGCGCCATCGCACCGATGCGCAGAACATCGACCTGATGGGATTGTCGGGCTTCTGCCGCAACTGCCTGTCGGACTGGATCGAAGAGGCGGGCGGGCTCGACAAGGCACAGGCGCGCGAGACGATCTACGGCATGCCCCAGGCGGAATGGAAGGCGCGCTACCAGGCCGAGGCGACGCCCGAGCAGATCGCACGGATGGACGAGAGCATGACGAAGAACGCGGCTTGAGCCGTCCCGGCTAACCGCCTAGACGCAGCCGCCTACCGGGGCGGGTCGACCGTCCGGTATTCCATTCGACAGACAGAAGGACCGCGGGCGCATGGCCGCGGGCGGGGGATTGGCATGGCTGAAGAACGACAAGAAGGCATGGGCGGCGGACACGTCGCGGCGGACGAACTGCGGCTGCTGATCGAGCGCGCCGAGCGGCTCGAAGAAGAAAAGAAGGGCATCGCCGACGACATCAAGGACGTGATGGCCGAGGCCAAGGGTCGCGGTTACGATCCGAAGGCGATCCGCAAGATCCTGTCGATCCGCAAGAAGAAGAAGGAAGAGTATCAGGAGGAGGAGGCGATCCTCGAGGTATACATGCAGGCCTTGGGGATGATCTGAGCGTGCGCCTTGTTCCTCCCCCGCTGAAGCGAGGGAGGATCTAGGTTCAGCCCATTTCCGCCAGATCGAACGCCATTACGCGCTGGCGTTGTTCGCCCAGGCCGGTCACGCCGAGGCGCATCTCGTCACCCGGCTTCAGGAAGATCGGGTGCGGCTTCTTGCCCTCGCCAACGCCCGGCGGGGTGCCGGTGATCAGCAGGTCACCGGGATGCAGCGTGATGAAGCGGCTGACATAGGCGATGCATTCAGCAACCGGGAAGATCATCGTCCGGGTGTTGCCGGTCTGCATCCGCGTGCCGTTGACGTCGAGGAACATGTCCAGCGCCTGGACGTCGCCGACCTCGTCGGGGGTGACCAGCCACGGTCCGCACGGGCCGAACGTGTCGCACCCCTTGCCCTTGTCCCACTGGCTGCCGAGTTCCTTCTGGAAGGCGCGTTCGGACACGTCGTTGACCAGAACATAGCCCGCGACATGATCGAGTGCGTCGGCTTGCTCGACATAGCGGCAGGTGGTGCCGATCACGATCCCGAGTTCGACCTCCCAATCGGTCTTCTGCGAGTCGCGGGGAATCATCACCTCGTCGTTCGGGCCGGTCAGACAGGAGATCGCCTTGGTGAAGAAGATCGGTTCGGGCGGCACCGGTAGATTTGATTCGGCGGCGTGATCGGCATAATTGAGGCCGACGGCGATAAACTTGCCGATGCCGGCGACGGGGATGCCGTAGCGGGGGCTGCCTTCGACGAGCGGCAGCGATGCCAGGTCGATCGCCTGCAACCGCGCGATCGCCGCAGGCGTGACAGCCGCGGGCGTGAGATCCGCGAGGTGCGCCGATAGATCGCGGATGCGGCCGTTGTCATCGACGACGCCGGGTTTCTCCTGACCGCGCGGGCCGTAGCGACAGAGTTTCATGCGGGGGTCCTCGATGCGAATAGGGTGGAGCTGGTCCGTTTCACCTGTAAACACGATTTCAGCGATCGGCTACGAGCTGCGGGGCGGGTGAACACGAATGCTTGTTAGGCACGGTACGATCACCCAATCCGGCACTACGCGGTGAAAGCGGCATCGACCCTCGATTACCGTGAGCTCGCGCGGCGGCGGTTGCCGCGTTTCCTCTTCGATTATTACGACGGTGGCTCCTATGCCGAGGTGACGCTGCGCCGGAACATCGCCGATCTGGAGGCGGTGGCGCTACGCCAGCGGGTGCTGTCCGACGTCTCCACGATCGACCTGTCGACGGAGCTGTTCGGGCGGCGCCTGGCGCTGCCCGTCGCACTCGCGCCGATCGGGCTGGCCGGTTTGGGCGCACGGCGCGGCGAAGTGCAGGCGGCGCGCGCGGCGGAGGCGGCGGGCATTCCCTTCTGCCTTTCCACCGTATCGGCCTGTTCGATCGCGGAGGTGGCGCAGGGCGTCACCAAGCCGTTCTGGTTCCAGCTCTACATGATCCGCGACCGCGGTTTCATGCGCGACCTGCTGCACCAGGCCCGCGACGCGGGTTGCGACGCGCTCGTCTTCACCGTCGACATGCCGGTGCCGGGATCGCGCTACCGCGATTACCGGTCGGGGCTGGCGGGCGCGCCGGGGTTCACGGGCGCGGTACGCCGGGCGTTCCAGGCGATGCAGCGCCCGCGCTGGGCCTGGGATGTCGGCATCCATGGCCGCCCGCATCATCTCGGCAATGTCGCGCCGGTGCTGGGCAAGGACAGCGGGCTGGAGGATTTCTTCGCCTGGATGCGCGGCAATTTCGACGCGGCGGTCGGCTGGCACGATCTCGACTTCATCCGCGCGGAATGGAGCGGGCCGGTGATCGTGAAGGGCATCCTCGACGTCGACGACGCGCGTGAAGCCGTGGCGCGCGGGGTCGACGGCATCATCGTCTCCAATCATGGCGGGCGCCAGCTCGACGGCGTGCCGTCCACCGCCGCGGCGCTGCCGCCGATCGCGGACGCGGTCGGCGACCTGCTGACGGTGATGGTCGACGGCGGGGTGCGATCGGGGCTCGACGTGGTGCGGATGCTGGCACTCGGCGCAAAAACCGTGCTGCTCGGCCGCGCCTGGGCGTTCGCGCTGGCAGGCGGCGGACAGGCGGGGGTCGCACACATGCTGCGGTTGATCGAGGCCGAGATGCGGGTGGCGATGGCGCTGACGGCGCGTACCAACATTGCGGCGATCGACCGGTCCGTGTTGGTCGGGTCTTAAGCCGCCTCGCTCGACGCGGTGGTCCAGCCAAGTCGGGGGATGGTGATCGATCGCTTGCCGGACAGGTCGGTGCGGCACACGAACAGGTCGCGCGCTTCGATATAGGTGATCAGCCGGCGGACGCGGCCGAGCGAGCTGGTACCGTAGGTGGCGGCGATCGCGGCGTCGGATGGGCACGGCTCGCCCTCGCGCGCCGCCCGCGCGACGAGCAGGAAGGCGCCGAGCATGTCGTCGGGAAGCGCGCCGGCAAGGGTCAGCGCATCGCGCCATTCCTCGTCGGCGACGTCGAAAATTCCGGCGCGTGCGCAGCTCAGCCGCTTGGCGAACGCAGGCAGATCGAGCGCCGGTCGGGCGAGCCCGGCCATCCGGCACCGCACCTGGAAATCCTGGAACAGCACCGCCGCAGGGCGCATCGCCGCCTCGGGATCCTCGACGATCGCGCGCATCACCGACGTGTAGATCGCCTCGATCTCTTCCGGTGACGTTTCCGGCGGCGGCTCGACCTCCGTCGCCGGCTTTGCGAGCTCGGCGATCAGGTCGTCCGCGGGCACGCGGCGGGGCACCGGATCGGTGAACGCGAAGGTCGGCGCGAGCGGCACGGGCGCGAAGACCAGTTCCTGCAGATCGGCTGGTGCGGCGCTCGGCAGCGGCACCAGCTTGGGGCTGCCGTTGCGTGCCGAGGTCTCGACCGCGCCGATCTTGACCGTCACCGGCCGACGCGAGACCGCGGGGCCGAGCGCGAGGAAGCTGCCGCGCGGCAGGTCGCGGATCGCCTCCGCCTGGCGCCGTTCCATGCCGAGCAGGTCGGCGGCGCGCGCCATGTCGATGTCGAGGAAGGTGCGCCCCATCAGGAAGTTGGAGGCTTCGGCGGCGACGTTCTTCGCGAGCTTCGCCAGCCGCTGCGTCGCGATCACCCCGGCTAGCCCGCGCTTGCGCCCGCGGCACATCAGGTTGGTCATCGCCGACAACGACGCGCGGCGTACCTCCTCGGCGACCTCACCGCCGGTAGTGGGCGCGAAAAGCTGCGCCTCGTCGACCACGACGAGCGCCGGATACCAATGGTCGCGCGGGGCATCGAACAGCGCCGACAGGAAGGCGGCGGCGCAGCGCATCTGCCCCTCCGCCTCCAAGCCCTCGAGGCTCAGTACCACCGACGCGCGGTGTTCGCGCAACCGCCCGGCGATCCGCGCGATCTCGGGCTGCGAATAGTCGCCCGCCTCGATCACGACATGGCCGTAGCGTGGGCCGAGCGTGACGAAGTCGCCCTCGGGATCGATCACTACCTGCTGAACCTGACCGGCGCAGCGTTCGAGCAGGCGGCGCAACAGATGCGACTTGCCCGAACCCGAATTGCCCTGGACGAGCAAGCGAGTGGCGAGCAGTTCTTCGAGATCCATGGTCACGGGCGCGCCGCGCTCGTCGCTGCCCATGTCTACGCTGACGGTCATCGTCGGCGCGTTTGGCCGATCCGGGGGGCTGGGGGCAAGCGCTTTGCGCTCGGTTGCCGGCGCCGGGACCTGGGCCTAGGGCACCGTCCGACCGCCCACTCCCCGAGGATGCAATCGATGGCCAAGCTCCCGCTCGCCGACCTCGCGCAGAACCTGCTGCACAAGCCAGCCCACGCGCTCGACGACGAAGAGCGGCGCGTGCTCGACAGCATCGACACCGGCTCGATCGTCAGCCGCGATGCCGCCGACGAATCGGACGCGCGATCCAGCCTCGGTGACCGACTGGCGGACAAGGTCGCGGCGATCGGCGGATCGTGGGGCTTCATCATCGCCTTTACGGTGGTGCTGTTCGGCTGGATGCTGCTCAACACCGACGTGCTCGCGCGGTTCGGCGCGGCGTTCGATCCCTATCCCTACATCTTCCTCAACCTGATGCTGTCGACGTTGGCCGCGGTACAGGCGCCGGTGATCATGATGAGCCAGAACCGACAGGCGTCGAAGGATCGGCTCGCCGCGAGCCTCGACTACGAGACCAATCTGCGCGCGGAGCTCGACATCCTGCGGCTCCACCACAAGATCGACGTGACGGTGCTGGAACGGCTCGCGGCGATGGAGGCGAAGATCGATGCGCTCGGCGCGCGCGGAATCGACGGGCTGGCGAACCGCGCGCCCGCCGCCTAAAGCCGGCCGATCATCGGGTAGAGGCAGTCATGGCAGGCCATTCCAAGTTCAAGAACATCATGCATCGCAAGGGTGCGCAGGATAAGAAGCGCAGCTCGCTATTTTCCAAGCTGAGCCGCGAAATTACCGTGGCGGCGAAGATGGGCCTGCCCGATCCTGACATGAACCCGCGGCTGCGTGCCGCCGTGGCGGCGGCGAAGGCGGCATCGCTGCCCAAGGACAATATTCAGCGGTCGATCGACAAGGCGAGCCGCGGCGATGCCGAGCTGTACGAGGAGATCCGGTACGAGGGATTCGGCCCCGGCGGCGTGAGCCTGATCATCGAGGCGCTGACCGACAACCGCAACCGCACCGCGACCAATGTGCGTACCGCGGTCGCCAAGAACGGCGGCAATCTCGGCGCGAGCGGATCGGTCAGCCACGCCTTCGACCGGATGGGGCTGATCTCGTACCCGGCGAGCGTCGGCAACGCGGATGCGGTGTTCGAAGCGGCGCTGGATGCGGGGGCGGAGGACGTCCAGTCGAGCGAGGACGGCCACGAGATCTGGACCGCGCAGGGCGACCTCCACGGCGTCGCCAAGGCGCTGGAGGCGGTGCTCGGCGAAGCGGAGGGCGCGAAGCTAGCCTGGCGGCCGCAGACCATGGTCTCGGTCGAGGAGGGCGATGCCGCGACCTTGTTCAAGCTGATCGACACGCTCGACGACGATGACGACGTTCAGACCGTCTGGGGCAATTACGAGGTGTCGGACGAGGTGATGGAAAAGCTTGGCTGAGGGAACGAAGCTGGCTTCGCACGCAGACGCCGCGGCGCGGAATAGAAGGAACGTGCGCGCAGAGCCGCGGAGGACGCAGAGCATGTTTCTCTCCGCGCAGCGGCTTCGATCATCGCAAGCCGGCCGGATTGACCTGTTTGCTAACGCGAACGACCGCTCTTCCTCTCTGCGTCCTCTGCGCCTCAGCGCGCTAAAACTCTTCTCCGCGCCTCCGCGCCTCCGCGTGAACACCATCTTCTCATGATCATCCTCGGTCTCGACCCAGGGCTGGGCACGACCGGTTGGGGCGTGATCCATGCCGATGGCAACCGGCTCAGCCATATCGCCAACGGCCAGATCAAGACCGACCCGTCGATGCCGCTTCCGCGCCGGCTGACGAACCTCCACGCCGCGCTGATCGACGTCATCCTCGCCGAACGCCCCGACGGGGCCGCGGTCGAGGAGGTGCTCGGCAATACCAACGCGCAGTCGACGCTGAAGCTCGGCCAGGCGCGCGGCGTCGTGCTGCTCGCCGCCGCTGGTGCGGGTCTGCACATCGGCGAATATCACCCGTCGACGGTGAAGAAGGCGGTGGTCGGCACCGGCGGCGCGGAAAAGCGGCAGATCCAGGCGATGATGGCGGTGCTGCTCCCCGGCGCCAAGCTGGCGGGCCCCGACGCGGCTGATGCGCTTGCGGTAGCGATCACCCACGCCCACCATCTGGCGAGCGCGCGCGCGATGGAGCGCCGCCGCGCCGCAGGTGCCTGATTATGGTACGCCTGCTGGCGGCGCGTTCAATTAGTGGGTGGCGTGGCGCTTGTTCCGGCCTTATTTCACCGTCGATGCTGCAGTGCGAAGGAAATGAGTGATGAGCTATGTTGAGCTGATCGACGAGCGGACCGGCTTCATGGCGCCGATGGGCGGCCAGACGCTCGGCACCGAGCTGACCGAGCGTTACAACGCCGCAGCGCCCTTCCCGCATGTGGTGATCGACGACTTCCTGCCGGCGCCGCTGCTGGAAAAGGTGCTCGAGCATTGCGACAAGCTCAAGATCGACGAAGAGGCCGCGACCTTCGATCGGCCGCAGGAGCGCTTCAAGACCAGCTATCAGCCCGATACGCTGGACGACGATCTCCGCGCATTATTTTATTCGTTCAATTCGAAGCCCTTCATCAAGCTGATGGAGAACATCACCGGCATCAAGGGCCTGATCCCCGACCCGTATTTCATGGGTGCGGGCATCCATGAGATCAAACAGGGCGGGCATCTGTCGGTTCATGCCGACTTCAACCATCACAAGCCGATGAACCTGGAACGCCGGATCAATGTCCTGATCTACCTGAACAAGGACTGGAAGAAGGACTATGGTGGCTCGCTGGAGCTGTGGGACGAGCAGATGACGACCCGGCACCAGGACATCGTGCCGTTGTTCAACCGCTGCGTGATCTTCAACACCACGTCGAACAGCCAGCATGGCAACCCCGATCCGATCAACCATCCCCAGGGAATATCGCGCAAGTCGATCGCGCTCTATTACTACACCTCCACCTGGGACGGCACGAAGCGGTCGCACACCACCCAGTTCCAGGTCCGCCCCGGGTCGGGCGATAAACGCGATTGGCAGGTCAAGTTGACCGAATTGAAGAACGAACTGCTGCCGCCGATCATCGCGCGCCGCATCCGCTTCTAGTTGCGCGCGGCACCGCCTCCTTTTGCAAGGTGACGGCGCCGTGCGGTTGCCGTAACCGGCGAGCGTGATTGCGCATCTGAAGGGCAGGCTCGACGCCACGGGTATCGACTATGCCGTCATCGACGTCGGCGGCGTCGGCTACATGGTCGGCGCATCCGCGCGGACGCTCGCGGCGATCGGGCCGGTGGGCGAGGCGTGCACGCTCCATACCGAAATGTTGGTGGCGGAGGACTTCATACGGCTGGTCGGATTCGCCCGCGTCGACGAGCGTGACTGGTTCCGGTTGCTGACCGGGGTGCAGGGCGTGGGCGCTCGGGTGGCGCTCGCGATCTTGTCGGCGTTCGAGCCCGTCGATCTCAGTCGGGCGATCGCGGCGCAGGACAAGGCGATGATCGCGCGGGCGAACGGAGTTGGTCCCAAGCTCGCCGAGCGCATCGTTCGCGAATTGAAGGACAAGGTCGGCGCGCTCGGGGTGGCTGTGGGAAGCGCGAGCGTGCCCGCGGCGACCGGGGCCGGTGCAGATGCGGTGTCGGCGCTGCTCAACCTAGGCTTTCGCCCCGCCGAAGCCGCCAATGCGGTGGCGCTCGCCGAAGAGGAACTCGGCGCGGGCGCGACGCTCGACGCTCTCGTCAGGCTGGCGCTGCGCAAGGCGGCGAGATAGCAGAGGTTCTGCCTCCGGGAGAAACGCAATGCATGTCACGGCCATTCTCAGTCACGCCGAAGAAGGCGGTTACGTGGCCTTCAACCCGGAGACCGGCACGACGACGCAGGGCGACACAATCGATCAAGCGCTGATCAACCTGCGCGAAGCCGTAGAGCTGTACTTGGAAGAATTCCCGATGAAGCTAGGCGCCGCGCCACTCGTCACCACGCTTGACATAGCGGTCCATGCCTAAGCTTCCGGTTCTGTCTGGAGCCGAGATCGTCAAGTTGCTGCAACTGCTCGGCTTCGTGCAGACGCGGCAGCGTGGCAGTGACGTCGTCCTGCGACGCGGCGACACCGGGTGCGTAGTTCCGCTGCACAAGGAGGTGAAAACGGGGACGTTGGCGGGACTGCTGCGGCAAGCAAATCTCACGATCGACGATCTCAAGGCTGCTGACGAATGACTGACGACCGCCTTATCGATGCAAGTCGTCGCCCCGAGGACATCGATGCCGCGCTTCGCCCGAAGTCGCTCGACGACTTCGTCGGGCAGCGGGCGGCGCGTGAAAATCTGCGGGTGTTCATTCAGGCGGCGCGCGCGCGCGGGGATGCGCTGGACCATGTGCTGTTCTTCGGGCCGCCGGGGCTCGGCAAGACCACGCTGGCGCAGATCGTCGCGCGGGAGATGGGCGTGGGATTCCGCGCCACGTCGGGACCGGTGATCGCCAAGTCGGGCGATCTTGCGGCGCTGCTGACCAATCTCGAAGATGGCGACGTGCTGTTCATCGACGAGATCCACCGCCTGCAACCGGCGGTGGAGGAGGTGCTCTACCCGGCCATGGAGGATCGTGCGCTCGACCTGATGATCGGCGAAGGGCCGTCGGCGCGATCGGTGCGCATCGATCTGCCGCGGTTCACGCTCGTCGGCGCAACGACGCGGCAGGGATTGCTGACGACACCGTTGCGCGACCGCTTCGGGATCCCGGTGCGATTGCAATTCTACACCGTCGACGAGTTGGAGCGCGTGGTCACGCGCGCGGCTGGGCTGCTCGGGCTGGCGATCGCACCCGACGGCGCGACCGAGATCGCGCGACGGGCGCGGGGAACGCCGCGGATCGCGGGGCGGCTGCTGCGCCGGGTACGCGATTTCGCGGACGTCGGGGGGCATGCGATCGTCGATCGCGCCGCGGCGGATTCGGCGCTCAACCGGCTCGAGGTCGACGCGCTGGGTCTCGATGCGATGGACCGGCGCTACCTGACGATGATCGCCGACATCTACCGCGGTGGTCCGGTCGGGGTGGAGACGCTCGCTGCGGGGCTGAGCGAACCGCGCGACACGATCGAGGAGGTGATCGAGCCGTATCTGATCCAGCTCGGGCTGGTCGCGCGAACGGCGCGGGGGCGGTGCCTGAATGCGGGGGGGTGGAAGCACCTCGGGCTGAATCCGCCGGCGGGGAGCCAGGACGGGTTGTTCGACGGCTGAGCTGTGGGGCTTCCGCGAACGGCACGTTCACTTGATAGATCATCCACGGTGCATCTCGGATGCGAAAGGAACTACAATGTTGCGTGGCACCCTGGTTCCGCATCTGTTAGCTCACGCGCATGCCCGTTTCGGCCGCCGCTTCCGCCCGTGAGATTCTGACGCGTCTTCACGACGTGATGGCGGGGCGTAATCCTGCCCAGGCCAAGCTCAACGCTGTCGTCGGGATCATCGCCGAGGCGATGGATAGCGAGGTCTGCTCGATCTACCTGTTGCGTGAAGGCGTGCTCGAATTGTTCGCGACGCGCGGGCTGGCGCAGGAGGCGGTTCACGTCACCAAGCTCGCGCTGGGCGAAGGGCTGGTCGGCACGATCGCAGAGGATGTCGAGGTGCTCAACCTCGACGAAGCGGCCTCGCACCCAGATTTCGCGTACAAGCCCGAAACCGGCGAGGAACGCTTTCACAGCTTCGCGGGCGTGCCGATCATCCGTCGCGAACGGTCGGTCGGCGTGCTCGCGGTGCAGCATTCGGAGCAGCGCAAGTATCAAGACGTCGAGATCGAGGCGCTCCAGACCGTCGCGATGGTGCTGTCCGAGCTGATCGCGAATGCCGGGCTGATCGACGGCGCCGCGGGCGGATCGAACCGCCCGCAATCGACCGCGGCGGTGCGAATCCCGGGGCAGAAGCTGGTCGAGGGCATGGGATCGGGGTTCGCGGTGTTCCACCAGCCGCGGATCAACATCGAACACACCGTTGCCGAGGACACCGACGCCGAGCGCCACCGCGTCTATGCGGCGTTCGACAAGATGCGCGAGGGCATCGACCGGATGACCCGCGACGCGGAGTTCGGGGTCGGCGGCGAGCATGTCGAGGTGCTCGCGACCTACAAGATGTTCGCCTATGACGAGGGCTGGTCGCGGCGGATCAACGAGGCGATCGACAGCGGCCTGACCGCGGAAGCCGCGATCGAGCGCGTCCAGCAACGCACCCGCCAGCGGATGCGGCAGATCGACGATCCGCTGCTCGCCGACCGGATGCACGATCTGGAGGATCTTTCGAACCGACTGCTGCGGATCGTGTCGGGGCAGATGGGCACCGCGGCGCAGTTGGGCTTGCGGCAGGATACGATCCTGATCGCGCGGAATCTCGGGCCCGCCGAACTGCTCGAATACGACAAGCGCCGGCTGAAGGGCGTCGTGCTCGAGGAAGGATCGCTGACCGCGCACGTCACCATCGTGGCGCGCGCGATGGGCGTGCCGGTGCTCGGCCGGGTGCGCGATGTTCGGCGATTGATCGCGGAGGGCGACCTGCTGCTGCTCGATGTCGTCGAGGGCAACGTCTTCGTGCGGCCGTCCGCTGCGATGGAGGAGGCGTTCGAGGCCAAGCTGCTGATGCGGCAGAAGCGCAAGGCGGCGTTCGCGGCACTGCGCGACGTGCCTCCGGTGACCAGCGATGGGCACCGCGTGACGCTGATGGTCAACGCCGGGCTGCGCGACGATGTCGCCGCGCTCGACATCACCGGCGCCGACGGGATCGGGCTGTTCCGCACCGAATTCCAGTTCCTCGTCTCGGCGACGCTGCCGCAGCGCGAGCGGCAGCAGCGGCTCTACAAGGAAGTGCTCGACGTCGCGGGCGATCGGCCGGTGATCTTCCGCACGGTCGACATCGGTGGCGACAAGGCGTTGCCTTATCTCAACAAGGCCGATGCCGAGGAAGAGAACCCGGCGATGGGCTGGCGCGCGCTCCGCCTGGCGCTGGAACGTGACGGGCTGATGAAGGCGCAAGCGCGCGCCTTGATCGAAGCAGCGGCTGGGCGGACGCTCAACGTGATGTTCCCGATGGTGTCGGAAGCATGGGAGTTCGACGAGGCCAAGGCACTGTTCGAGGCGCAGCGCGCGTGGCTGGCGGGCCGCGGGCGCAAGCTGCCGATCGAGATCCGCTACGGTGCGATGCTTGAGGTTCCTGCGCTCGCCGAGCAACTCGACCTGTTGCTGCCCAAGCTGCACTTCCTCTCGGTCGGCACCAACGACCTGACCCAGTTCCTGTTCGCCGCGGACCGCGCCAACCCGAAGCTCGCGGAACGGTACGACTGGCTCAGCCCGTCGATCCTGCGGTTCCTGGCGCGGGTGATCGGGCCGTGCCGCGACGCGGGGGTCGCGCTGGCGGTGTGCGGCGAGATGGGTGGGCGGCCGCTCGAGGCGATGGCGCTGATCGGGCTGGGGATCGACCGTCTGTCGATCACGCCGGCGGCGGTGGGGCCGATCAAGGCGATGGTCCGATCGCTCGATCGCGAAGCGGTGACCGCGTTCATGACGACGCTGCTCGCCGCACCGCCGCGCGATATGCGCGGTGCGTTGTCGGCATGGGCGACGCAGGCCGGCGTGGAACTGGCGTGACCGGGTGGTTTTCCACCGTGGGCTGCGTTGACAGGGGGTGGGCGCTCTGGAACATGTGAGAGCGAACGATAGACCGCAGGAGACGGGAATGGACGAGGTCGCACCCGGCCAGACGACCAGCACCGCTGCGCCTGCGAGCGCGGGTGAGACGCTGCGTACGGCGCGCGAGGCGCAGGGGCTGACGCTGGCCGACATCGTCGCCCGAACCCGTATACCGACCCGCCACCTGGAAGCGATCGAGATCGGCGACTATGGCAGCCTGCCTTCGTCGACTTATGCGGTCGGGTTCGCCAAGGGCTATGCGCGCGCGGTCGGCGCCGACGAGGTCGAGATCGCGGCGCAGGTTCGCGACGATGTCGGGCGGATGAGCCGCGCCGCGCATTACGTCCCCTACGAAACCGCGGATCCGTCGCGGGTGCCGTCGCGCGGCATCGCGATCGTCGGGCTGGGGGTCGCGCTCGCGGTGGTGATCCTCGCCGCATTGTGGTTCGGTACCGGCCTGTTCCGCGGCGGATCGACCGCGAACGAGCCGCTCGTCGCCGATAGCGCCACCACCGCTCCGATCGTGCCGAAGCCCGCTGCGGCGGCCCCGGCGCCGACCGGTGGCCAGGTGATCCTCGCCGCGACCGACGAGGTATGGCTCAGGGTCTATGATGCGGACGACAAGACGCTGTACATCGGCACGATGAAGCCGGGCGAACGCTTCGACGTGCCAGCGGGCGCGCGCGACCCGATGATCAATGTCGGACGACCCGACAAGCTGCAGGTGACGCTGAACGGCGCGGCGATGCCGTCGCTCGGTGACGGATCGCGCCCGATCAAGGATGTTCGGGTCAGCGGCGAGGCGGTGTCGGCGCAGCTGGCGGCAAGTGCGCCCGCGGCGGCGGGGGCGGTTCAGGCCACCCAACCGGTGCCGGCCGCGAGCGGGGTCGCAATCGGGAACGCAGTGGTGGCGGACTGATCGTCGGGTTGCCAGGTGCGACTTACGTTGAGTTCACTTCTTCGTCGCCCCCGGACCTGATTGGGGCCTGCTCATGGCGCGATCGCCGATGTTCGCTATGAACAGCGGGACCTCGGTTCCGGTTGGGATGACGCGCTTCGGCGATAGTTTGCAACGTATCGCTGCATGTCGGCCCTAGTACATGAGCGGTCGATGCCGTTAAGGTTGCCGGGTCAGTGCCGGTTCGGGATCGAGTAACCATGCGTAGAATAATCATCTTCCTTGCAGCGACGGCAGCGTTCCCCGCGGCAGTCGCGGCGCAAAGCAATGTCGAGGGCCGTGTCGGCAAGCTCGAGAGCGAGATGCGCGCGGTGCAGCGCAAGGTGTTTCCCGGCGGCGCGGCTCTGGTCCAGCCCGATATCCAGCCCGCGACGCCGGCCGCGCAGATCCCCGGGTCGCCCTCGGCGGGCGCGCTCGACGATCTGACGCAGCGGGTCGCCTCGCTCGAACAGCAGCTCGCCTCGCTGACCGGCCAGGTCGAGCAGAATGGGTATGCCACCCGGCAGCTCCAGACCGCGTTCGACGCGTACAAGAGCGCGACGGACGCGCGGCTGAAGGGGATCGAGCCGAGCACGGGCGCGCCCGCCGTCAATGGCCCTGGCGAGATGGGATCGTCGATCGGTGGGCCGGCAACGACCGCGCCCGCTCGTCCGAGCACGCGTCCCGAAGCAGCGGCGCGCCCCTCCACCACGCCCGACCGCGCGCGGCTCGTCGACGCGGTCGAACGCCCGTCGAGCGGCGATGCGCCGGAGGACGAGTATCTGTACGGCTTCCGGCTGTGGCAGGCGAAGCTCTACCCGGAAGCGGAGGCGCAGCTGAAGAAGATGGTCGCCGCCTACCCCAAGCATCGCCGTGCCAGCTTCGCGCAGAATCTGCTCGGACGCGCCTATCTCGACGAGGGGAAGCCGAGCCTGGCGTCGATGGCGTTCTACGACAATTACAAGAAGATGCCCGACGGCGAACGTGCGCCCGACAGCCTCTATTATCTCGCCCAGGCGCTGGTGAAGCTCAACAAGCCTGCGGACGCGTGCAAGGTGTATGGCGAACTCACCGACGTCTATGGCGCCAAGATCTCCGGAAGCATGAAGGCCGATGTCGAGAAGGGCCGTACCGCCGCCAAATGCCAGTGACCCGCTCGACGGCGTCGTCGCGCGGTTCGGGGAAGACCTGACCCGCGCTTGCGGTGACGCGCCTGCGGAACCGGTCTTGCTGGCGGTCTCGGGCGGGCCCGACAGCATGGCGATGCTGGTGCTCGCCCATGCCGCGATGCCCGGGCGGATCGCCGCGGCGACGGTCGATCACGGTCTGCGCGCGGAGGCGGCGGCGGAGGCGGCGCTAGTGGCGACATGGTGCGCCGCGCACCAAGTTCCCCACGCAACCCTGACGCCGACCGCGCCGATCGCGGGTGCCAGCATCCAGGCACAGGCACGCGGCGTCCGCTACGCCTTGCTCGCCGCGCAGGCCCGCGCGATCGGCGCCGCCTGCATCGTCACCGCGCATCACACCGACGACCAGGCGGAGACGTTCCTGATGCGCGCCGCGCGCGGATCGGGGCTGGCGGGACTGGCGGGGGTGCGGATGCGAACCGTGATCGAGGAGGTGCCGGTGGTGCGGCCGCTGCTCGACTGGCGCCGTGCCGAGCTTCGCGCGGTCGTCCGGCGGCTCGAGGTGCCGTTCGTCGACGATCCCGCCAATGCCGATCTGCGCCACGACCGGACGCGCTTTCGCCGGTTGCTCGACGCCAACGAGTGGCTCGATTCGCCCAATCTCGCCCGCGCCGCCGCCGCGCTTGCCGAGGTGGACGCCGACGTCCGTGCCGCGGTGGAGTGGCTGTGGGATGCGCACGCGGTGGTCGAAGGAGCAACCGTGCGGCTTCGCCTCGACGGGTTGCCGCGCGAGCTACGTCGGCGGCTGACGCGGCGTGCCATTGCCACAGTGCGCGCCGCCGCGAGCATCGATACGCCGACGTGGAGCGATGCGGCGAATATCGAGCCGTTGCTCGATTCGCTCGCCGACGGGCGACGTGCCACGCAGGCGGGGGTTTCGGTGCAGCCGGCGGGCGGCGAATGGCGTTTCAGGAGCGCACCGCCGCGGCGTTCACACTGATCGACGAAGAAGGTTCGCGATTCGCCGCGACTTGTTCCATTGCCATTAACCTGCCTGCGCTTATCTTGGCTTAGAAAGGTCTTGTGCATGAGCGATAACGACAAGCGGCCCGGTCAGGATGACAGCGGCGGCAACGGACCCAATCCGTGGATGAAGAGCCTGTTGATCTGGGTCGGCATCCTGCTGGCGTTGGCGCTGTTCGTCACGATGTTCGACGGGCGCCCTGCGGCAGGAGCGGGCAACACGATCGCCTATTCCACCTTCCTCGACAAGGTCGACGAAGGCACGGTGAAGGACGTGAACATTTCGCGCGACATCATCTCGGGGACGCTGTCTTCGGGTGAGAAGTTCCGCGCCTATCCGATCCAGGATCCGACGCTCGTCACCAAGCTGCGCGAAAAGAACGTGATGATCGCGGCGAAGCCCGAAGAGGGCACGTCGATGTGGATGGTGCTGCTGTACCAGTCGCTGCCGTTCCTGCTGTTCCTCGGCATCGCGTTCTTCGTGCTGAAGCAGATGCAGAAGAATTCGGGTGGCGGCGCGATGGGCTTCGGCAAGAGCCGCGCGCGGATGCTGACGCAGAAGGAAGGCAAGGTCACCTTCTCCGACGTTGCCGGCATCGACGAGGCGCGCGAGGAGCTGGAGGAGATCGTCGAGTTCCTGAAGGACCCGACCAAGTTCGCCCGCCTCGGCGGCAAGATCCCCAAGGGCGCTTTGCTGGTCGGTTCGCCCGGCACCGGCAAGACGCTGCTCGCCCGCGCGATCGCGGGTGAGGCGGGCGTGCCGTTCTTCACGATCTCGGGATCGGACTTCGTCGAGATGTTCGTCGGCGTCGGCGCGAGCCGCGTTCGCGACATGTTCGAACAAGCCAAGAAGTCGGCGCCGTGCATCGTCTTCATCGACGAGATCGACGCAGTCGGACGTCATCGCGGTGCCGGGCTTGGCAACGGCAACGACGAGCGCGAACAGACGCTCAACCAGCTGCTGGTCGAGATGGACGGGTTCGAGGCGAACGAAGGCATTATCATCATCGCGGCGACCAACCGCCCCGACGTGCTCGACCCCGCGCTGCTGCGTCCGGGCCGGTTCGATCGCCAGGTCGTCGTGCCGCGCCCGGACATCGAGGGCCGCATCAAGATTCTCGAAGTCCATATGAAGAAGACCCCGCTCGCGCCGGACGTCGATTCGCGCACGATCGCGCGCGGCACGCCGGGCTTCTCGGGCGCGGATCTCGCCAACCTCGTCAACGAAGCGGCACTGACCGCGGCGCGCAAGGGCAAGCGGCTGGTCGCGATGGCCGAGTTCGAGGAAGCCAAGGACAAGGTCATGATGGGCGCCGAGCGTCGGTCGATGGTCATGACTGAGGACGAGAAGCGGATGACTGCCTATCACGAGGCCGGGCATGCGATCGTCTCGATCCACGAGCCGGCATCGGATCCGATCCACAAGGCGACGATCATCCCGCGTGGCCGGGCGCTGGGCATGGTGATGCGGCTCCCCGAGCGGGACAGCTACAGCTATCACCGCGACAAGATGTACGCGAACCTCGCGGTGTCGATGGGCGGGCGCGTCGCCGAGGAAGTCATCTTCGGCTACGACAAGGTCTCGTCGGGCGCGTCGGGCGACATTCAGTACGCGACGGGTCTTGCCCGCGACATGGTCACCAAGTGGGGCATGTCGGACAAGGTCGGACCGGTCGAATACGCCCAGCCCGAAGGCGAGAGCTTCCTTGGCTATTCGTCGTCGCAGCCGGTGCGGATGTCGAACGCGACCGCGCAGCTGATCGACGACGAAATCAAGAACATCGTTGAGGGCGGGCTCGCGCGCGCCAAGCACGTGCTGTCGGAACATATCGACCAGCTGCATCTGCTCGCGGGTGCGCTGCTCGAATATGAGACGCTGTCGGGTGACGAGATCCTCAAGCTGGTCGCCGGCGAGGAGATCGGCCGCCCCGATCCGGGCGCGAAATCCTCGGTGCCGCGGGCAGGGACCTCCATCCCCAAGACGCGCCGGCCCTCGGGTCCGTTCGGCAGCCCGACGCCACTCGGTGCCTGAACGGTTCAGCGATCTGAAATGACGCGACATCTATCGGCGGTGCTCCCCTGGAGTGCCGCCGATGTTGCGTAGACTGCCCCTGATCCTCGCCGCCACCGCGCTGATCGCCGCGCCTGCCAGCGCAGCGATGAACGTTGCCACCTTTCTCGCCCGCGCCAACGCGCTGAAGGCGGAGGGCGTCGGCGCGATCATGTCACCCGACTTCCAGGTCCTTCGCGCCGAGGCTAAAAACGCCACGACGCAATTGAAGGAGGAACGCGCCGCCCGCCAAGCAGCCGGCAAGCCGCCGATCGCGTGCATTCCCGAGGGCGAATCGGTCGGGATCATGGCGATGCTCGACGGTCTTGCCGCCCTGTCGCCCGCCGAGAAGAAGCTGCCGTTGAAGGACGGTTACGCCAAGGTGCTGGCGAAACAATATCCGTGCCGGTGAGGCGATGCTGGCGGTAATCATCAACGGTTGATTGGACCAGCGCTTCGTCAACTCGCTTAGACCAAGGGGCCTGGCTCTTGCCTCATGAGGACCGGGGGCGAAAACGCCGCTACCCTGCCCATTCGCTGAGCAGCGTGTGCGCGATCGCATAGGACGGCGGGGCGATGAACGGGCCGTCTTCGCCCGCGAGGACCGCCTGAACGATCGCGCGGGGGACCCACATCGCGTCCTCCAACTCGTTGGTGTCGAGCGTGATCGCGTCGTCCTCGGCTTCGGCGACACACGCGATCATCAGCGACGACGGGAACGGCCAGGGCTGGCTGGCGACGTAGCGGACATTGCCGACACGGACGCCCGATTCCTCCGCGATCTCGCGCGCGACGGCTTCCTCGATCGACTCGCCGGGTTCGAGGAAGCCGGCAAGGGCGGAGTAACGGCCGGGGGGCCAGCCCTTGCCGCGGCCGAGCAGCGCGCGGCCGTCATGTTCGGCGATCATGATCACCACCGGATCGACCCGTGGAAAATGCTCGGTGGCGCAATGGCCGCATTTGCGGCCCCAGCCCGCGCGGAACGCCGCGGTCGCGGTGCCGCAATTGGCGCAAAAGCCGTGACGCGCATGCCAGTCGATCACGCTGCGCGCCGCTGCATAGGTCGCGGCCTCGCCGGGCGCGAGCGAGGCGAGTGCCGCCATCAATGCGGGGTTGCGCATCGCCGGGGCGTTGCCGACCCGCATGCCCGGCTGGAAGGCGGCGAAGTGCGCGCGGCCCTCGCCCAGGCCGAGCAGGATCAGCTCGGCGTCTTCGGGCGCATCGGCGAGGCTGGTCCAGCCGAGCCGGCCTTCGTCGGTGACCTCTGGCGCCAGATCGGTGAGCTTCAACAACCGCGCGCGCCAGTCCATCATTGCGGCGAGTGCATCCGCATCGTGGCGGAGCGCATCGGCGCGGTCGAGCTGCCCGCCGGTGAACCCCGGCACGAGGCGTGGTCGGGTCAACGCACGAACCGCGCGGCATCCTTGGCGAGCGCGGCGACGCTTTCGCTGCGGGTCGGCCACCGCTCGGACGGGAAATAATTGACCATGATCGTGCCGCGGATGCGCTTCACCGGATCGACATAGGCGATCGTGCCCGCCGCGCCGCCCCAGCCATAGGTGCCTTTGGACGGAATTCCGTACGGCCCGTCGGCGAGGTAGACCGACCCGCCCGCGCCATAGCCGAGCGGCGCCGCCGCGGTGGTCCCGCCGGTGCCGCCGCCGATCCCGCCGAAGGTGACGCCCGCAGGCAGCAGGTTCGACATCATCAATTGCGCAGTCTCGCGCTTCATCACCCGGACACCGTCGAGCGTGCCGTAATCCTGGAGCATGTGCAGGAAGCGATCATAGTCGCGCGCCGAACTGACCAGCCCTGCGCCGCCATAGGGGAAGCTCGGCGGCTGGAGATAGACCGACGTCGCCGCGGGATCGATCGGGGCGCGGGTGTCGCCGGTGAAGGTGTAGTTGGTCGCCAGGCGCCGCACCTCGCCACGCGGCACCGTCCAGTAGCTCGATCGCATGCGGAGCGGATCGAAGATGCGGCGCTGGACGAACCCGTCGAAGCTCTGCCCCGATGCGACCTCGATCACCCGGCCCATCACGTCGAGCCCGATCGAATAGCTCCATTTGGTGCCGGGCTGCGCGATAAGCGGCAGCGTCGCGACGCGGTTGGCGAAATCCTCCAGCGTCTTCGGCCGGACCGCGCGCATCTGCGCCTCGACCGCCATGTTGACCTCGGCGGGAAGGATGCCGAGGCGCTCATATTCCTTCAGCAGCGGGCCCTTGGCGATGATGTTGTAGCTCAGTCCCGCGGTGTGGGTCAGCAGGTGGCGGATCGTGATCGGCCTGGTCGCGGGCACCGAATCGAGGCTGGTGTCGGGGCTGGTCAGCACACGCATCTTGGCGAAGGCCGGAATGTATTTCGACAGCGGATCGTCGAGCCCGAGCTTGCCCTCCTCGATCAGGATCATCGCCGCGGCGGCGGTGACCGGCTTGGTCATCGAATAGATCCGCCACAGCGAATCGGGGCCTGCGAGGGCGGCACCCGCATCGTCCGCGATCCGGCCCGCGGCGGGGAACAGCGTCGGCGCATCACCGAAACCGTAGGCGGCGACGATCCCGGGCATCTTGCCGTCGCGTACATAGCCGTCGAACAGCGCCTGGGTATTGGGCATCGCGCGTGCGGCGGTCGTCGTCGCAGTCCCGGCCCCAGCAGAAGCCGGCGCCGGTCGCGGCGACACGGACACCGCCTGCGCGAACAGCGTGGCGGTGGTGGCGAGCAGGATCGGGACGGCAAGGGTGGCAAGCTTCATCATGCTCTCCGTATCGCGTCGGCGGCTTTGGCGAAGACCGTCGGCAATCCCGCCGAGGCGAGGTCGTCCGCCGGCCACCATTCGGCCTGTTGCGCGGCCTGATGCGCCGCCGCGTCGGCGACCGCAAGCGCCAGCGTCAGATCGAAATGCGTGAAGCCGTGGGTGACCGTGGCGTCCAGCATCCGCCACCCCGCCGCCGCGGGCGCCTTATCGAGCCCCGGTGCCGCGTCAGCCCATGGTCCGGTCGGCAGTGCTCGCATGCCCCCGAGCAGACCCTTGTCGGGGCGGCGGACGAGTAGCACGCGCCGGTCGTGTTCGAGCCAGAAGATCGTGCCGAACCGCTGCGGCTTGGCGGCCTTGCGCGGCTTGACCGGCAGGCCGGCGGGATCGCCTTCCGCGAACGCGGTACAGGCGTCGCGCAGGGGACAGAGGAGGCAGCGTGGCGTCCGCGTCGTGCAGATTGACGAGCCGAGATCCATCATCCCCTGCGCGAAGTCGCCGGCGCGATCGTCCGGGGTGATGGTGTCGGCGGCGGCACGGATCGCCGGCCGCGCCGCGGGCAACGGCGTGCGAATCGCGAACAGCCGTGCCACGACCCGCTCGACATTGGCGTCGACCACCACCGCGCGTTCGCCGAACGCGATCGCCGCGACCGCGGCGGCGGTATAGGCACCAAGGCCGGGCAGCGTCCGCAGTGCCGCTTCGCTCCGCGGAAACACGCCGCCATGATCCGCGACCACCGCCTTCGCCGCGGCGACGAGGTTGCGCGCGCGGGCATAATAGCCGAGCCCCGCCCAGGCGCTCATCACCTCGTCGTCCGCCGCAGCGGCGAGGCTGGGGAAATCGGGCCAGCGCGCCACCCACGCCTCGAACCGCGGGCGCACCGTCGCGACCGTAGTTTGCTGGAGCATCACCTCCGACAGCCATACCCGATACGGATCGGGCGTTTCGCCGGGCAGGGCACGCCACGGCAACGCGCGGCGGTGCACGTCGTACCAGGCGAGCAACCGCGGCGGGATCGATGAGCGCTTGGCGTCCACCCGGCGGCTATGGCATGGAGGACGAGATGAGCAAGCGCGTCCGCGCCCCCGAGCCCGAAGCCCCCCGCCAGAACCGCGCCCGCGCGGTCAGCGAGCTGTTGCCCGCGATCGGCGGCGCGGCGTTCAAGCGCTTCGGCTTCGTGCAATCGTCGATCGTCAGCCGCTGGAGCGAGATCGTCGGCGAGCGCTGGGCGGGCGCGTCTATGCCCGAGTCGATCCGCTTTCCGCCGGGCAAGAAGAGCGAAGGCGTGCTGACGCTCACGGTACGCGGTGCGCACGCGCCGATGATGCAGCATATCGCGCCCGAGATCGTCGAACGGGTCAACCGCTTCTTCGGCTATGCCGCGGTCGCGCGCATCCAGATCCGACAGGGCGAGGTCGCCAAGCCCGCGACCCGTTCGCCCCCCGTCGTCCGCGAGCCGGTGTCCGCGGAGATCGGCCAGGGATTGAAGGCGATCGCCGACCCCGAGCTGCGCGCGGTACTCGAATCGCTCGCGGCGGGGGTTCACGCTACCCACGCGCTGCCCAAGATTAGGTGACCATGATCGCGTCCTCGCTCCGCCTGCTCGCGCTGTTCTTCGTTGCCCTGATCGGCGCTGCCTTCCTGACCGCCGCCGGTCCGGTGCGCGACTGGTCGACGGTGACGCGGCTGCTGCCGAGCGGCGCGCATGTCACCGGCAACCCGGCGGCACCGCTGAAGATCGTCGAATATGGCAGCTACACCTGCTCGCACTGCGCCGACTTCGCGACCGAGAGCCGCGCAGTGCTTCACGACCGGATGATCAGGTCGGGCAAGGTCAGCCTGGAATATCGCCACCTGATCCGCGATCGGCTCGATCTCGGCGCGGCGATATTGGCGCGGTGCGCGGGGCCGGCGCGGTTCGATGCGGCTTCGCATGCGATCTTCGCCGCGCAACCGGTGTGGATCAAGCGCATCGTCGAGTGGCAGGCCGCGCATCCCGAGGTCGCGCAGCAGACGCCGGTCGAACAGCTCCGGGCCTATGTCCGGGCAGCGGGGCTCGACACGATGATGAAGGCACGCGGCCTGACCCAGGCACGGATCGACACGTGCCTCGCCGATCGCGCCTCGATCGACCGCATCGTCAAGATGACCGCCGACGCGCCCGCCGAGGTGCAGTCGACCCCCTTCTTCTTTCTCAACGGCGTCGCTCAGCCCAATGTGAACTGGGCGACGCTCGAACCCATCCTGCGCGCCAAGGGCGCCAAGTAACCCCTGCGAACCGGAGTCCAGCCGTTGATCAAATCCATCTGCACGATCGCGCTTGCCGCCCTGGCGCTCACCGCCTGTTCGGGCGACAGCAGCGGCAATGCCAGCGACAGTGCGGCGCCGAAGGTCGCCGCGATCCAGCCTCCCGCGGGCAAGACCTGGCAGGAGACGGTCGTGAAGACGCCCGAGGGCGGTTTCCGGATGGGCAACCCCGATGCGCCGATCAAGCTCGTCGAATATGGCTCGCGGCTGTGCCCGACCTGCGGCGCGTTCGGCCAGACCGCGATGAAACCGCTCGAGAACACCTATGTCGCGAGCGGCAAGGTGTCGTACGAGTTCCGCGAGTTCATGGTCCACGGTGCGCCAGATTTCGCGCCGGCGCTGCTCGGCCGCTGCGGCGGCGAGGGGCCGTTCTTCCCGATCCTCGAACAGATGATGGTCGCGCAGCCGCAGATCCTGCCGAAGATGGAATCGGCCGGCGAGTTCCAGCAGTCGCTCCAGGGCCGTCCGCCCGCGCAGGTCTTCACCGCCTGGGCCGAACGGCTCGGCTATATCGACTTCGTCAAGCAGCGCGGCATTCCCGAGGCGAAGGCGCGCGCATGCCTGACCGACACCAAACAGATCGACGCGCTGGCCGCGATGACCGAGAAGGCGGGCACCGATCTGAAGGTTAGCGGCACGCCGACCTTCTTCCTCAACGATGCGATGCTCGAAGGCCAGGTCACCTGGCCGCAGGTCGAACAGGCGCTGAAGGGCGCGGGCGCCTGATCCTCGCACCGCGCCGCGCCGGGTGAGGCGCGGCGGGTGTACCGACGCCGGTGCTGGGGGGCGCCGCGGACATGCAGATCAAGCGGCTGCGGATTGCCGGGTTCAAGAGCTTCGTCGACCCCGCCGACCTGCGGATCGAACCGGGGCTGACCGGGGTCGTCGGGCCGAACGGCTGCGGTAAATCGAACCTGCTCGAAGCGCTGCGCTGGACGATGGGCGAGAACAGCGCGAAGTCGCTGCGCGGCGGCGGCATGGACGACGTGATCTTCGCCGGGACCGCGACTCGCCCGCAGCGCGACTTCGCCGAAGTGTCGATCCTTGCCGAGATCGCGGGCGACGAACGCGAGGTGGTGCGCCGGATCGAACGCGGCGCGGGGAGTGCGTACCGGATCGACGGGCGCGACGTCCGGGCCCGCGACGTCGCCCTGCTGTTCGCCGACGCCGCGACCGGCGCGCACTCGCCCGCACTCGTCAGCCAGGGCCGGATCGGCGCGGTGATTGCGGCCAAGCCGGCCGACCGGCGCGCGATGCTGGAGGAGGCGGCGGGGATCGCCGGGCTCCATGTCCGCCGCAAGGATGCCGAGGCACGGTTGCGTGCGACTGAGGCCAATCTGGTGCGGCTCGACGCGGTGATCGCGGATCAGGACAGCCGCGCCGCGGCGCTCAGGCGCCAAGCGCGCGCCGCCGAGCGATATCGCGAGATATCCGACCGGATCCGCGTCGCCGAAGCGCGGATGATCTTCTCGCGCTGGCAGACCGCGGTGGCGGCGGCGGATGCGGCCAAGCTGGAGGCGGCTGCTGCGGACACAGCGGTGACCGAAGCCACCCTCGCCGAGCGCGATGCGGCGGCGGCACGCGAACTGGCGGTCGAGGCGGTCGCGAGCGCCCGCCGTGCCGCAATCGACGCGCGCGATCGTGCGAGCGACGCCGGGCACCGATTGGCGGCGCTGCGCAACGAGCGCGCTGCCGCCGAGCGTCGGGTCGCTGATCTCGCCGATGCGCGCCGCCGGATCGTCGCGGACCGCGCGCGCGAGGGTAGTCTCGCCGGTGACGCGGCCGACGCGCTGGCGCGGGTCGCGGTCGAGAAGGAGGAACTGGACTCGCGGATCGCGGACGCCGCGACGCAGGGTCCCAAGCTGGAGGCGGTACTCGTCGTTGCCGAGCGCGAGGCGCGCGATGCGGAGGTGGCGCTGGCGCAGGCGCTAGGCCGGCAGGCGAGCAAGGCGGCGGAGGCGCGGGTCGCCACCGCGGCGGTGGCGGCGGCGCAGTCGCGGGTCGATCGTGCTGCGCGCGACGCTGCCGACGTT
>NZ_CAXTEM010000007.1:0-100086 GCF_964243315.1 uncultured Sphingomonas sp. | reverse complement strand
CCGAACTTCGGCCGCAAGTCCTTGAACGAGATCAAGGAAGTGCTGTCGTCGATGGGGCTGCGGCTGGGCATGGAAATCCCTGGCTGGCCGCCCGAGAATATCGAAGAGATGGCGAAGAAGCTCGAGCAGGAAATCATGGGGTGATCGCAGGCGAATAGCGGAAGCTATTCGCCACCTCGGCGATCACCACGGCCGGCGGGCCTTGGCCCGTTCGACGTATTCGGCGCGGCTTTGCCGCGGCGTAATCTGCTTAGGACTGGGCCCCGGCCTACGCCGGGGAACTGGTTGGCGCATTATTGGTGGGCAGCGCCCCCACCAGGTCTGGGGTTCCGTAACACGGCCCCTTAACGAACGAAGGAAATACCCATGCGCCATCGCGTAGGCGGCCGTAAGCTACAGCGGACCTCGGCCCACCGCATCGCGCTGTTCCGCAACATGGCGGCAGCGCTGATCAAGCACGAGCAGATCACCACGACCGTCGCCAAGGCGAAAGAACTGCGTCCGTATGTCGAGAAGCTGATCACGCTGGCGAAGAAGGGCGGCCTGTCCAACCGTCGTCTTGCGCATGCGCGGTTGCTCGACGACGCGCAGCTGGTGAAGCTGTTCGACGTTCTTGCGGAGCGTTATGCCTCGCGCAACGGCGGCTACACCCGCGTCATCAAGGCGGGCATCCGCGCGTCGGACGCGTCGCCGATGGCGGTCATCGAATTCGTCGACCGCGACGTCTCGGCAAAGGGCCAGGATTCGGGTCCGGTGATGACCGACAACGAGTATGACGAGGCCGCATAAGCCGCGACATCGTTGCCAATGAACAGAGGCCGTGCCCAGCGATGGGCGCGGCCTCTTTCGTTGTCGGGTCCATCTGGCTATGCGGCAGCGATGGAGCACCCCCACAGCATCCTCATCGTCGATTTCGGCAGCCAGGTAACCCAGCTCATCGCACGGCGGGTGCGCGAGGCGGGCGTCTACAGCGAGATCGCGCCCTTCCAGTCCGCCGCCGCGGCGTTCGACCGGATGCAGCCCAAGGGCGTCATCCTGTCGGGGAGCCCCGCCTCGGTGGTCGATGCGGACAGCCCGCGCATCCCCGAGGCGATCCTGGCGAGCGGCTTGCCGATGCTCGGCATCTGCTACGGCCAGCAGGCGTTGATCCATCAGCTCGGCGGGATCGTCGAGAAGGGGCATAGCGGCGAGTTCGGCAGCGCCTTCGTCGAGGTATCGGACGGTTGTTCGTTGTTCGACGCCCTGTGGGCTGAGGGCGACCGTCACCAGGTCTGGATGAGCCACGGCGACAAGGTGACGCAGCTCGCACCGGGATTTCGCACGGTAGCGGCCTCGCCCGGTGCCCCCTATGCGGTGATCGCCGACGACGAACGCCGGATCTACGCGATGCAGTTCCACCCCGAGGTGGTCCATACGCCCGATGGCGGCAAGCTGATCGCGAACTTCGCGCGCCACGTCTGCGGGCTGGCAGGCGACTGGACGATGGCGGAGTTCCGCGACACCAAGATCGCCGAGATTCGCGCGCAGGTGGGCACGGGCAGGGTGATCTGCGGCCTGTCGGGGGGCGTCGACTCGGCCGTGGCGGCGGTGCTGATCCACGAGGCGATCGGCGAGCAGCTCACCTGCGTCTATGTCGACCACGGCCTGATGCGTGCGGGCGAGAGCGAACAGGTCGTCAGCCTGTTTCGCGGGCATTACAACATCCCGCTGATCCACGTCGACGCCGAGGCCTTGTTCATGGACGGGCTCGCCGGGATCACCGATCCCGAGGCCAAGCGGAAGTTCATCGGCAAGACGTTCATCGACGTGTTCGAGACCGAAGCCCGGAAGATCGGGGGCGCCGAGTTCCTCGCGCAGGGCACCTTGTATCCCGACGTGATCGAGAGCGTCAGCTTCACCGGCGGACCATCCGTGACGATCAAGAGTCACCATAATGTCGGTGGGCTGCCCGAGCGGATGGACATGAAGCTGGTCGAGCCGCTCCGGGAGCTGTTCAAGGACGAGGTCCGCGCGCTGGGTCGCGAACTCGGGCTGCCGGAGATCTTCGTCGGCCGGCATCCGTTCCCTGGGCCGGGGCTGGCGATCCGCATTCCCGGCGAGGTCACGCGCGAGCGTTGCGACATCCTGCGCAAGGCGGATGCGATCTATCTGGAGGAGATCCGCGCGGCGGGCCTCTACGACGCGATCTGGCAGGCGTTCGCGGTGCTGCTGCCCGTCCGGACGGTCGGCGTGATGGGCGATGGCCGGACCTACGACTATGTGCTGGCGCTGCGTGCGGTGACGTCGACCGACGGGATGACCGCAGCGGCCTTCCAGTTTCCGGGCGACTTCCTGCCGCGGGTGGCGACGCGGATCGTCAACGAGGTCGCGGGGGTCAATCGTGTGACCTACGACTATACTTCGAAGCCGCCGGGCACGATCGAGTGGGAATGATCCCGGGTTCGTGTCAGCGAGTGGGGGCGCGGTACTTGCCTGAGGTGGGATAGCGCCTTCCGACGAGAAGCCGGGCCAGCCTTGTCGCATTGCGTCGGGGCGCGTGGGACGCCCGGTGGTAAATCTTCGCGCCACGCTTTATGCCGAACCCACGAAAGGAGCGGTGGCTACATGGTTCTCCTGGCGGATGCGTCCACCGCAAGCCGACGGCTGTTGCGGCTCGTCACCGACAGCCCGGTTCCGTCGGTAATCAGCGACCCGCGTCTGCCCGACAACCCGATCATCGCGTGTAACCAGCCATTCTGCGACCTGACGGGGTATCCCGCGGACGAGGTGGTCGGGCGCAATTGCCGGTTCCTGTCGGGTCCCGCTACCGAGCCATGGCTGTCGGAAGAGATCCGCCGCGGGGTGCGCGAGCATCGGCCCGTGCTGGTCGAGATCCTCAACTACAAGCGCAGCGGCCAGCCGTTCCGGAACGCCGTGCTGGTCGCGCCCTTGTACGACGAAGACGACAAGCTGTTGTACTTCCTCGGCTCGCAGATCGAGATCGATGCCGATGCGTCCGCGCCGAGCAGCATGCGCCGGATCCGCGCCGCCGAGATGGTCAAGGCGCTGTCACCGCGTCAGGGTCAGGTGCTGAAGCTGGTGGCCGGCGGCTTGCTCAACAAGCAGATCGCGGCCGAACTCGGCCTGTCCGAGAAGACGGTGAAGATGCATCGTGCCATCCTGATGGGCAGGCTAGGCCTCAACACCACCGCGGACCTGATCCGGCTGGCGGTCGAAGCCGGGCTCTGAGCGCGGCGCGGGACGCTACCTCCAAAGGTCCGTATCGTTGGATCGTCGGTGAGCGCCTATCTGCGACTCGGTCGTCACAGCGGTCGCGCCTCGGGTTGTTTTTAGCCACCCGGCCCGGGGTTCGGAACGAAGCCCTCTGTTGCCATGCAGCCGTTGTGACGCCAACTTCCCAACGCCGTGTGCAACTTCTCTTTGTATTTGCGTATCATTTCGAGATTCCGCGACGCCGCGTAAATAGTGGCAATCGACCCCTGGATCGGTTAAAAGCTAGTTAATGGATCGACTAAATGTCGACCGAGGGTTGCATTGCGCCAAACTCGAAAGTCAGGGAAGAGATCATGATCAACAAATATGCAATGGCAGCCGTGTTGGCTGTGGGGATGGCGGGCCCCTCTTATGCCGCGACCATCGCAACCACGCCAGGCAGCGTGGCGTCGTTTGCGCCCACCGCCGGTCTGCTCATCAACTTCAATGGCATGACGCCTGCGCCGTTCACGTTGACGAACAACGGCAGCTCCGGGATCGTTAGCGGCAGCTTGGCAAACCAATATGCGCAGCCGCTGTTCAGTGACAACACCGCCTATCTGGCAGTTCGCGCGGGTGGCCTGGGCACGCTTCAAAGCAGCGTCGCCTATAACAGCGTCAGCTTCTTCATCGGCTCGATCGACGCTTACAACACGGTCAGTCTGCTCGACACGATGGGCAACGTGATCACGAGCTACACTGGGTCGAGCTTCATCATCCCTGCGGATGGCGATCAGACCGATCCAAGCACCAACCGCCGTGTGACCCTCACGCGCAGCGGCACCGATGCGGCGATCGGCGGCATTCGCTTCCAGTCGAGCCAGAACGCGCTTGAAGTCGACAACGTCGTGTTCGCGGTTCCAGAGCCGACCACTTGGGCGATGATGTTCGTCGGTTTCGGCATGATGGGCGCTTCGATGCGCTATCGCCGTCGCAGCACGAAGTTCGTCACCGCGTAAGCATCGCGCTTCACGGTAACAAAGGGGGAGCCGCCGGCCTTCGGGTCGGCGGCTTTTCTCATTGTTGAGCGACGGCCGTTGGCGCGCCCGGGTGGATTCGAACCACCGACCACAAGCTTAGAAGGCTCGTGCTCTATCCAACTGAGCTACGGGCGCGCACGATCGTCGCGTAGCGCGGATTGCGCGGGCGGGGAACCGGCATCATAACGTCTCGCATGAACCAGGGGGATGGGGAGCCGGTCGCGGCGCGCGATGCGGCGTCGCGCCAGTTTCGCTACTTCGACTTCGTGATGGCGGCGTTCGTCACGATCCTGCTGCTGTCGAACGTCATCGGCGCGGGCAAGCGCGCGGTGATCGACCTGCCGTTCGTCGGGCTGTGGCCGTTCGGGGCGGGCATCCTGTTCTTCCCGGTCAGCTATGTGCTCGGGGATGTACTCACCGAAGTCTATGGCTATGCGCGCGCGCGTCGGTGCATCTGGGCGGGCTTCGCGGCGCTGCTGTTCATGGTCGCGATGTCGACGATCGTGGTCGCGCTGCCCCCTGACGCCGGTTGGGAAGGGCAGGCGGCTTACGAGGCGGTGTTCGGGCAGGTGCCGCGGATCGTGTTCGCGTCGATCTGCGCGTTCTGGGCTGGGGAGTTCGTCAACGCCTATGTGCTCGCGCGGATGAAGCTGTGGACCGGGGGCAAGCATCTCTGGGCGCGGACGATCGGATCGACGGTCGTGGGACAGGGGGTGGACAGCCTGATCTTCTACCCGCTCGCCTTCTTCGGCGCGGTCGGCTGGACCGGACCGCAGGTGTTGCAGGTGCTCGTCACGCAGTGGGTGTTGAAGGTGGCGTGGGAGGTGATCCTGACGCCGGTCACCTATGCGGTCGTCGCGTTCCTAAAGGCGCGCGAGGGTGTCGACATCTTCGACGAGGACACCGACTTCTCGCCCTTCAAGGCGCGGGTCTGAGGCTGGTCAGGCGCCGACGGCGGCGAGCAGTCCCTCGAACAGCCGGCGGCCGTCGGCGCCGCCATGCGCAGCCTCGATCCGCCGTTCCGGGTGCGGCATCATGCCGAGCACGTTGCCCTGCGCGTTGACGATCCCGGCGATGTCGCGGGCGGAGCCGTTGACGGGTTCGGCATAGCGGAACGCGACCTGGCCTTCCTCCTCGAGCCGATCGAGCGTGTCGGCATCGGCGAAGTAGTTGCCGTCGTGATGCGCGACCGGGACGGTGATGCGCTCGCCATGCTCATACCCATTGGTAAAGCGCGACGCCCCGCCGACGGTCAGGCCGACATCGCGGCATACGAAGTTGAGGCCCTCATTGCGCATCAGCGCGCCGGGCAGCAGCCCGGTTTCGGTCAGCACCTGAAAGCCGTTGCAGACCCCGAGCACGGGCAAGCCCGCACCCGCACGCTCGATCACCGCCCGCATCACCGGCGATCGTGCCGCGATCGCGCCGGAGCGCAGATAGTCGCCATAGGAAAAGCCGCCCGGCACCGCGACCAGCGCGATGTCGTCGGGCAGCGACGCGTCGCCATGCCACACCATCGTCGGTGCGGTCCCGGTCACCGTCTCAAGCGCGACGGCGAGATCGCGATCGCAGTTCGAGCCGGGAAAGACGATGACCGCGGTCTTCACGCGCGTTCGATCCGGTAGTTCTCGATCACGGTGTTGGCGAGCAGCTTGCGGCACATCGCATCGATCGTCGCATCGTCGGTCGCGTCGGCAACCTCCATCTCGATCAGCTTGCCCGCGCGGACATCCTCGACCCCGGTGAAGCCGAGGCCGTCGAGTGCGTGGTGGATCGCACGTCCCTGCGGGTCGAGCACGCCGGGTTTCAGCGTCACGAAGATCCTGAGCTTCATCATGTCATCCCGCTACCGGCCTGTCCCGCGGTCCCTATGCGCAGGGGTGGGGCAAGAGCAAGCGCGGGATGGCTTAGAAATACCGGGCGAGGGTGAATTCGAAGCGGCTGCGGCTGGTCTTGTAGAGGGCCAGCGAGGAGTCGATCCGCGAGAACGACCAGCTCACCTGCGGCGATAGGCCCAGGACGCGGATCTTGCGGTTGCCGAGCGTCGCTCGGGAGACCAGCCGCCAGTCGCGGCGTGGCGATACGTCGAACAAGGGAATCGGCGCGTCGTATCTGGCGCGGGAGACGCCGGCGCTGAGGCCGAAGTTGATCCCGAAGCGAAGCTCGCCGCCGATACCGGCATTGGCGCCGATCTCGGTGCTCGAATAAGCGCGTTCGTTGAGCCAGTCGCGGCGGAGGAACGGGCCGGCCGACAGCACGATGGCCGGAGACAGGCTCTGTTCGTAGGTGCCGTAAAGGCCACCCTGCCAGCCGCTATAGCCCGAATCGAACAGGGCGGTGGTGCGGCGCGCGTCGAGCTGGAAGCCGATGCGACGGTTGGTGCCGATCAACGTCTGAGCGCCACCGCGGACGCCGATCTGCCGGCTGACCGCGTCGCCGCCGAACCAGCGGCTGGCGCCGACGGTCTGGAGCGAGGCGCTGGTGCGATCGGTGAAGCGATACTCGCCGCCGAGCGCGAGCTGGGCGACGTAATCGTCGAAGGTCGAGCCCGAATAGTTGGTGCCGCTGACGTCGAGATCGGCGAGCGCCGACAGCTTCTTGGCGACGGGAAGGCGGAGGCGGGCAGACAATTGCCCGGTCTGGCCGAGGCCCGATCGCTTGCGGGCGCGGTCGTCGAGGGTCAGCGGGATCGGGGTGTCGCCGAGCATCACCGTCACGGTGTCGACCGCGGTGGCGTTGTTGATGTTGCTATCGGGTGCGATGCCGATGCTTACATCGACCTGCCAGGCACGGGCGCTCCGGATCGTGTCGCGGACGGTGCGGATCGTGCGCAGCACCTCGGGGGAGAGCGTGGCGTCCTGTTCGGCGATGCGAAACTGTTTGTCGGCGGCGGCGGGCTGGCGCATCGCGAGCATGACCTTCGCCAGCTCCAGCCGGACCGCGGTCTGGCGTGGATCGTCGGTCAGGATGGCGCGGTACTGCGCGGCGGCCTCGGGCAGCTTGCCGGTCTGCGCGGCGATGAAGCCGGTGAGGAAACGGGTCTGCATCGTGTAGCCGGGCGCCTGGCGGAGCGCGGCGATGAGCGGTGCGGCTTCGGCGTAGCGCTGTTCGTGCACCAGCCGTTCGGCGGCGGCGAGCAGTTGCTGCGGGGTTAGCTTCAGCTCGCATACGCCGGCGGAGCAGCGCGATCGATCTGCCGCTTCGCTAGCGGCAGGCGCAAGGATCCAGACGCCGAACGCCGCAGCGCCGGCGATCAACGCCATCCGCATGGTGTGTTCCTCGCGCTTGCCGAGCCTACTTTTTAGCGCCGGTAAACGCGCCCAAGATGTCGATCCGCTGATCGGGCACGCCGCCGGTGATGCGGAAGTTGCCGCCGACGTTCTCGGCATTCGGGCCATAGAAGGCGCCGTCGATCGAGCTCGCGCCTGCGACGCTGCTCGCCGCGCTGATCGGGGCGAAGTCGATGTTGGTGCGCGTCGCGCCGCTGGTGAAATAGGCGCTGAGGAACTTGCCCGCAAAACTAGTGCGAGAGCCGGTGAGCGAAGCAGTGCCGTTGGCGGTGAACACCGAACCAGTAGGTATATCGGTGAAGAAGTCGTTGACCGGCGTGTCGTTCACGTATGTCTTACCGACGGTGCCCGTCAGACCCAAAGTCAGCGATGACTTGGAGAAATCCACGTCGACCGAGCTAGTGCCGCTGATCCACTGCAACGGCATCCCGGCCGGTCCGCTGGCCCCGGCGACCATGGTTGCGAGGAAATCGCCGTCGAACCGGCCGCTGCCGGTCGAGGGAACTTGCAGCAGTGTGCTCTTGCTGCCGAAGACCATCACCCCGTGCTCGGAATGAAAGGCGCCGGTCGTTGTGTCGAGCTTGCTGCGATGAGCAAAGCCGGCGAGGGTCACGTAGCTCGCGGTGTTACCCGGGCGCTTGTAGAAAAACGTGTCAGATAGATCGTCGTCGGATGAAGCCTCGAGATAGTTGTAGAATGGAAACTCGGGAATTTCGGCCTGAAGCATACCACCGGCGGTGCGATGAGCGGGGTCTTGATACGTCACACTGCGCGTCACGTTCGCGGCGGTATCGGCAAGCGCGACGGTGAAGATGCCGTCGCGGGGATTGAAGCTGATCGTGCCGCTCGGGGTGCCGACGGTGCTTGCATTGCCGGTGTAGAGGCTGCGACCCTTGTCGTCGACGTCGATCGCATGAAGCCCGCCGATGGCATCGAATGTCGTGGTGGTCTTCACGTCGAGGAATGAGGTAGGCGTGCTGGTGGGCGTCGGCGTCGGCGTTACCGCGACGACGCCACCGCCGGCGACCGTGCCGCCGCTGATCGGCGGGGCGATGCTGCCGAGCGACTGGGTGCCGGCACCGCCGCCGCCGCATGCAGCCAGAGACAGGAGCGGCAGAGACAGAATCGCAAGCGTGGCGCGCATGGTGAGGACCCCTTCAGACCCACATTTCGGGTATGAGGGCGGGATACCGGCACAGGGTTAACAGCGTCTAAAGGGGCGCTTCGCTTGGCCGTTTTTGGCCGCTGTTGGTGAGCGGATGCTCGCTATGTTTCCGCGGACGCGTGGCCGGTGCGACCTCCGCTTGTCCTCCCGCGAAGGCGGGAGCCCAGTACTGGGTCCCCGCCTTCGCGGGGACACATAGGTATCAGCGTCAGTCTGGCCGGACCGATACCGTCGTCGCTTTACTTCCCCCGGCGCTTGCGATGGCTTTCCAGGTCGAGCACCGCATTGTCGCCGCCCTCAGGCAGCAGGCCCAGGCGTCGCGCGACCTCCTGATAGGCTTCGACTTCGCCGCCGAGATCGCGGCGGAAGCGGTCCTTGTCGAGCTTCTCGTCGGTTTCCATGTCCCACAGGCGGCAGCCATCGGGGCTGATCTCGTCCGCCAGGATGATCCGGCCGAAGTCGTTGTCCCAGATCCGCCCGAATTCGAGCTTGAAGTCGACCAGCCGGATGCCGCAGCCGGCGAACAGGCCGCAGAGGAAATCGTTCACGCGGATCGCGAGGTCGGCGATGTCGTGCATCTCTTCCTGGCTCGCCCAGCCGAACGCGGCGATGTGTTCGTCGGAGATCATCGGATCGCCGAGCGCATCGTCCTTGTAGTAATACTCGATGATCGTCCGCGGGAGCTGCACGCCTTCCTCGATCCCGAGACGCTTCGACAGCGAACCGGCGGCGACGTTGCGGATCACGACTTCGATCGGGACGATCTCGACCTGGCGGATCAGCTGTTCGCGCATGTTCAGGCGGCGGATGAAGTGGGTCGGCACGCCGATCGTGGCGAGCAGCGTGAAGATGTGCTCGCTGATCCGGTTGTTGAGCACGCCCTTGCCGTTGATCGTGCCCTTCTTCTGGGCATTGAACGCGGTGGCATCGTCCTTGAAATACTGGATCAGCGTGCCGGGTTCGGGGCCCTCGTAGAGGATCTTGGCCTTGCCCTCGTAGATCTGGCGGCGACGAGCCATGCGGGCGTTCCCCTGGAAATGAGCAGCCCCGGCGCACGGGTCACGCGGCCGGGGCGATAAGATGAGGCGCGTATATCGAAGGGGGGCGGGGCGCGCAATCGGGGCGGTGGCTAGAGCGTCAGCTCTCGGACGCCGGTTTCGCGCCCCGGTGACGCCGCCATATCGGCAACCCGAACCGACACCAGGCGAGCCACAGCAGCGCCAGCGCCAGCGCGGGCGGGCCGAACACCGCGACCAAGCCGAGGATGATCGCAACCGTCGTCTGCGTACTCGCAACCACCGTATCGAGCGCGCTGGTGATCGGTGCACTTGCGTCGAAGCCCCGGACGGCGTCACCGGACCGATATTGGAAGGTCATCGGCGTGGTCGCGAGGCTGGCACGGTTCTCCGCGATGTCGGCGGCGGATCCGGCGATCGTGTTGCGGAGATTGTCGCGCTGCGTGCGCAACTCGCCGGCTTCATTTTCGCGAACGCCGCGTGTGGTCAATCGCGCCTCGACCCGCTTGAGTTCGGCAGTGGCGGCGGTCCGCGTTGCCGTCGATTGAGCGATCGCTTCGCCTGCATCCTTGCCGCTGATCTCGGCATCGACCAGCCGGCCCTTCATTGCCTGGACCTTGGCGATACCATTCTTGCCGAACTCGCGTGCGATGGCCGGGTCGAGCTTGAACGCAAGCATGCCCTGGATGTCGTTCTCGCCCAGCAGTTGATAGCGCATGCCGGTGATCCGGCATCGGTTCACCCCGAGCCGCTCACAAGCCTGCGCATGTTCTTCCTGTGCGGTCGCGATGGCGGTCGGTGCGAGACTGAAGGCGTATCGGTAGTCGAACGCCACTCCTGGCGCTGCGGTGACGGTCACCCCCGGCACCGGAGGTGCCTCGGCGACGTCGTACGTCCGTGTGTCGCTTGCCTCCTGTTTCTGGCTGCATCCAGCAAGGGCGGTAAGTGACAGGGCAATGGCTAGTGAGCGCATCATTCATCCTCCCGATGACGATACACTATCCGCTGACTAGGTAATAAGGTCAAGCGTGCTTAAGTCACGACGAGCCGTTGGGCAAATCGCGGGTTGGTCCACGCATTCGTGGTGATCACTTCGCCCAAGATCTCACCAGCGCGCCAGACTTCGTCGTGCGACAAGTAGAGCGGCGTCAGGCCGAGGCGCAGGACGTCGGGATCGCGGAAGTCGCCGATCACGCCGCGGGCGATCAGTGCCTGGGTGATCGCATGGGCGTGGGGATGGCGGAAGCTGATGTGGCTGCCGCGGGCGGCGGGGTCGCGGGGGGTGATGCAGTCGAGGCCGAGCGCGTCGCCCGCGGTGGCGAGGATGTCGAATAGGGTGGCGCTCTTCGCCCATAGAGCAGCTCGATCCAGGTCTCGCCATAGTGACAGCCCCGATTCGAGCGCGGTCATCGCGAGGATCGGCGGGGTGCCGGCGAGCCAGCGGGTCATGCCGGGGGCGGGGGTGTAGGCGTCGGCGAAGGCGAAGGGTTCGGCGTGGCCCATCCATCCCGACAGCGGACTCGCCAGGCGGTCCTGCCAGCGTTCTGCGACGTAGAGGAAGGCTGGCGCGCCAGGGCCGCCGTTTACGTATTTATAGGTGCAGCCGACCGCGAGGTCGGCGTCGGCGCCGGTAAGGTCGATTTCGACCGCGCCGGTCGAATGGCTGAGGTCCCACAGCACCAGAGCGCCGGCTTCGCGTGCGGCGGCGGTCAGCGCAGCCATGTCGAACCGTTCGCCGGTCTTATAGTGGACATGGGTGAGCAGCAGCACCGCGGTGTCTTCGCCGAGCGCCTCGACGACCGACGCGCGCGGGACGGCGTTCAGCGTCGCGCCCTCGACGCAGGCGATCGCGCCCTCCGCGATGTGGAGATCGGTGGGGAAGTTGCCGCGCTCGCTGACGATGGTGCGGCGTTTGGGGTCGAGGCGCAGCGCGGCGACCAGCAGCTTGAACAGGTTAGCGGAGGTGGAGTCGCCGACGATCACCTCCGTCGGCGCGGCGCCGATCAGCGGGGCGATGGCGGCGCCGATCCTCTGCGGGGCGTCGATCCAGCCTTCATTCCAGCTGCGGATCAGCCGGTCGCCCCATTGCCGTCCGGCGGCGTCGGCGAGTGCCGCGGGGGTGTCGCGCGGCAATGCGCCGAGCGAGTTGCCGTCGAGATAGATGACGCCCTCGGGCAGGACGAAGCGCTGCCGCAGCGGTGCCAGCGGATCGGCTGCGTCGAGTGCTAGGGCCTCCTCGCGCGTCATGCCGTACGCTTCCCGGCGAACGCCGCGCGGATCAGGCGCTTGGTCGTCGCCCAGGCGGCGCTTTCGGGCACGACGAGTTCGACATGGCCGGTTTTCGCGACCTCGTGCAGCGTCGCGGTGTCGCCCGCGGTGGTGGCGGCGGCGACATAGGCGGTGGCCATGCGGAACGGGATGATCTTGTCCTCGCGGCCGTTGACCAGATCCTGCGGCAGGCCGAGCGGCAGCAGCCGCGGCACCGAGGTGTCGGCATAGGGATCGGCCCGCCCGGTGCCGACTAGCTTGGCGACGACCTCGGTTCCGCAGCCATTGTCGGCGCTGGCGGCGGTGTCGGCGAGATCGGGCAGACCGCCGAGGCTGACGACATGCGCGATCTTCAGCGGATCGGTGCGGCGCAGCGGGCTGGTTGCGGGCAGGCGCGGCCGACCAGCGAGCCACAGCGCGAGATGCCCCCCCGCCGAGTGGCCGACCGCGACGACCCGGCTGGTGTCCAGGCGGTATCTGGCGGCGACGGTCGCGAGCTGGTCGGTCGCGGCGGCGGCGTCGGCGAAGGTGCCGGGATAGCCGCCGCCGGCACGGTCGACGCCGCGATAATCGATGTTCCACACCGCGATGCCGTCCTTGCGCAGGTCGTCTGCGATCCAGTCCATCAGCCGGCGGTCGGCGATCTTGGTCTGCCAGCAGCCGCCATGCACCATCACCACTACCGGGAACGGCCCCTTGCCGCGGGGCAGCCACAGGTCGACCTTCTGCATCGCGTCGTCGCCATACGCGATTGTGGCGCTGGCTGCGGGGTGCTTGCGCTTGGCAAGATCGGCCCAGGTCATGAGCCTGGGTTCGACGGGCGCGGCCATAAGCAAGGTCGGGGCGAGCAGGAGGGGGAGCAGCATCGCCGGACGCTAGCCGAGCGCGCGGTACGGGAAAAGTAACCTGCGCGCGATATTGCCGGCAGCATGAAGATCCTCACCCTGTCGAGCCTCTACCCGAATTCAGTGCAGCGGCGCCACGGCATCTTCATCGAGCACCGGGTCGCGCATGTCTGTCGGTTGAGCGACGAGACCCGCGTGGTGGCGCCGATCCCGTGGTTCCCGAGCGGGCACCGGGCGTTCGGCCGCTATGGCGAGTTCGCGCGGGCGCCGCGGGCGGAGTCGCGGCGCGGGGTCGACGTCACCTATCCGCGCTATCCGACCTTACCGAAGATCGGGATGACGATAGCGCCGTGGCTGATGGCGACCGCGCTCTACCCGCATGTCGCGCGGCTGCAGCGCGATTTCGACTTCGACGTGATCGACAGCTATTACCTCTATCCCGATGGAATCGCGGCGGCGATGCTGGCGCGGCGGTTCGACCGGCCGTTCACGATGAGCGCGCTCGGCACCGATGTCAGCCTGATCCCGCGTTATCGGCGGCAGCGCTCGATGATCCTTGCCGCGATCGAGCAAGCGGGGGCGGTGACCACGGTGGCGGCGGCGCTTCGCGACGAATTGCTGGCGTTGGGTGCGGATGCGGACAAGGTGTCGGTGGTCGAGCACGGTGTCGATCTGATGCTGTTCCGCCCGCCCGCAGACCGCGCGGCGCTGCGGGCCGGGTTCGGCCTGACCGGGCCGACGATATTGTCGGTGGGGCATCTGATCGATCGCAAGGGGCACGACCTTGCGATCCGCGCGATCGCCGAACTGCCGGGGGTCCGGCTAATGATCGCGGGCGACGGCCCGCGCGAGGCGGATCTGCGCGCGCTCGCCAACACGCTCGGCGTGGCGCGGCGGGTGGAATTCCTCGGCCATGTCGATCAGCCACGTCTGCCCAATCTTTACGGTGCGGCCGACCTGACGGTGAGCTGTTCGGACCGCGAGGGGATCGCCAACGTGCTGCTCGAGTCGCTGGCGTGCGGAACGCCGCTGGTCGCCACGCCGGTCTGGGGATCTCCGGAAGTGGTGAAGGTGCCCGAGGCCGGGCTGCTGGTCGCCGACCGATCGGTCGCCGCGATCCGCGACGGCATCGCACGGCTGCTATCCGCGCTGCCGGACCGGGGCGCGACGCGGACCTATGGCGAACGCTATAATTGGCACGAGACCGGGCGGCAGCATCGTGCCTTGCTCGATCGCGTGGTGACGCGGCCGTCCTCGCCCATCGCCGTGGATTGATTGCCGGGCCTGCGATGCTATCGCAGGCGTAATGGTCGACGACTTCAAGGATCCCTTCGACAGCATCGTCGATTCGCCGTTCGATAGCGCGCTGTCGGAGCGCTACCTCGTCTATGCGCTGTCGACGATCACGGCGCGGTCGCTTCCCGATGTCCGCGACGGGCTGAAGCCGGTGCACCGCCGGCTGCTCTGGGCGATGCGGCTGCTGCGGCTCGATCCGAGCCAGGGCTACAAGAAATGCGCCCGCGTCGTCGGCGACGTGATCGGCAAATACCACCCGCATGGCGACCAGTCGGTCTACGATGCGATGGTCCGCCTCGCGCAGGACTTCGCGCTGCGCTATCCGCTGGTCGACGGCCAGGGCAATTTCGGCAACATCGACGGCGATAATGCCGCCGCCTATCGCTACACCGAGGCGCGGCTGACCCAGGTCGCGATCGACCTGATGGACGGGCTGGACGAGGACGCGGTGGCGTATCGTCCGACCTATAATGGCGAGGAACAGGAACCCGAGCTTTTCCCGGGCGCCTTCCCGAACCTGCTGGCGAACGGCGCCGCGGGGATCGCGGTCGGGATGGCGACGAGCATCCCGCCGCACAACGCCGCCGAGCTGCTGGACGCCGCGATCATGCTGGTCGACCGGCCCGACGCGGACGGTGCCGCGGTGCTGGAATTCGTTCGCGGCCCCGACTTCCCGACCGGCGGACTGGTCGTCGATCCGCCCGCGGTGATCGCCGAGAGCTATGCCACCGGGCGCGGCGGCTTCCGCGTCCGGGCGCGCTACACGATCGAGCGCGAGAAGGGCGGCGGCTGGCAGGCGATCGTCACCGAGATCCCGTACGGGGTGCAGAAGGGCAAGCTGATCGAGCAGATCGCGGCGCTGATCAACGACAAGAAGCTGCCGATCCTAGCGGACGTCCGCGACGAATCGGATGCCGAGGTGCGGATCGTGCTCGAGCCGCGCAGCCGCACCGTCGATGCCGGCGTGCTGATGGATGGGCTGTTCCGGCTCACCGACCTGGAAACCCGGATCAGCCTCAACCTCAACGTGCTCGACAAGGATCGCACGCCGCGGGTGATGAGCCTGAGGCAGGCGCTGTCGGCGTGGGTCGATCACCAGTTCGAGGTGCTGCGGCGGCGGACCGAACACCGGCTGGCGAAGATCGCCGACCGGGTCGAGCTGCTCGATGGCTATCTGGTCGCGTACCTCAACCTCGACCGGGTGATCGAGATCATCCGCACCGAGGACGAGCCGAAGGCGGTGATGATCGCCGAGTTCGCGCTGACCGATCGCCAGGCCGAGGCGATCCTCAACATGCGGTTGCGGTCGCTGCGGCGGCTCGAGGAGTTCGAGATCCGCACCGAGCGCGGCAAGCTCGACAAGGAACAGGCCGGGCTGGTCGCGCTGCTTGCCGATCCGAAAAAACAGCGCCTGCGGATGAAGCGCGACCTGACCAAGATCCGCGATCGCTATGGCGCCGACACCCCGCTCGGCAAGCGACGGACGACGATCGAGGAGGCAGCGCCCGCACGTGAGATCCCGCTGGAGGCGATGATCGAGCGGGAGCCGATCACCGTGCTGCTGTCGCAGCGCGGGTGGATCAGGGCGATGCGCGGGCATGTTGACCTGGCGTCGGCGGAGACGCTGAAGTTCAAGGAAGGCGACGGCCCGGCCTTCGCGTTCCATGCGCAGACCACCGACAAGCTGCTGCTCGCCGCCGCCAACGGGCGGTTCTACACGCTCGGCGCCGACCGGTTGCCCGGCGGTCGCGGCTTCGGCGAGCCGGTCCGCGCGATGATCGACCTCGACGGCAGCATCGGCATCGTGGCGCTGCTGAAGGCGCGCGGGACCGACCGGCTGTTGCTGGCGGCGACCGACGGGCGCGGCTTCGTGGTACCGGTGGCGGAGACGATCGCGGAAACGCGCAAGGGCAAGACGGTGATGACGCCGCGAACCGGTGCCAGCCTGCTCGTCGTCCGCCCGATCGCGGCCAACGCGGATTACGTCGCCGCGATCGGCGACAGCCGCAAGATGCTGGTCTTCCCGCTCGCCGAACTGCCCGAGATGACCCGAGGGCAGGGCGCGCAGATCCAGCGCTTCCGCGAGGGCAGCCTGTCCGACGCGGTCACTTTCGTCTTCGCCGAGGGGTTGAGCTGGCCGATGGGCGGCGACACCGGACGCACGCGGACCGAGCCCGATCTGTCGATGTGGCGCGCGGCGCGCGGGGCGGCGGGGCGGACCCCGCCGACGGGATTCCCGCGCGACAATCGGTTCGGTTAAGACGCACGCCGCGGGTTTGATCGCGCGACTTAAAATAGATCAGGGTTTATCGCCCTTTAATCATCGCGCTTTAGACGGGCGCCATGGCATCCGCCGCCACCGATGCGCTCAGCGCCCTGTTGCTTGCTCCCGACATGCTGGAGCGAGGGCTGGAACTGATGCCGATTCCGGCCGCCCACGTCCTGCGCGATGGGGACGAGTTGACGCTGGTCGCGGTCAATCGGGCCTATCGACTGGCAGGGCTCGGGGTGAGTGCGGAGCGATCGCCGATGCTGGCGGCGCTCGGGTCGCGCATCGAGGAGTTCCTCGACAGCGCCGCCCTGCGGCTGGAGTTCAGCTGGACGGTCGGCGATACGATCGACTGTCGCTATTATCAGGTCACGATCGCGCGATCGGCGCTGATCCATCGTCATCGCTGTACGATCGCGTTCATCGACCAGACCTCGCAGATCCATACCGAGCGCACCTTGCGCCGCGAGATGACGACCGACAGCCTGACCGGGCTGCCGAATCGCGAGGGCTTCATCGACATGATCGAGCCGCTCCGTGCGGCCAAGGGTCAGCATGCAGTGCTGATCGTCGATCTGCTCCGCTTCGGGCGGATCAACGCCTGCCTCAGCAGTCTGGCGGGTGACGAATTGCTGATCACCGTGGCGCGGCGGATCAAGGGTGCGCTCCGCGCGCGAGACGGGCTGGCGCGGATCGGCGGCGACGAATTCGGCATCGCGATGACGATCGACGAGGACGCGAGCGAGGCGGCACAGCTTGCGGACCGGATCCAGCGCGCGCTGATGGCGCCGTTCAGGCTCACCGATTACGAGATCGGCGTGGAATGTTCGATCGGCATCGCGCTCAACGCCGACGCGATCGAGGATGTCGAGGAGCTGATCCGCCACGCCCAGTTCGCGCTGAAGCGTGCCAAGACGACCGGTAAGACCGAATTCTACCAGACTCAGGCCTTCGCGCTCGCCCGCGAGCAGTTCGCGATGGAGACCGCGCTGCGGCGCGCGATCGATCGCCGCGAACTGCGACTAACCTACCAGCCGATCTGCGATCTATCGACCGGCACGATCGTGTCGTTCGAGGCGCTGGCGCGGTGGCGCGACGACGACGGCAGGGATCACCTGCCGACCGATTTCATCCCGGTGGCGGAGGAGTCGGGGCTGATCGTTCCGCTCGGTCGCTGGGCGATCGACGAGGCAGCGCAGACGCTCGCGACCTGGGACGCGGCGATGGGCGGCGATTGTGGGGTCAAGCTCGCGGTCAACCTGTCGGCGATCCAGTTGCAGCGCGATGACATCGCGCCGGTGGTGGAGGCGGCGCTGGCCCGTCACGGCCTGACCGGCGACCGGTTCACGCTGGAGCTGACCGAAAGCGCGATCGTCAGCGATCCGGACCGTATCGCCGGGATCATGCACGCGCTGCGAGCGCTGGGCACCACGCTGGCAATGGACGATTTCGGCACCGGCTATTCCAACCTCGCCTATCTGCAGAAGCTGCCGATCGACGTGCTCAAGATCGATCGCAGCTTCGTGACCGGCATGCTGGCGGATCGCGACAAGATCGCGATCGTCCGCGCGGTGCTCAGCCTTGCACAGGCGCTCGGCATGAAGACCACCGCCGAGGGCATCGAGAGCAACGAGCTTTCACAGACGCTGGCGGCGCTCGGCTGCACCTATGGCCAAGGTTATTTCTACGCCAAGCCGCTCGAAGCGGCGGACGCGCTGGCGATGCTCGACGCACGCAGGGTCGCCGCCACCGCCTCGTCGGCGAGCTGATCGACCCGCGCGGCATCGGGGAATCCTTCCGCGATCCAAACGGTTTCGATTTTCTTCAGTGTTGCCGCCACTTCCGGTCCCTTGCGAAGACCGCGTGCGACCAGCGCGCCGCCGCCGATCGGCATCGCGGGCGGCGCCCAATCGCGCAGCGGATCGACCGGCTCGCCCGCCAGCAACAGCCGGTCGATCGCCACGGTGGCACCGACCCGGTAGGCGAGGGCGCGTGGACCTTCGTCCCCCGGCCCGGCGGTCGCGGCGATCAGGCGGCGGCGATCAGCGATCGATAGTTTCAAGCGAGCGCCGATCGGTTCGGCTGCCGCCGGGGGCACCAGCGCCGCTAGCCGCCGGATCGCGTCGGGCGCTATGCCTGCCTCGGCTTCACGCGCGGCAAGGGTCGCGAGCGGCGCGACGTCGGTGATCTCGGGCAGGACCGCGCGCAGGATGCCGTGTTCGACCATCAGCGCCACCGCCGCGACGGCGCCGGGCGCGACCAGCAGCTTCAACACTTCGCTGGCGATGCGCTCGCGTGACAGCGCCATCAGGTCGTTGGCGCGCGCCGCGCAGGCGGCGAGCCCATCCGCGTCGATCGTTTCCCCGAAGCGGGCATGGAAGCGGAAGAAGCGCAGGATGCGGAGATGATCCTCGGCGATGCGCGCCAGGGGATCGCCGATGAAGCGCACGCGCCGTGCCGCGAGATCGTCGAGGCCGCCGAAATAGTCGAAAACGTCGCCTGTGGCGGGATCGGCGTATAGCGCGTTGATCGTGAAATCGCGTCGTGCAGCATCCTCCCGCCAGTCGTCGGTGAACGCGACCACTGCGTGGCGGCCGTCGGTCGACACGTCGTGGCGCAACGTCGTCACCTCGACCGGGCCGGATGGCAGGACCGCGGTAACGGTGCCGTGCGCGATGCCGGTCGGAACCGACTTGATCCGCGCATCGCGCAGCCGGGCGACGACCTCCTCGGGCGGGTGGACCGTGGCGATGTCGAGGTCCGCGGCGTCGATCCCGAGCAGCATGTCGCGGACGATCCCGCCGACGTAACGTGCCTCGCCCGCGCCGAGTGCGTCGAGCAAAGCGGGGAGGCCGGCGCGGTCGCGAAACGCCGCCAGCGGGAGGGTCACGTCCATCGCAGGCGCCGCGACAGGTTGACGATCATCGCCGCGGTCGCGCCCCAAATCCGGCGATCCTGCCAGAGTATCTCGGTATAACGCCGCTCGCTGCCCTGCCACATCGCGCGCGCGTCGCGGTGATTGGCGGGATCGAGCAGGAAGGCGAGCGGCACCTCGAACACGCTCGCGACCTCCGCCTCGCTCGGCCGCAGCGGCAGATCGGGCGCGACGACGCCGACCACGGGGGTGATGTGATAGCCGGTGCCGGTCCGGTAACGGTCCGCGAGCCCCGCGACCCGCACCGCCGCGGGCAGCAAGCCGATCTCCTCCTCCGCCTCGCGCAGTGCGGTCGCGACCGCGTCGGCGTCCTCGGAATCTACCCGCCCGCCCGGGAACGCGACCTGCCCGGGATGCTTGCGCATCGTTTCCGTGCGCTGAGTGAGGATCACGCCGGGTTCGGCGCGATCGGTGACCGCGACGAGCACTGCCGCCTCGCTCGGCGGATCGTCCGAGTCGTACAGCGGGGCGTCGCCCGTCAGGTAGGGAAGATCGGGCTCGCGGTCGGCGGTGAGCGCGTCGGCGAGTCGCTCGGCCAGCGTCACGATGTCGCGCCGGCCGGTGGCTCGATCGCGAAGAAGGCGCCGTCGCTCCACACGCCGATCGCGCCGTCGTCGCCCGCCTCCGCGCGATCGGCGAGCTCGTAATAGACCGAGCGCGAGACCAGCGCCTCCATTCCGCCGCGGACCGCGAGATAAGGGCGCGGCCCGTCCTCGCCGGTCGCGACGCGCAACGGGTTGGCCTCGCCGGCGGTGACGAGATCCCCGGTATTGAGGCGGAAGGCGAGCCTGGCGTCACGGCCGGACCCCTCCGCCTTCAATTCCACCGCGACGAACGGCGCGTCCTCCACCGTGATGTCGAGTTTTTCGACCGGGGTGACGAGGACGTGGCTGCCATCGGGCTCGCGCCGCAGGATCGATGCGAACAGCCGCACCATCGCCTCGCGCCCGATTGGCGAGCCCTGGTGATACCAGGTGCCGTCGCGCGCGATCCGCATCTCGCTGTCGCCGCAATGCGTCGGATTCCACTTGTCGACGGGGGGCAGTCGCTGCTCCTCGACGAGACGCGCGATCTCGGCGAGAGACAGGGTCGCGAGATCGGGCAGCGGCTCCATCGGCATGTGCGCGAGGTAGGGAGGTGGGCTCGCCCCGTAAAGCCTTACGCGTCAGGCGGTGGCGGCGACCCGTGGACCGAGCAGGCCCGCGACGTGGGGGACGCGCGCACCCCTGGCGAGCAGGCGGTGGCGCTCGACCGGGCCGGGCAGGCGCCATGCCGCTGTCGCTGCGGCGGTGAAGCCGAAGAAGCGGCCATAATAGCCGGGGTCGCCGATCAGCATCATCGCCTCGTCGCAGCCAGTCGCCTGCGCGGCCGCCAGCATGTGGGTCATCAGCAGCCGGCCGACGCCGTCGCGCTGGCGTGCGGGATCGACCGCGACCGGGCCGATCATCACGAGGTCGGCCGGCGCGCCACGATCCGCGATCAGCGCGATCGGCCAGCTCTGGATCGAGCCGACGAGCGCATCCCCGTCGACCGCAGCGAAGCTGAGCGTGGGGATCGCCTGCGCGTCGCCGCGGATCTTGTAGGCGGTGCGCTGCACGCGATCGGTGCCGAACGCGCGATCGAGCAGGTCCTCGACCGCCGCGACATCGATTCGGGACAGCGGCACGATTTCGATCAACTGACGCCTCCCGCCCGCACCGGCGACGCTGCCGGGCCGGCGCGCAGTAGCGGGGATCGCGGCGAACGCAAGGTGATCGGTGATCGGTGAGGCGTGAGGCTTTCGCGCGGCCACGACTCTGCTAGAGGCGCGCGATGGAAGACAGCCTCCAGCTCGAAGTGCACGACATGGAAGTGCCGGTCCTGACCGGCATCTATTCGGAGGAGACGCATCTTCCGCAGCCGCTGAGGATATCGATCACGGTCGACCTGCGATGCCCGGCGCGGTTCGACCCCGATACCCCGCTGGCCGCGTCGAAGAACTATCTCGACCTCAAGCATGCCGCGACCACCGCCCTGCCGGAGGGGCTGCATTTCACGCTGATCGAAGGGGTTGCGGACCATATCTGCGAGACGCTCTTCCTCGCCGACGAGCGCGTGCTGCGGGTCATGGTCAAGATCGTCAAGCTCGCGATCGCCGAGGCGGGCGAGGCGATCGGGATCACGCTGGTGCGGCACCGGCGCTGATGCGGCTCGACCTTGCCGAGTCGGACGAGCTGTCGGCGCGCGTGCGGGCCATTGCGGACGAATCGGTGGTGGCGGTGATCGATGCAGGCTGGGCGCCGCTGCCGTTCGCCCTCGCGCAGGCCGCGATCGCGCCGCTTGCGATCGAGCGGGCGCCGGCCGGACGACTGAACCTGGTGGTTCGCGGTGCCGGTGCGGATCCTGCCGCGGTGGATGCCGCGGTCGCGTTCCTGGAGGCGGCACGATCGACCACCGGGCAGATCCTCGCGATCAGCTAGCGCGTCCGCACGCGCCGAGCGCGGCGATCACGACCGCATAATCCTCCCGCGCGACGCTGGCGTCGGCGGCCTCGAGCGAGGCGGTGCTCCGCTCGGGCAGCGCGGCGGGCAAGGTGCAGGCGAGGCGATACCAAAGCAGCGTGTCGCGCGCGGGCGGCGCGGCGGCCTCGTCGACGATCTCGCTCAGCGCGACCGCCCAGCGGGGTTGTTCGCCGGGGCGGCGCAGAATCGACAGCGACACCGGCCGGTTGTCGGCGGTGGTGAGGAAGATCTGCGTCTCTCCCTCGCCGGGCAGGGCGCCGGGCACGTGGAAGGCGTTGCCGACGCCAGTGATCGCGGGCGGCGCCTCGGCCGCCGCCAGCTCGCCGGCGATTCGCCGGGTCCGCGCGTCCGAATCGGCCGACCAGGCGAGCTGCGCCGACGCGCCAACCAGCTGGACCTGCCCGGGCGATCCCGAAACGGGACGCGCGAACAGCAGCACGCGCTGCTTCTTCAGCTTTGGCGGCTTGGCGCGCGCGTCGAGCGGCACGTCGACGACATAGCCAATCCGCGGTGCGATTCCGTCGAGTCCGCGGATCAGCGCAGCGACGTCCGCCTCCGCATAGAAGCGTGCATGGCCGGGAGTCACGTTCGCGGCCTCGGGGCCCTTGATGAGGGTGGCCGAACGGATGGTCGCGTCGGCGATCACGGGCGCGGCGATGACGAGATCGGCGAGATCGGCATAGCTGGGGCCGGCCGCGAGTGGCGCCGACAGGGCCTGCGCCTGGGCGGGCGGAGCACTGGCCAGGGGCGCGGCGGCGATCAGCAAGGCTGCGAGGGGGAGGGGCATAACCATCGGATTGCGCTAGCGTAGGCCATGTGAACGTTACAGAAATAATTCGGCGGCGCACCCATTGAACGTTTGTTGCGTTAGACAGTCTGCGTCCGACAAAGCGTTTGCGTGTCAAAGGACGGGGCGATAGGACTCGGTCTCCGTCGCGGGTTAACAGCCGTAGCGGACGGCCTCCTGCGTGCAACGCCGCGCCGGGGAGTGCCGTCAGATTTAGGGAGTGTCGTTGCTGAATGGCCTATGCTGACCAAAAGATGTCCGGTGGCAAAGTGGTCGCGATCGTTATCGTCGCGCTCATCCACGCGGCTCTGGGCTATGCTTTCGTCACCGGCCTTGCGTACCAGTACGTGAAAAAGGCCCAAGAAAAGCTTAATACGTTCGACGTGGAGGAGCCGCCTCCGCCGCCGCCGGACGAGCCCCCGCCGCCGCCGCCCGACCAGCCGATGACACCGCCGCCGGTGGTGTCGCCGCCGCCGATCGTGCAGAATCCGAACCCGCCGCCCGTGGTGATCAACACGGTGCCGACGCCGCCGCCGGTATACATACCGACGCCGGTCGCCGCGCCGCCTGCTCCCCCGGCGCCCGCGCCAGGACCGCCGAAGGTCGCCGTTCCGGTGTCGCCGCGCGGCAACCAGGGCGATTGGTTCCCGCAGGACAGCTATCCCGCCGCCGCACGCCGTGCGGAAGCGGAGGGTCGCGTCAGCGTGCGGGTGACGGTCGGTCCCAATGGGCGGGTCACCGCTTGTTCGGTCACGTCGTCGAGCGGAAACGCGGATCTGGACAGTACCACGTGCCGCCTCGCGCAGCGCAACGGGAAGTTCAATCCGGCGAAGGATGCGGCCGGTACGCCGATCGAATCCTCGTTCAATCTGCGCAACGTCGTGTGGAAGCTCGAGAATAACTAACATCATGGCGGTGGCTCGGCATCTGGCCGGGCGCCGCCACACTCCATTATTAAGCTACTCGCTGAATTAGAGGGATCAACCTGACCATGCTCATCACCATCCTCGCTGCTGGCGGCGAAGCGGCCGCCAAAGGCGCCAACCCGTACGGCCTCGGCCCAGCGCTTCGCGAAGGCGGCCTCATCTCGCAGGCCGTGTTCTCGATCCTCGTGCTGATGTCGATCGTGTCGTTCTACATTCTGTTCTCGAAGCTGTTCGAGCAGCAGAAGGTCATGAACCAGGCCAAGCGCATGCGTCAGGGCTTCTGGAATGCCAACAACCTGCGCGAGGGCTCGGCCAAGCTCGAGAAGAACTCGGCCTACAAGCAGATCGTCGACGACGGTCTGGCCGCCCAGGAGCAGCACACCCGCCTGACCGATCCGGTCGAGGCACATGACTGGCTCCATGGTTCGCTCGCTCGTTCGGAAGCCGCGATCAACTCGAAGCTCGGCAGCGGCCTGGCCTTCCTCGCGACCGTCGGTTCGGTCTCGCCGTTCATCGGCCTGTTCGGCACGGTTATCGGCATCTACCGCGCACTGATCAAGATCGGTGCAGCCGGTCAGGCGTCGATCGACGCGGTCGCAGGTCCGGTCGGTGAAGCACTGATCATGACCGCGCTCGGTCTGGTCGTCGCGGTTCCCGCGGTGCTCGCGTACAATTGGCTGCAGCGTCGCAACAAGGCGATCGCCGAGGAGCTTTCGACCTTCTCGAACGACGTGCTCGGCTACCTCGCCTCGAACGGTGCGGTTCGCCCGATCTCGGCAGTTGGCGGCAGCAAGGGCCCGGCGCCGGTGAAGACCACCGCGACCACGACCACCGCCGGCCAGACCGGTGGCGTTCAGACCCGCGCGTAATCGATGCGGCGGGGCGGTCCGGTGGATCGCCCCGCCACCTGCCGACCGTGTGGCCGGCAGGACTGTTGCTTGAATAGGAAAGCTCTCACATGTCGATGAGCGTTGGTGGCGATACCACCGATAAACCGATGTCGGACATCAACACGACGCCGCTGGTCGACGTCATGCTGGTTCTGCTCATCATCTTTCTGATCGCGGTGCCGGTGGTGGTGCAGACGGTCAAGCTGAAGCTGCCCGACGTGCCGTTCGATCCCACGACGACCAAGCCCGAGAACGTCTCGCTGTCGGTGACGACCAAGCCCGACGGTTCGTGTGCGGTATATTGGGGCACGTCGCCGGTAACGAGCGGCGAGCTGCTCGACCGCGCCGTCGAGAAGCTGAAGGCCGAGATCGCGCGCCAGGGTGGCGTCGGCAATCCGGACCTCGAATTGCCCGAGGCGCATATCCGCGGCGATATCAACACGCCGTACCGCTGCGTCGGCGGGACGATCTACACCATGCAGATGGCTGGCTTCGCCAAGGTCGGCTTCATTTCCGAGCCGGCACCGGGGTCCACCACGGCGCGCATGTAATTTGACTATATGACTTTCGGGCGACCGAGCAGGAGTAACTTAGAATGGCAATGAGCGGCGGCAGCGAAGACGGCGAGCCGATGATGGACATGAACATGACGCCGTTGATCGACGTCCTGCTCGTCCTTCTCATCATGTTCATCATTACCATCCCGATCCAGACCCATGCGGTTAAGGTCGATCTGCCGGTGAACGATCCGCGCCAGTCGCGGCCACCGGTCGACCCCGAGAAGAACAAGGTCTCGATCGATCCGGCGGGTGTCATTTCGTGGAACGGTGCGCCGGTCGACGAGATCACGTTGCGCCAGTATCTCGATACCTCGGCGGGCATGAACCCGGAGCCGGAGCTGCACTTCCAGCCAGATCCGGCGGCGCGCTACGAAGTCGTCGATCGGACGCTGGCGGTCATCAAGCGGTCGCAGATCAGCAAGCTTGGCTTCATCGGCAACGAGCAATATCGCAACGACTTCTAGGTCGGTCCCTTCGCGGGAACGGCGATGGTGAAGAGCAGGGCGGTCCTTCGGGGCCGCCCTTTTTCGTTGCGCGCCATCGCAGGACGGTCGCGCAAAATGGGCGCTTGTCGGACAGTCTCAAAAGTGACACACTCCTGTCACAAATCTGAAACCTTCCGGCATGGAAGGGCAGCTGAGGAGACGATCGATGCGCATCATTGCTGTTCTCGCACTTGGCCTCGCTGCGGCGACCCCGGCGTTCGCGGCCGAACGTACCGGCTTTCACGCGATCGCCGCGGGCAACTTCCCGATGGCCGAACGCCAGATCAATGCTGCGATGCGCGCGGCGCCGGAACGTCCCGAACTGATGCTCAACCTCGCAGCGGTGTATCTCCAGACCGGACGCGCCGTGGAGGCCCGCCGGCTCTACGCCGCAGTGCTCGATCGTCCGGCAGTGGCGATGGACATGCCCTCGGGCGCAGTGATCTCGTCGCACGACGTCGCGCAGCGCGGCTTGCAGCGGCTACCGAACCAGGACGTGGCGTCTCGTTGAGTTGCAAGCCGGCGATTATCGTCGGCTCTGCTCGACCAGGGGCGTGTACTCAACGCAAGCGCGGTTTCGTGCTTCGCCGTTCACGCCAGAATTGGTGCAAGCCGCGCCGATAAAGATGCTTCGCCTATTCCGTAATTCCAACGCAGGCGGGACCATAATGGCGAGCGTCGCAGCGGACGGTCGAACGGCACAGAATATGGATACCTGACTGCGCGTGGGGTCTGGGAAACGGGGATCGACCATTATCTGGACAACCGTATTCCCGCGCAGGCGGGAACCTAGGGCCAAACAAAATGACGACTTGCGTCTATGACGACGCTGGGCTCCCGCCTTCGGGGGAGCACAACAAGGGGTTAGCTGGGCGCGTAGGAAGGCCGCGGGCAAGCAGGCGATCGGCGCTGATTCAGCACCGACAGAGGTGGCGTGAGCCCCACCCTCGACACCCTCAAAGCTTCGGCAACGTCACGCCGCGCTGGCCCATATATTTACCCGCGCGGTCGGCGTAGCTGACCTCGCACGGCTCGTTGCCCTTTAGGAACAGGAACTGGCAGGCGCCTTCGTTGGCGTAGATCTTGGCGGGCAGGGGGGTGGTGTTCGAGAACTCCAGCGTGACGTGCCCCTCCCAGCCGGGTTCGAGCGGGGTGACGTTGACGATGATCCCGCAGCGGGCATAGGTCGATTTGCCGAGGCAGATCACCAGGATGTCGCGCGGCACGCGGAAATATTCGACGGTGCGGGCTAGCGCGAAGCTGTTGGGCGGGATGATGCAGACGTCGGTCTTGCGGTCGACGAAGCTGTTCGACGCGAAATCCTTCGGATCGACGATCGCGCTGTCGACATTGGTGAAGATCTTGAACTCGTCGGCGACCCGCGCGTCATAGCCATAGGATGACAGGCCGTAGCTGATGCAGCCGTCACGGCGCTGGTTTTCGACGAACGGCTCGATCATCGCTTGGCTCAGCGCGGTCTCGCGAATCCAGCGATCGGACATTACGGACATGGTTGCTCCCTTTGCGAGCGTGTCTCGCCGCCTTTGCCGCGTGAGGCAAGCCGGGCGTATGTGGGAGCGAGGGCGGAGACGATTAGGATGCGGTGGATCGGTCTCGCCTTCGCGCTGCGGCGACGTTGCAGGCACTGGTCGGGTGGCGCACGCGCGGGGTGAAGGTCGCCGGGTTCGACGCTGCCGGCAACGTGCTGTTGGTGCGGCATCGTTATGGCGACACGAGAACATTCATTCTGCCCGGCGGCGGGGTGAAACGGCGCGAGGCGCCCGTCGATGCCGTGATGCGCGAGATGCGCGAGGAGGTCGGATGCGATCTCGCGGACGTCGTGTCGATCGGCACCTATCTCGCGAGTGGCGAAGGGCGCCGCGATACCGTCCATCTGTACCGCGCCCTGATCGTCGGCACGCCCGTGGCCGACGCGGTGGAGATCGCGGAGGCTAGCTTCTTCGCGCTCGATTCTCTGCCGCCCACCACAACTCCCGCGACTCGGCGACGGCTCGACGAGATCGCGGGCCGCCGTCCCGTGGACGCCGCGTGGTAGCCTCAGCCGATCCCCAGATCCGATGGCCCGAACGCGTCCGGCAGTAGCGCCGACAAGCGGTAGCTCGTCACCGCATCACCGGTCGCGGCGCCGCAATGGACGAGCACGTCGCGGTGCCCCATCTGCGCGGCTTCGTTGATCACCTGGCGGCAGCGGCCGCAAGGGCTGACCGGCGTCGTGCCGGTGGCATGGCCCGCCTCATCCATCGCCCCGCCGATCACTCCGATCGCGACGATGTCCTTCAGCCGCCCCTGTGCGCTCGCGGTGGCGACGGCGACTGTCTCCGCGCAGAGCGACAGACCGTAGCTGGCGTTCTCGACATTGGCGCCGGTGACGATGCTGCCGTCGTCGAGCAGCAGCGCGGCGCCGACCGCGAACCGCGAATAGGGCGCGTGCGCATGCCGCGCCGCCTGCCGCGCGGCGTCGATCAGACGGCGGATCTCGTCGCTCATGGCGCTACCACATCCCAATTGACCGGCCCCTCGATCCCCTCGACACGGCGGAAGTCGCTCGCGCGCCACATCCGCCACGGCCGCGCCGCATAATCCGAACGGACCATGTTGGCGACCGTCCAGACCGGGCGCCGGATCGCGGCGGTGATGTCGTACTCGCGCTCGACCCCGCGGGCGACGCGGAGCAGCAGCGGTTTCTGGGTATGCGCCTCGACGGTGCGGATGAAGCCTTCGAGATCGGCGATCAGCGTCGCGCGATCGGGGCGCGCGGTGCAATCCGCGCGGAACGACACGTCGACCGCGGCGGGCAGCGCGTCGTCGGTTCGCGGCACGAAGGCGTTGAAGGCGTTGGCCTGCGCGCGGGCGGGTTGGCACAAGGAATAGAGGTGAATCGCGCCGCGGCGGAGCCCCGCATCGGGCAGCGCGGCCCAATGTGCTTCGAAGGCGGGGTCGCGGCGATCCGCGCCCGACGTCGCGACCACATAGGCGAAGTCGGCGCCGCGCGCGCGGACCATGCCCCATTCGACCGGACCTGCCTCGGCACCCAGGTCGACGCCCTGCAACGGGTAACGCTCGGTCGACGGCGCCCAGCCGGTCGCGCCGTGCCAACTAAGCACGCCGATCGCACCGACGCCCGCGAGCACCGCTGCGGCTTTGATCATGAAACTAGCCATCAGCCGCGGATATGAAGCACGCAGATGAGCGTGAACAGTCGTCGTGCGGTGTCGAAATCGACCTCGATCTTGCCGTCGAGCCGCTCCTTCAGCAGCTCGGCCGCCTCGTTGTGGATCGCGCGCCGGGCCATGTCGACGGTCTCGATCTGCTGCGGCGTCGAGGCGCGGATCGCCTGGTAATAGCTGTCGCAGATCGCGAAATAGTCGCGGATCGGGCGGCGGAAACGCCCGAGCGCCAGCACCAGAAGCTCGAGCGGCGTGTCGTCCGCGCGCTTGATCTGGATCGCGAGGCGGCCTTCCTCGACCGACAGCGTGATCTTGTACGGCCCGGCATAACCGTCGGCATGCTCGCGTTGCGGCGCGAAGTGATTGCCCTCGATCAGGTCGAAGATCGCGATCCGGCGTTCCTGTTCGACGTCGGCCGACCGCCACAGGATCGTGCGTTCGTCGAGTTCGACATCGATGATCCGCGGATCGGCCATGGCCGCAGCGATAGCGAGGCGGCAGGAGGCTGTCACTTATCCCCATCATTCCGGCGCAGGTGCCTTGAGGCGGGCGGCTCCCGGCGCGTATCACGGCGGCATGGCCACTCTCGCATTCCCCACGCCGACTCCGGTCGAGCCACAGCAACTGCCGCGCAACGTCGAGGCGGAGGCGGCGATGCTCGGCGCGATGATGATCGACAACCGGCTCGCCGACGACCTGCTCGACCGGCTCGAACCCACGCACTTCTACGAGCCGCTGCACGGCCGTATCTTTGCGGCAATCAAGACGCTGCGGTCGAACGACATGCTGGCGACCCCGGTGACGCTGCGCCCAATGTTCGAGGCGGACGAGGGGATGCGCGAGTTGGGTGGGCCCGCCTATCTGGCAGGGCTGACGGGCAGCGGCGCGGGGCTGATCGGCGCGCGCCAGTTCGCGCAGCAGATCTACGACCTGGCGATGCTGCGCGCGCTGGTGTCGGTCGGGCGGACGCTGGTCGATCGCGCGATGGACACGTCGGAAGAGGTCAATCCGCGCGGGCAGATCGAGCTTGCCGAGGAGGAGTTGTTCAAGGTCGCGGCGGACGGCGGCACCGAGAGCAGCGTCAAGACCTTCGCGCAAGCGACGACAATGGCGGTCAAGATGGCCGAACGCGCGCTGAATTCGGGCGGCAATCTGTCGGGCGTGACCACCGGGATCGATAGCATCAACGCGAAGATCGGCGGCATGCATCATTCGGATCTGATGATCCTCGCCGGGCGTCCCGGCATGGGCAAGACCTCGCTCGCCACCAACATCGCGTTCAATGCCGCGCGGCGCTGGATGCGCGACATGGCGGACGGCATCGCCCCCGCCGATTCGGTCGGCGCGAAGGTCGCGTTCTTCTCGCTCGAAATGTCCGCGGACCAGCTGGCGACGCGTATCCTTGCCGAACAATCGCGGATCAGTTCGGAAAGCCTGCGCATGGGCAAGATCAGCCGCGCCGAGTTCGGGCAACTCGCGGCCGCGGCGGCGGAGCTGGAGAATCTGCCGCTGTTCATCGACGATACCGGCGGCCTGACGATCGGCGGCTTGCACACCCGCGTGCGGCGCCTGCAGCGGCGCCATAACAACGAGATCGGGCTGGTGGTGGTCGACTATCTCCAGCTGCTGACCGGATCGGGCAAGAACAAGGACGGCAACCGCGTCCAGGAAATCTCCGAGATCAGCCGCGGTCTGAAGACACTGGCCAAGGACCTCAACGTCCCCGTGCTCGCGCTGTCGCAATTGTCGCGTGCGGTGGAAAGCCGCGAGGACAAGACGCCGATGCTGTCGGATCTGCGCGAATCGGGATCGATCGAGCAGGACGCGGACATGGTCTGGTTCGTGTACCGCGAGGATTACTACGTCGCGTCGAAGGAGCCGAAGCGCCCGGTCGAGGGCGACAGCGCCAAGGTGCACGAGGATCACAATGCCTGGATGGCGGAGATGGAACGGGTCTACGGCCTCGCCGAGCTGATCGTCGCCAAACAACGCCACGGCGCGACCGGCAAGGTGCGGATGCGGTTCGATCCGACCTATACGAAGTTCTCTGATTTGGCGGAGTAGCGTGCGATCAGGCGGCTCTCAGCCTTAGGGGCAGGTAGCATAGCTGTTCCCCGGCGAAGGCCGGGGCCCAGGTCGGATGCCCTGGAATTGACGGACTGGCTTCCCTCGTTGGACCTTCGCCACTGGGCCCCGGCCTTCGCCGGGGAACGGTAAAGGTGCAAGCGACACCGACATCGATGCACTTCGGTGTGGCGACGACGTTGGCGAAGTCAGCGGCTCCCTCACAAGCGAGGGATCCGCGCCGCGCGTCAGCTCACCGATAAGGCGCGAGGGCGAGGACCAGTTCGGCTTGGCGGTGCGTGCCGGTCTTGTGGAAGATGGATTTCAGCTGGGTACGGATGGTCTCGACTCCGACGCCGCGGCGCTCTGCGATGGCCGCGATATCGTGGCCCATGCCGAGCAGCTCGGCGACGGCCGCCTCCGCCGCGGTCATGTCGAACGCCTTGCGGAGCGCGTCGGCGGTGGAGGTCGGCAGGTCCGCGCGTGCCGTCCTAACCGTCAGCAGGATGCGGGCGTTCATCGGCCCTTCGAAGTCGCGCTCCGGTAGGCGGTGCAGCTCCAGCACGAGCGGCGGTCGATCCCGCCCGCTGGCGACGACGACGAGCTTGATGGGGGCGCCCGGCGTGGATCCGCCGGTCGCCTGCCGGAACGCGGCACCCAGCGCCGCCTCGCACTGTGCGACGATCGCGGTCAGCCGACCCCCTCGCATCGTGAGGTGGGTGGCGCCTCGTAGCAGCGCCTCGGCTGCGGCCGATACGCCGATCACGCCGCGATCGGGACCGAGCAGGATCGCGGGGCCGACCAGCATCTCGACGGTGCCGAGCAAGCTGCTGGTCTTGCTCCCCTCCAGATGCGTGGCGAGCGTGAGCGAGGCGGCCAGCGTGGGGGCGAGCGTTTCCAGGATGCGCCGCTTCTTCTCGTCGGCAGGACCAGCACTGCTTGGCCACAACATGGACAGCCCGCCCATCCCGCCGGTCGGCGAGCCGGAGAGCCGGACCAGCCCGCAATGCGGCACGTCGTGCGGCCTGAACAATCCCTGGTAGATCGGTGACCGGGCGATCTGCTGCGCGTCGATGAACTCCTCGTCGACGATGCAGCGCATCGCCGGCCCGTTCACGATCGCACGACTGCGCGGGTTCATCGCCGGATCATAGCCCCGCCACGCCATGTAATCGTCGCTGGCGTCGAGCGCATGCCGAGTGAAGACGTTGAGCAACAGATTACCGTCGCGATCGACCAGCGCGATCTGGCCCATTTTTGCACCGAGCATCTCGGTCAGCGCGGTGAGCGGTTCGCCCCACGGCACGCGACCCGTCGCGGCCGAGCGAAAGCTCTCCTCCAGCGTGGCCAGTGCCTGCATCGAACCCCCCGATTCCCTGCCTCGTAGTCGCTGATCTGATTCGCATGCGCAAGCGTCACCCGAACGGGTGATGAAGGCTCTGGCCACCATGATTAGGGAGCGGGCGTGGCACCCGGTCGGGTGGGGCCGGGCCGCATCAACAGGGAGCTATTATGAAGAAGATTGCATGGATGATCGCGGCGGCGGCCGCGTCGATCTCGGTGCAGGTGGCAGCGCAGGACGCGACATCGGGAGCACCTGCGACCGCGAGCGACCGTGGCGTGATCTCGGCCGCGCTGACCGCCGGGTCGCTCGGCATCGGTCCGGAACTGGGGTTCCGCTTTTCGGATCATGTCGGCGTGCGGGGCAGTGCGACGTTCCTCGGCGTATCCAGCGACTTCGATTCCGACGACATCACCTATCGCGGCAAGCTGAAGCTCAAGTCGTTCGGCGCGATGGTCGACGTGCACCCGTTCGGCGGCGCGTTCCGGGTGTCGGCTGGCGCGCGGATCAACCGCAACCGCGTCAACGTCTCGGCCACGCCGACCGCCGACAATGGCGGCACGGTCACGGTCGGCGACGAGGAGTTCACCGCGGCGCAGGTCGGCACGCTGACCGGCCGTGCGACCGTCAAGAAGTTCTCGCCCGCGCTGACGCTGGGCTGGGCGGGCAAGAACCGTCCCGGCCTGTTCTTCCTCGCCGAAGCCGGCGTGCTGTTCCAGGGCGCGGCGCGGCTCCGCGATTTTCGTGCAAGCGGCTCGGCCTCGACCAGCGCGCAGTTCAACGCGGCGCTTGAGCGCGAGCGGCGCGACCTGCAGGACGATGTCGACAAGGTGAAGGTCTATCCGATCCTGCAATTCGGGATCGGCTACCGCTTCTGACTGTCCGGTCCGGCGCCTGCGAAGGGCAGGCGCCGGACGATCAGAAGATCGGGTCCTCGCCGGGCTGGGTGGGCTGGTGGATTCCGCACTCGACCTTGTCCCAGCCGCGCCAGCGGCCGGCGCGGGGGTCTTCGCCGGGCTGGACGCGCGAAGTGCAGGGCGCGCAGCCGATCGACAGATAGCCGGCGGCTTCCAGCGGGTGTCGCGGCAGTTCGTGCGCGGCAAAATAGGCGTCGAGCCGGCTCTTGGTCCAATCCGCCAGCGGGTTGATCTTGAGCCGGCCTTCGTCGACCTCGAACCGCGGCAGTGCGAGACGCGTGCCCGACTGGAACCCCTTGCGACCCGATATCCACGCGTCGAATGGCGCCAGCGCGCGGCGTAGCGGCTCGACCTTGCGCAGGTCGCAGCAGCCGTCGGGATCGTAGGACCAGCGCAGGCCCGTAGCATCCTTGGCCGCCAGACGCCGCGGATCGGGACGGAATACCCGCAGGTTGGTCAGCCCAAGCCGCTCGGACAGCTCGTCGCGATAGGCGAGCGTCTCGCCGAACATCTTCTGGGTGTTGGTGAAGATCACCGGTACGTCGCGATCGATCGTCGCGACCATGTGCAGCAACACCGCCGATTCGGCGCCGTAGGACGATACCGCAGCGATCCGCCCCGCCAGGTCTCCGGTCAACAACAGGCGCAGCAACGCCGGCGCCTCTACGCCCGCATAGCGCGCCTCGAAGGCCGCGGCGTCGGCCGCGGTGAACGCCGGCGCGACGTCGATCATGTCGAGCTGGCGCGCGGCTTCACCCATGCCGCAGCTTCCACACCGGCACCGCAGCATCGGCGGCGGGCTGATAATGATGCTCGTAGCGGTCCAGGCTGCGCTGGAGCACCGCGGGATCGATCGGGGCCTCGGGCGCGAAACTGTCGAACCCGCAGCGCCGCATCAACGGAACCTGATCGACCAGCACGTCGCCCGCGGCGCGCAATTCGCCGGCATAGCCCGCCTCGCGCAGCACCCGCGCCGCCGAATAGCCGCGGCCGTCGCGGAACGACGGGAAGCTGACCTCGACCAGCCCGAGCTGGCCAAGGTGCGGCAGCAGCGCGCGCGCATCGTCGCCGGCCTCCAGCCGGACCGCCGTCGCATTGGTCTGACCCTCTAGGAACGCGTCGAGCGTCACCGCGGGTTCGTCGTGCACCTCATCCTCGCGGAAGCGGAGGATATCCCCCTCCCGCTCCCGGGAGGGGCTAGGGGAGGGCGTGTCCGAAGCCGCAACGTCGGTGAGAGAGACAGGCCCTCCCCCGACCCCTCCCGCAAGCGGGAGGGGAGAAATGGGATCAGCCATAAATCGCTTCCTTGAAGGTTTCCATGCCGACCCGGCGATAGGTGTCGAGGAAGCGCTCGCCCTCTTCGCGGACGACGAGATATTTGTCGGTGACGCGTTCGATCGCGTCGACGATGCCGTCTTCCGAAAAGCCGGGGCCGGTGATCTTGCCGAGGCTGACGTCCTCGGCACCCGATCCGCCGAGCAGCAGCTGGTAATTCTCGGTGCCTTTCTTGTCGACGCCGAGGATGCCGATGTGCCCTGCGTGATGATGCCCGCAGGCATTGATGCAGCCGCTGATCTTGAGCTTCAGTTCGCCCAATTCGCGCTGCCGGCCGAGATCGGCGAAGCGGGTCGCGATCTTCTGCGCCACCGGGATCGAACGGGCGTTGGCGAGGCTGCAGTAATCCAGGCCGGGGCAGGCGATGATGTCGCTGATCAGGTCGAGATTGGCCTCGGCGAGGCCGGCTTCCGCTAGCGCCTGCCAGACCGCGTAGAGATCGGCCTTGCGGACGTGCGGCAGGACGATGTTCTGCGCGTGGGTGACGCGTAGCTCGTCATGCCCGAAGCGTTCGGCGAGGTCGGCCATCACGTCGATCTGGTCGGCCGATGCGTCACCGGGGATCTGGCCGATCGGCTTCAGGCTGATGTTGACGATCGCATGGCCCGGACGCTTGTGCGGCTTGACGTTCTGGTCGACCCAGATCGCGAAATCGGGGTCGCTGCGGTCGATCTCGTCGGGCGCGTCCGCCGCGAAGGCGGGCTCGCCGAAGAAGGCGGTGATCCGCGCGAGTTCGGCCGCGGGCGGATCGATGCCGAGCGCCTTCACCGCCACGAACTCCTCCTCGACCTGCCGTGCATATTCCGCCGCGCCGAGTTCGTGGATCAGGATCTTGATCCGTGCCTTGTAGATGTTGTCGCGGCGACCGTAGCGATTGTAGACGCGCAACGCCGCTTCGAGATAGCTCATCAGGTCGTCGGCAATGACGAAGTCCTTGATCTCCGGCCCGATCATCGGGGTACGGCCCATGCCGCCGCCGACGAAGATCTTGGCGCCGAGCACGCCGTCGCGCATCACCAGCTGGATGCCGATGTCGTGCAGTCGCATCGCCGCGCGGTCCTCGTCCGCAGCGATGACTGCGATCTTGAACTTGCGCGGCAGGTAGCTGAATTCGGGGTGGAAGGTGCTCCACTGGCGGATCAGTTCCGCCCAGGGGCGCGGATCGGCGACCTCGTCCGCGGCGGCGCCGGCGAACTGGTCGGAACTGATGTTGCGGATGCAATTGCCGCTGGTCTGGATCGCATGCATCTCCACCGTCGCGAGATCGGCGAGGATGTCGGGCGCGTCCTCCAGCTTGATCCAGTTATACTGGATGTTCTGGCGCGTGGTGAAATGCCCGTAGCCGCGGTCGTACTTGCGCGCGATATGCCCGAGCATCCGCATCTGCCGCCCGTCGAGCGTGCCATAGGGCACCGCCACCCGCAGCATATAGGCGTGGAGCTGGAGATAGAGGCCGTTCATCAGCCGCAGCGGCTTGAACTGGTCCTCAGTGATCTGGCCGGCGAGGCGGCGCTTCACCTGATCGCGGAACTCGTCGACGCGGGCATCGACGATCGCCTGGTCGTAGCTGTCGTACTTATACATCGGTCGATCCTCGTTGGGCCCGACCCGCCAACGAGCGACGGAAAGCCATTTCAGCAAACGACTTAGGCACGGCAGCGGCCTGCGACAAATCACGGAAGCTTGCGTGCCCGGTAGGGCAGCTATTCACCATATCGTATAATATATTTGACAAGCGGGATCCTATACAGTCCTATTGCGGCTGGGCGGGAGACCTCGGCATGTATACGACTAGCAAGACCATCCTCTTGGCAGGTGCGGCAGCCGCAGCGTTGACGCTCGGAACGGTCGGTCCTGCCGCGGCACAGGCCGACGTTCCGGCGGATCAGTCGACGACCGATGTCGCTGCGGAACCGGGAAGCGCTTCTTCCGACAAGAACAAGATCGACGAGGGGGTCGCCGCGATCCCTGGCGACGCAATTGCCGACGAGATCCTCGTCACCGGCACGCGCATCCTTCGGCCGAACATGGAGAGCAACGCGCCGGTCACGGTGGTCGACGAAGCATTTCTGCGCCAGCGCGGGCTCGCCCGGATCGAGGACGCGCTGTCGCAGATCCCTCAAGTGACGCCGATGATGGGATTGCAAGGGAACGACTGGACCTCCGGCCGAGCCGGCGTCAACCTGCGCCGGCTGGGGCAGGGCAGGACGCTGACCCTGCTCAACGGCCAGCGCATCGACAATGACGTCGGCCTGATTCCCGGCGCGCTCATCGAACGCATCGACATCCTCACCGGCGGCGCGTCCGCGGTCTATGGGTCCGACGCGATCGCGGGCGTCGTCAACTTCATCATCAAGCGCCGCTTTGACGGGATCGTCTTCGATGCGGAGGCGAGCGGCTTCCAGCACCGCAACGACAATGACGCCTTGCTGCGTCTGGTCAGGGATGCTGGCTTCACGACGCCGCCGCGCAGCGTGCTGGGTGGCGGCAACTTCTTCGGGTCGCTCGCGGCCGGCAAGGATCTGTTCGACAAGCGGGTCAACATCAGCGGTTTCGTCACGCTGAAGGAAGCCAAGCCGATGCGGCAATCCGACATCGACACCACCGCGTGTCCGCTGTTCATGAACCCGGCCCTTACCAGTGTGTTCCGCAACGACACGCTCACCTGTGGCGGCGGCGACTACAGTCCTTACGGTCAGTTCTCCGTCGGTGACGACAGCTATTCCAACGCCGTCGATGGATCGCGGACGTGGCGCCCGACATCGCCGAGCGACAGATCCCGCGTTCAGCGCGACGACTATTTGCAGCGTGAGGACCGGACCATAAGCGCGGGCGGCTTCCTGACCGCCGATCTGTTCGCAGGCATCAAGTTGGACGGTGGGTTCATTTACAACCACTCTCGCCAGCGGACCAAGATCGTCGAGACCGCACCGTTCTACGGCGACTTCGCGGAGATCAATTGCGACAACCCGTTTCTAGGTGCGCAGCAGGCGCAGCTTTTGTGCGGCGACGCGGCAGGCACCGACGCATTCTCTTCGCCGACCGATGTCATCCTCTGGCGCAAGAATTACCTCCAGACGATGAAGCCGCAGATATCGAACTGGCGAGGGTCCGCCAAGCTGTCCGGCCCGATCAGCGGCAAGATCCGTTTCGAGGCCAGCTATGTGCAATCGCGCGACATCTTTCGGAACATGCAGGACAATGCCTATCGGTACGATTACGAGCAGCTCGGGCGCGGACTGCAGGTGCGCAACATCAACGGTGTCCCGACCTGCCTGTCCAAGATCGATGGCACCGACCCCGATTGCGTTCCGGTCGACGCCTTCTCATCCGCGTCGCAGCCCGGCGCCGCGGTATGGGACTGGCTGACCGACATCGGCCGCAGCAGAACGCAGAACGATCTGAAGGTCTTCAACGGCGTGATCTCCGGTATTCTCGAGGATTACGGGATCAGGAGCCCGTTCGCGACCAGCGGTATCGGATTCGCGATCGTCGGCGAGCAACGCAACGTCCGCTCGCAATCGGGCGGAGAAGGTGCCTGGAGCAACTGGACCAAGTTCGACGGCCGCGCCCGCGTCCGCGAAGTGGCAGGCGAGATCGACGTGCCGCTCGTGCAGAACCGGCCCTTCGTTCAGGAACTGTCGGTCAATGGCGGCTACCGCCTGTCCGACTATACAACCTACGAAAAGCTTGTGCACACCTGGAAGGTCGAGGCGACCTATGCGCCAGTCGAAGGGCTCCGCTTCCGAGGCAGCTACAACAAGGCGCTCCGCGTGCCGGTGCTCGAGCGTCTGGAGGGTGAAAACCGCTATCCCAACGAGTTCGCCGTCGATCTGTGCGCGCCCCCGGCCGCCGGTAGCGACGTGCAGCGCTATACCTTCGACCAATGTTCGATTGGCATGAGCCGGGCACAATATGATGCGCTCACCAGCTATCGCGGGTGCAACATCGACGGACGTTGCCCGGCCGTCCTCATCAACGGCGGCAACCCGACGCTGCAACCGGAGCGCTCGCGCAGCTATACCGCGGGTGTCGTGCTGCAACCGGTGTTCCTACCGGGGTTCTCCGCGACGGTGGACTGGTACGACATCCAGATCGAGGCCGCGTTCGAATGGTCGCGGTGGAACCTGGCCTTCGATCAATGTTACAATGGCAAGATCGATTTCTGGTGCGGCGTGTACAAGCGCGATCCGCAAACTGGCCAGTTGCGGGAGATCGACGCCCGCTACAGCAATTCAGGATACCTGAAGAGCCGGGGAATCGATTTTGCCACGACCTATGATTTCGATGCGAGACGGCTCGGCCTCGACGATTTCGGCATGATCAACCTGAGCTTCAACGGCACGCTCGCCACCAAGCTTGACCGGCAGTTCGCGCCGGGCACACCGGCCTGGTCATGCCTCGGCTATCACGGCTTTGCATGCGGTTCTCCGGTGCCGACGTGGCGGCACGTCGCTGGGGTGAACTGGGCGTTCCCGCAAGGACAAGGCGGCCTCGGCTTCACCTGGCGCTACACCGGCGGGACGCAGGTATCCAAGCTGTCGACCAACAGCGTACTTGCCGCCCGCCCGACTGCCACGGACCCAGACACCTTCCCTCTGATCCGCAAGCTGCCCGCGGTGACCTATATCGACTTCAATGCCAATGTGGCGCTGACGCGCTTTCTGGATGTGCGGTTCAACGTCCAGAACCTGTTCGACAAGGATCCGCCGATCATTGGCATTGACCGCAATTTCGCGGTCGGCTCGGTGAATAACACCTACCCCGATTATTACGCTCTTCGTGGTCGGACGTTGCGGGTCGGACTGACGGCGCGCTTTTGATCTAGCGTTGCTCCGGCCGCGCGAGGCGTACTGCACACGTTCAGTTCCCCGACACCAATCGGTGCCATGCCCTTCCGATCAGTAGCCCCATGTGTCCCCGCGAAGGCGGGGACACAGTACTAGGCTCCCGCCTTCGCGGGAGCACGAAACAGGTCGCGCTGAGATAGCGACGATTCGGCTACAGGCGAGAAGACGATAAGAAGCAAACGGGCCAGGGTTCGGCGGAGTGATCTGAAACCTCAGCGATTGTCGTAGAGGCCGTGCTTTAGCGGAGGTGAGTAAGGTCAAGCCGACCTCTTCTCGCTCTATGTCCTCAGATAACCCAGCTTCCCGCAGCCGGATCGGTCGGTTTCAGCGTCAGGTCGGGCCGCACCGTCGGCCCGAGCGCGCGGATGCGGTCCTTGATGTGCGCGGGGCGGGGACCCTCGGCGGTCAGCGTCGCGTCGATGACGTACGGGCCGTTCACCCGCCGTGCGCCTTCCTCGGCGCGCGCGATCGCCTCGCCCTGATCGACGACGTCAGTGGCGTCCTCGACGTGGCGGGACCAGCCGCTGCCGATCCACCAGATCACATCGCCGCTCGGCAGGTCGTTTCCGGTCAACAGCTTCATGCGCCCATGCTCTCCGATACGCGCGCCCAGCGCGCCAGCTTGTCCTCTGCGTCGGACAGTTCGACGACCTCGCCGACGACGATGATCGCCGGGCTCTGGACGCCTTCGCGCGCGACCATCGGGCCGAGATCCGCGAGCAGCGTCTTGATCGCGCGGTGGTCCGCCAGCGTGCCCTTTTCGAGGACCGCCACCGGCATGTCTGGGGCGACGCCGTCCGCCATCAGCTTGTCGGCGATATCGGTCGCGGTCGCGACGCCCATATAGATGACGAGCGTGCGGCCCTGCCCGGCGAGGCCTGCCCAATCCTGATCGGACAGGCCCTTGCACTGGCCGGCGACGAAGCTGACCGCGCTCGAATGGTCGCGGTGGGTGAGCGGCAGCATCGCTTCCGCGGCGCAGCCCAGCGCGGCGGACACGCCGGGGATCACCTCGACCGGTAGCCCGGCAGCGCGAACCGCTTCTACCTCTTCGCCGCCGCGGCCGAAGATGAACGGGTCGCCGCCCTTCAGCCGCACCACGATCGCGCCGGTCTTCACATGCGCGACGATCAGCGCGTTGATCGCATCCTGCGACAAGGTGTGGCGTGCGCGTTGCTTGGCAACCGAGATGCGCTGCGCGGCGGCGGGGGCGATGTCGAGGACGCGCGGATCGATCAATCCGTCGTGGACGACGACGTCCGCCGTCTCCAGTGCCTTCACCGCGCGCACGGTGAGCAGGCCGGGATCGCCCGGACCTGCGCCGACGAGGATGACACGCCCGCGGGCGGTTGGATCAAGGAGGCTTGCCATGGCTCCGGAGATGGCCGCTGGCAGACCGAAGCGCAAAGCAGCGATGCTTGGCGATGGGGTAGGAGAGGTTTCGTGGCCGCTCAATGCGCTCCGCGCGCCTTGCCGATCGCGTGGACCGCGAGCGCGATGATGCCGCCGACGATCAGCCCGAGCACTCCCGATCCGATCGCGGTGACGACCCAGCTCGCGACTCCGGCGATCGCGCCCAGCGAATGGCCGACCGCTTCGGCGGCATGATGCAGCGCCTGCGCGGGCGCGGCGAGCCCGAGCGTCTCGGCGCCGTGCAACAGGATCCCGCCGCCGACCCAGATCATCGCCGCGGTGCCGATCACCGACAGCGCGCGCATCACCACCGGCACGCCCTTGACCAGCCCGCGCCCGATCGCGCGCAGGACCGTCGATTGCCGCCCGGCGAGGTGGAGCCCGACATCGTCCGCCTTCACGATCAACGCGACCACCCCGTAGACGCCCGCGGTGATCACGATCGCGACGACCGCGAGGACGATGCCCTGCGTGACGATCGGCGACTCCGCAACTTCGGCAAGCGCGATCGCCATGATTTCCGCCGAGAGGATGAAGTCGGTCCGCACCGCGCCGGAAACCTTTTGCTTCTCCAGCTCCTCCGGCGTGCCCGCGACCGCGTCGTCCTCGGCATGGCCGTGGCCGGTGAGCGCCTCGATCACCTTCTCGGTGCCTTCGAAACAGAGATAGGCACCGCCGATCATCAGCAGCGGCGTAATTGCCCACGGCGCGAGCGCACTCAGCGCGAGCGACACCGGCAACAGGATCAGCAGCTTGTTGCGGAGCGATCCGAGTGCGATCTTGCCGATGATCGGCAGTTCGCGCTGCGGGCTGAGCCCGACGACGTAGCGCGGGGTCACTGCGGTATCGTCGACCACCACGCCCGCGGCCTTGGTCCCGGCCTTGGTGGCAGCGGCGCCGACATCGTCGAGCGAGGCGGCGGCGAGCCGGGTCAGGCCGGCGATGTCGTCGAGCAGTGCGACCAATCCGGAGGGCATTGTGGTTCCTTAATTGATGGGGCGTGGTGCAGTTGCGCCTTCGGGATGACTCCCATCCACCCCGTTCGTCCTGAGTAGGGATTGAGTAGCTGCGCAGCAGCGTAAGGAAAGCCCATATCGAAGGACAGGGTGGGCTGCGGAACCTATCCTTCGATACGCGGCTTCGGCTTCGCTCAGCCGCTACTCAGGACGAACGGTGGTGACTATGGCGCGCGTTCTCGGCAGGCGGGGCAAATCAGCATTCAAGCGTCGCGAAGCCCGATCCCCAACGACGCCCGCGCGCTCTCGGCTTCGTTGCTGACCACCGGATACGCGCAATAATCGGCCGCGTAGAAGGCGCTCGGGCGGTGGTTGCCCGACCAGCCGACGCCGCCGAACGGGGCCGAGGAGGAGGCGCCGTTGGTCGGCTTGTTCCAGTTGACGATGCCCGCGCGCACCCCCGACCAGAACCGGTCGTACAAGGCCGGGGTCTGGCTGATCAGCGAGGCGGACAGGCCGTAGCGGGTGTTGTTCGCCTCGGCGATCGCGGCGTCAAAATCGTCGGTGCGGATCACTTGGAGGATGGGGCCGAACAGCTCGATGTCGGGTCGGTCGGTGATCGCGGTGACGTCGATAATCGCGGGGACTAGGAACGGCTTGTCCTCGATCACGCGTTCGAGATGGCGGATCGGCCGGCCGCCGCGCATCAGCAGCGCGAGGAAGCTCTCGGTCAGCTGGTCGGCGACCTCGTTGTCGATCACCGGTCCCATGAACGGCGCCGGATCGTCGTGCGGGCTGCCGACGATCAGGCGGCCGACCATCGTGTTGATGGTGTCGATCAGTGCGTCGTAAAGCTTGGTGTCGACGATCAGCCGGCGCGCGGCGGTGCAGCGCTGGCCCGCGGTGGTGAAGGCAGACTGGATCACCAGCACCGCGGCGGTGTGCAGATCGGGCGTGTCCCAGACGATGATCGGGTTGTTGCCGCCCATCTCCAGCGCCAAGATCTTTTCGGGCTTGGCGGCAAACGCGCGATTGAGGGCCAGCCCGGTGCGTGCCGAGCCGGTGAACAGCAGCCCGTCGATATCGTCGTGGTCGGCGAGCGCCTTGCCCTCCGCAGGTCCGCCGATCAGCAGCCGGATGCAGGTGTCGGGCACGCCCGCGGCGCGGTAGCAATCGACCATGAAGGCGCCGACCGCGGGGGTCTTCTCGGACGGCTTGAACACTACCGCATTCCCGGCGAGCAGCGCCGGCACGATATGGCCGTTCGGCAGATGCGCGGGAAAATTATACGGCCCCAGCACCGCGAGCACGCCGTGCGGCTTGTGACGCAGCGCCATGCGGCTGCCCATCGGCGCATCGAGCCGCCGCTGGCTGGTACGTTCGGCATAGGCGGCGACTGAGATGTCGACCTTGGCGATGACGCTTTCGACCTCGGTGCGGGCTTCCCACAGCGGCTTGCCGGTTTCGCGCGCGAGCAGGTCCGCGAATGCATCCGCGCGTTGGCGGACGACGTTGCCGAACCGCCGCAGCGTCTCGATCCGGACCGTCAGCGGCAGCGCCGCCCAACTCGCCCATCCCGACCGCGCCGCCGCGACCTCGGCATCCGCATCGCCAACGTCGCCGCTCCACAGCAGGGTGCCCGTCGCGGGTTCGTAGGAATGGAGCTGGTCAGCCATGCGCGCCTCTATCCACGCTCGATCGGTCCGCCGCAAGGCGGGTCACGCGAGCGCGTCGCCCATCGCGCGGATCGCCGCCACCTTTGCATCGAGCGCGGACCAATCGTCGTCCTGGTCGATGCGCGCCCAGATCGCCTCGACCTCGTCGATCAGCATCGAGCAAGGGGCGCCGGACCAATAGGGATGAACCCGCTCACCCCGCGCGGTGCGGCCGGCCAGCGCGTCGCGAACCTCGGTCCAGCCGGTGCCGTAAGCATCGGGCAGTCGGCCGCCGAACGCGTCGAAGAAGAAGCGGTCGATCGGCACTTCGGTGTCGCGCAGCGCGCGTTCGACGGCTTGGACGAGCGACCGATCGGCATCGGGATCACCCGGCATCACGCCAAGCCGCCAGAGGATCGCCTGCGTCACCGCCTCGCCGTACAGCGGCGCGAAGCGATCGAGCGCGGCGATCAGCGGCTCGGTATCCACCAGCAGCCGCAGCGATACCGCAAGCTGCATGACATCCCAGTGGATCGCCTCTGGCTGGCGGCCGAACGCGTAGAGACCCTGATAGTCGAAATAGGCGGCGGTGAATGCGGGATCCCAGGTCGGCGCGAACCGCCATGGGCCATAATCGAAGCTTTCGCCGGTCACGTTGATGTTGTCGGAGTTGAGCACGCCGTGGACGAACCCCGCCGCCATGTACCGCGCCGCCAACGTCGCGGTGCGTGCGACCACGAGGTCGAGCAGGCGGATCGGATCGTCGCCGTCCTCGCCATAGAGGTTGTGCAGGACATAGCCGATCAGCCGCCGCATCGCGGACTCGTCCTGTTCGTAGGCGAGGCGCTGGAAGGTGCCGATCCGCACATGGCTATGGCTGAGCCGCACCAGCACCGCGGAGCGGGTGGGGGAGGGCTCGTCGCCGCGCGCCAGCGCCTCGCCGGACTCGATCAGCGACAGCGTACGCGAGGTCGGAACGTTGAGCGCCTGGAGCATCTCGGTCGCGAGGATCTCGCGCACGCCGCCCTTCAGCGTCAGCCGGCCGTCGCCCGACCGGCTGTACGGCGTCGTGCCCGATCCCTTGGTGCCGAGGTCCATCAGCCGCCCGCTCGCGTCGTGCAGCTGCGCAAAGGTGAAGCCGCGACCGTCGCCGATGTCGGGATTGTACGACCTGAACTGATGACCGTGATAGCGCAGCGCCAGCGGGGCCGGCAGCGTATCGGGCAGCGGATCGAACCGGCCGAAATGGCGGATCCACTCCTCGTCCGTCAGCGGATCGACGCCGATCTCGGCAGCGGCGCGCTGGTTGCGGAAGCGGAGATGCGTTTCCGGGAAATCGGCGGGCGCGACGGGGTCGAAGAAGCCCTCGCCGAGCGTCAGGAGGGCGGTGGCGGGCCGATAAGCTTGCGGGTCGGTAGGCATCCGGCGATATGAGGGTCGCCAACCCGAGGACGCAACCATGCCCGCGTATGAAAATCGCTACTGGTGGTCCAAGGATGGGCTGCGGCTCCACTATCGCGACTATGCCGGCCCCGCCGATCGCCCGCCGATCCTGTGCCTGCCCGGCCTGACCCGCAACGCGCGCGACTTCGAAGGGCTGGCGGCGCGACTTGCCGGGCAGTGGCGCGTGATCGCGGTAGATTTCCGCGGTCGGGGCGAGAGCGCCTATGCCAAGGACCCGATGTCCTACGTCCCGCTGACCTATGTGCAGGATATCGAGGCGTTGCTCGGCGAACTCGCGATCGATCGCTACGTCGCGGTCGGGACCTCGCTCGGCGGGATCGTGACGATGCTGCTGGCGGGGACCGCGCGGGCGCGGCTGGCGGCGGCGCTGCTCAACGACATCGGGCCGGACATCGACCCGCGCGGGCTGTCGCGGATCCGCGGCTATGTCGGCAAAGCCGGTTCCTTCCCGACCTGGATGCATGCGGCGCGTGCGGTCGCGGAGGTCAATGCCGCGACCCATTCGGATTGCGCGATCGAGGACTGGCTGGCGATGGCCAAGCGGCTCTACCGGCTGAACAGCGCGGGGCGCATCGTGCTCGATTACGACATGAAGATCGCCGAGCCGTTCCGCGTGCCCGGCAACGAAGCGGGACCCGACATGTGGCGGGCATTGTCCAGCCTGAACGATGTCCCGACACTCGTCGTGCGCGGCGAGCGATCCGACGTGCTGACCGCGGCGACCGCGGATCGCATGGTCGCCGCGCTCGACGACGCCACGCTCGTCACCGTGCCGGGGGTTGGGCACGCGCCGCTGCTGACCGAGCCGGCGCTGGGCGAACCGATCGACGCGCTGCTCGCGCGGGCGATGACGGTCGCATGAACCCCGTCAACATCCTGCACCTGCATTCGAGCTTCGATCTCGGCGGCAAGGAAGCGCGCGCGGTGCGGCTGATGAACGCGTTCGGCGACAAGGCGCGGCACACGATCGTCTCGGGCGTGCCCGACGCGCTGTCGGCGCGGCAATCGATCGCCAAGGGCATCAAATACGAGATCGCGCAGGATCCGCCGCCGCTGACGGGTCGTCCATCGGTGGCGCGGTACGAAGCGATCGCACGTTTCATGCGCCGCTTCGATCTGGTGCTCACCTATAATTGGGGCGCGATCGACGGGGTGATGGCGAAGCGGGTGTTCCCCAAGGGCGCACCGCCGCTGGTTCACCACGAGGACGGCTTCAACGCCGACGAAGCCGCCGGGCTGAAGATCGAGCGCAACGTCTATCGCCGCATCGCGCTCGGCGCCGCACACGCGCTGGTGGTGCCGTCCGAACTGCTCGAATGGATCGCGCGCAATCGCTGGAAGCAGCCTTCGACGCGCATCCACCGCATCGCCAACGGCATCGACACCGCGCGCTACGCCGCCAGGCCCGATCCCCGCGCGATCCCCGGCTTCGTTCGCAACGAGAAGGAGGTGGTGATCGGCGCACTCGCGGGCTTGCGCGAGGTGAAGGACCTGCCGATGCTGGTCCGTGCGGCGGGCGGGCTCGCGGGTCGGTTCAGGCTGGTGATTGTCGGCGAGGGGTCGGAGCGCGAGGCGATATTGCGCGCGGCATCGGCGATGGGGATCTCCGACCGGGTGGCGATGCCGGGCTTTCTGACGCGACCCGACCGGTTCGTCGGCCTGTTCGACATCGTCGCGCTGTCGTCGAAGAGCGAGCAATTCCCGATCTGCGTGGTCGAGGCGATGGCCGCTGGCCTGCCGATCGCGAGCATGCCGGTCGGCGACGTGGCCAAGATGGTCGCGTCCGAAAACGCGCCGTACATCGCGGCGCATCAGGGCGAGATCTGGCTGCGCGATGCCATCCAGCCGTTGCTGGCGAATGCCGAACTGCGCCGCACGGTCGGCGCCGCCAACCAGGCCCGCGCCCGCGCGGCGTTCGACGAGGCGACGATGATCACCAGCTATCGTATGGTGTACGAGACCGCGATGTCGCGACCCGGCACCTTGACCTAAGATGGTATTTCGCTCGCAACCCGGCATCCAGGCGCTATAGCAAAGCGTGTTTTCGCCAAAGGGGTATGCGACGCCGTGTTCAAGGGCCTGAAGCCGATCCTGTACAATGGCCACGAGGTCTGGCCGCTCGTCGAAGGCGGCAAGGGCGTCGCTGCGACCAACCATGCGTCCGCGGGCGCCTGGGCGGCGGCGGGGGGCATCGGCACCGTGTCCGCGGTCAACGCCGACAGCTACGATCCCGAAGGCAAGATCATCCCGCAGGTATATCGTGCGCTCACCCGTCGCGAACGCCACGAGGAACTGGTCGAATATGCGATCGAGGGCGCGGTCCAGCAGGTCAAGCGTGCGTTCGACATCTCGGGTGGCCGCGGCGCGATCAACATCAACGTATTGTGGGAAATGGGCGGAGCGCAGCGCGTGCTGCACGGCGTGCTCGAACGCACCCGCGGGATGGTCGCGGGGGTCACCTGCGGCGCCGGCATGCCGTACAAGCTGAGCGAGATCGCGGCGTCGTACAACGTCCATTACCTGCCGATCATCAGCTCGGGCCGCGCGTTTCGCGCGCTGTGGAAGCGCGCCTATTCGAAGGCCGCGGAATGGCTGGCGGCGGTGGTCTATGAGGACCCCTGGCTCGCGGGCGGGCACAACGGCCTGTCCAATGCCGAGGACCCGTTGAAGCCGCAGGACCCGTATCCGCGCGTGAAGGAACTGCGCGAGGTGATGCGCGAGGGCGGCATCTCCGACGACGTGCCGATCGTGATGGCGGGCGGCGTCTGGTATCTGCGCGACTGGAACGACTGGATCGACAATCCCGAACTCGGGTCGATCATGTTCCAGTACGGCACCCGCCCGCTGCTGACGCGCGAAAGCCCGATCCCCGACGCGTTGAAGAACAAGCTGACTCACATCGAGGAAGGCGAGGTGTTGCTTCACCGCTTCTCACCCACCGGCTTCTATTCGAGCGCGGTGCGCAATCCGTTCCTGCGCAGCCTCGAGGCCCGCTCGATCCGCCAGATCGCGTTCTCGACGCAAGAGGCGGGGGATCATGTCTTCCAGCTCGACGTCGGGGTGAAGGGCAAGAACTTCTGGGTGACCCGCAACGACCTGCTGCTGGCGCGGCAATGGTTCGGCGAGGGACACACCGACGCACTCAAGACGCCCGACAACACGCTGGTGTTCGTCAGCCCGCAGGAAAAGGGCATGATCCGAAAGGATCAGGCCGACTGCATGGGCTGCCTGTCGCAATGCTCCTTCTCGAGCTGGGCGGATACCGAGACCAACTCGACCGGACGGCTCGCCGACCCGCGGTCCTTCTGCATCCAGAAGACGCTGCAGGACATCGCGCATGGCGGCGACATCGACCAGAACCTGATGTTCGCGGGGCACGCGGCGTACAACTTCAAGCGCGATCCGTTTTATTCCAATGGGTTCGTGCCGACTGTGAAGCAGCTGGTGGATCGGATCCTGACGGGGGATTGATCGCGTCGGCAAGGTGATCGAACGCGCGGAAGGAAGCGTGCGCGAACGATCAGGATCGACACCGCTGTCTCGGTGCGGACGTAAGGGTTTGGGCGCAAGTGTCGACCGTTCGCCGAGGAGCCGTGATCGCGAGAGCGGATGGCTTCGCCTCGACCCATTCCGTCATCCCCGCGCAGGCGGGGATCCAGACCGGCAACCGTCGCGGCTTGAACACTGAAGCTAGCCAGTATGGATCCCCGCCTGCGCGGGGATGACGGGGGAGGAGCCCGCAGCCGAAGCCCAAGGCGAACTCTCCCTGTTGGCCTCTCTGCGTGAACGCACCTTTTCGCGCGCCTGACGAAACTAAACCCACCCCTCCAACACCTGATCCGGGGGGCGGTGGCCGTCGGCCCACATGCGGATGTTGAGGATCACCTTCTCGCCCGATGCCACGCGGCCCTCATAGGTGGCGGAGCCCATGTGCGGGGTCATCACCACGTTGGGCAACGCGAGCAGGCGGGGGTCGATCTGCGGCTCATGCGTCCAGACGTCGAGCCCGGCGCCGGCCAGCCGTCCGGCTTCGAGCGCGTCGACCAGCGCCTCCTCGTCGACGATCCCGCCACGGCTGGCGTTGATCAGGTAGACATGGGGTCGCAGCAGCGCGATGCGGCGGCGATCGATCAGGTTCTCGCTGTCGGCGTTGCGCGGTGTGTGGATGGTCAGGATATCGACGGCCGCCAGCATCTCGTCGAGCGACGGGTGCCACGTCGCCGCGAGCTGCGCCTCGAGCACCGCGGGCAGCCGGTTGCGATTGTGGTAGTGGATCGACAGCCCGAACGCGCGCGCGCGAAGCGCCACCGCCTGGCCGATCCGCCCCATGCCGACGATGCCGAGCGCCTTGCCGCCGATGCGGTGGCCCAGCATCCCGCCGGGGCTCCAGCCCTTCCACTGCCCCGACCGAACCAGCTGCTCGCCCGCCGCCAATCGCCGCGGCACCGAAACGATCAGCGCCATCGTCATGTCCGCGGTATCTTCGGTGAGGACGCCGGGCGTGTTGGTGACGATGATGCCGCGGGCCCGTGCGGCGCGCAGATCGATATGGTTCACGCCCGCGCCGAAATTCGCGATGAGCTTCAACCGCGGCCCGGCGCCTTCGAGCAGCGCGGCGTCGATCGTATCGGTCACGGTCGGCACCAGCACGTCGCAGTCCGCGACCGCCGCAACGAGCTGGTCGCGGGTCATCGCCTCGTCGGTGCGGTTGGTGACGCTGTCGAACAGCGTGTCGAAGCGATCCATGACGATATCGGGCAGCTCGCGAGTCACGATCACGCGCGGCTCGGGCACCCGCGGATGGGGTGCTCTGGTCGTGGCGGAGCGGCTGGCGTCGGACATCGCACATTGGATTGGCGAAGCGCGTCAGGCGCGTCAACGGTGGTTGATGCGCGTCGCTGCTTCGCTACAGGTGCGCTATCGTAAAGGACCGGAACCATGCGCCACTTCGCCATCATGCTCGCCGGCGTCGCGACGCTCGCGCCTGATGTGGCGGCGGCGGCCGATGCGAAGAAGACCGTCCCCTATTACGCGTCGATTTCGGCCGGACGCGCACGGATGCGCACCGGGCCCGCGCGGACCTATCCCGCAAGCTGGCTTTATCAGCGCGCCGATCTGCCGGTGAAAGTGATCGCGATCTTCAAGGAATGGCGCCGGGTCGAGGACCCCGATGGCACGCAAGGATGGATGCAGGCGAACCTGCTGAGCGAGAACCGCACCGCGATCGTCCGCGGACCGCAACCCCTCGAAATGCGTGAAAAGCCCGAAACAGGCGCGCGACTGCAGTGGCGCGCGGCGCCTGGCGTCGTCGGGCGCCTCAGCCGCTGCGCCGCCGGGTGGTGCCGGTTCGACGTAAAGGGGCAGGCGGGCTTCGTCGAGATTGCCGGCCTGTGGGGCGTCGATGGTGGCGAGACGCTGCCCTAAGCTGGGTGCGTGTGACCGAGTTTTGCAGGGAAAGCCAACCCAGGTCTACTCAGATCAAACAGCTTGCCTTGAGGCATAGGCGCGCTGAATTGGACCAACTGCGGGTGTTAAAACGCCAACCAACCTCACTCCACCACCCCGGCGAAGGCCGGGGCCCAGTTGGGAGACGTTCATGGCGACAGAGGCGCTCCGTTATTAAACCCTTTCGACCTGGGCCCCGGCCGTCGCCGGGGTGGTCGGTCAGGGATTGCGGCGAAGCCTCAGTTCATCAGCTCCACCGCCATCGCGGTCGCCTCGCCGCCGCCGATGCAGAGCGATGCTAGGCCGCGGCGTTGGCCGTTGGTCTCCAAGGCCGACAGCAAGGTCGCCAGGATCCGCGCGCCGCTGGCGCCGATCGGGTGGCCCAGTGCGCAGGCGCCGCCGTTGACGTTGACCCGCGCATGATCGAGCGCGAGATCGCGCATCGCGATCATCGCCACCGCCGCGAAGGCTTCGTTGACTTCGAACAGGTCGACATCGTCCTTGCTCCAGCCGGCGCGCTCCAGGGCCTTCTTCATCGCGAACACCGGCGCGGTGGTGAACAACGCGGGCGCGTGGGCGTGGGCGGCGTGGCTGATGATGCGCGCGATCGGCGTCAGCCCGAGGCGCTCGGCGACGCTGGCGCGGGTCAGCACCAGCGCCGCGGCGCCGTCCGATATCGACGAGGCGTTCGCCGCGGTGATCGTGCCTTCCTTTGAGAAAGCGGGCTTCAGCGTCGGGATCTTGGCGATGTCGCCCTTGGCGGGCTGTTCGTCGAGCGCGATGGTGTCGGTGCCCTTGCGGGTCTTCACCTCGACCGCGACGATCTCGCGATCAAACGCGCCCGACCTTTGCGCGCGCTGGGCGCGGGTGAGCGATTCGATCGCGTAGTCGTCCATCGCCTGGCGGGTAAACTGATAATCGAGCGCGGTATCCTCCGCGAAATTGCCCATCAGCCGGCCGGGTTCATAGGCGTCTTCCAACCCGTCGAGATACATGTGGTCGTACATCGTGTCGTGACCGATCCGCGCGCCACCGCGGTGCTTGCGCGACAGATAGGGCGCGTTGGTCATGCTTTCCATGCCGCCTGCGACCAGCAGGTCGATCGATCCCGCCGCGAGCGCGTCGGCGCCGAGGATCGCAGCCTGCATCCCCGATCCGCACATCTTGTTGACCGTGGTCGCCTCGACATGATCGCCGAGCCCCGCGCCGATCGCGGCCTGCCGCGCGGGCGCCTGGCCAAGGCCCGCGGACAGGACGCAGCCCATGTAGATCCGCTCGACATCGGCGGCCGACACCCCCGCACGCTCGACCGCGCCACGCACCGCCGCCGCGCCCAGCTCGGTCGCGCCGGCGCCCGCGAGGCTGCCCTGGAACGATCCCATCGGGGTGCGCGCATAGGACAGGATGACGATCGGATCGGTGGTCATGGAATGCTCCGGGGGTGACGATGCAGTCGATTTGGGGTGTTCCGGGTTGGATTGCAAAGGCTCCTATTGTCTCCACCCCGGCGGAGGCCGGGGCCCAGTATGGAAGGTAGCGGTAATGAAGCGATGTTCGTCGTCACGGACGTCTCCCAACTGGGCCCCGGCCTTCGCCGGGGTGGTACAAGGGCGCGGTGGTGTTTCGCTTGTTTCCATCTTCACCACCGCTAGTCGTGCGACATGCAGGTGAGATCATGACAGCGGCAATCGCCTGGCCGATCGCCCTCGGCGTGCTCGGCGCGATCGTCGGCAGCTTCATCGCGGCACTGGTGATCCGGTGGCCGCAGGATCGGTCGGTGGCGCGCGGCCGTTCCGCGTGCGACGCCTGCGGGCGAACGTTGGCCGCGGGCGATCTGGTGCCGCTCCTCAGCGCGCTGGTGCTGCGGGGTCGGTGCAGGACGTGTCGCGCGCCGATCGATCCGCTGCATTGGCGGATTGAAGCGACCGCCGCGCTGGTCGGGGTGCTTGCCGGGGTCGCGACGGCCTCCTCGCTCGCGGTGGTCGGCGCGGTCTTCGGGTGGCTGTTGCTGGCGCTCGCGGCGCTGGATGCGACCGTGCTCTGGCTGCCCGACCGGCTGACGATCACGCTGGCGATTGCGGGAGTCGGGACGGGGCTGAGCGGCGCCTTCCCACCGATTGGCGACCGGCTGATCGGGGGCGGCGTCGGCTTCCTCGCGCTCTGGGGAATCGCTGCGGGGTATAAGCGGCTGCGCGAGCGCGACGGGATGGGCGGCGGCGATCCCAAGCTGTTCGGCGCGATCGGACTGTGGCTCGGTTGGCGGATGCTGCCCGCTGTGCTGCTACTGGCGAGTTTGATCGGGCTTGCGCTGGTGCTGGTCGCGGCGGTGCGCGGCCGGCCGATGGCGCGCGACACCGCGCTGCCGTTCGGCGCGCTGCTCGCGGCGGCGGCTTACCCGGCATGGATCGCCATGATAGTGTCCGCATCGTGATCATGACCCTGCTTCTAGCCGCGCAGGCGGCGAGCGCCGCTCCGGCTCCCGTGCTGTCGCTCGGCGCGATCGGGCAGCAGAAGATGCCCGACAAGGGCTGCGCCGCGTTCGTGTGGAGCATCGCCGACCGCAAGCTGGTGGCGATGGCGACCGCGGATCCGGCGCAGATCCGGCTGTCGATCGACGGCCGCACGATCGATCTCGCGCGGGTCGCCGAACAAGGCGAGGGTGGGCTGGGGTTCGGTGCCAGCACCGATTACGCAGGGGGAGACGTGACCGTGAACTTTGAGATGAAGATCGTCGCGAGGCGCGACCTCACCAAGGGTGCGCAGGTGACCGACGCGGTGTTGCGGGTCGAGCGCCGGGGCGGGGACGCCCTGGTGGTGCCGGTCGCCGGCCTGATCGGTTGCGCATGACCGCGTTGCGCGACACGCTCGCGGTACAGCGCTCGGCGTTCACCGCCGAACTGCCGGTGCCGATCGCGACCCGCAAGGACCGGCTGAAGCGCGCCGCCGCGATGATCCGCGACCATGCCGACCGGTTCTGCGACGCCCTGTCCGAGGATTTCGGACACCGCAGCCGCGACCAGTCGATGCTGACCGATATCGGCGGATCGATCGCGCCGATCGCGCATGCGCTGAAGCAGGTCGATCGCTGGGCGAAGCGAGAGAAGCGCGCGGTGCAGTTTCCGCTCGGGCTGCTCGGCGCGCGGGCCTGGGTCGAATATCAGCCCAAGGGCGTGGTCGGGGTGATCGCGCCGTGGAACTTCCCGGTCAATCTGGTGATGTCGCCGCTCGCCGGGATCTTCGCGGCGGGCAACCGCGCGATGGTCAAGACCAGCGAGTTCACGCCGGTGACCGCGGCGTTGTTCGAGGAAGTCTGCGGGCGTTATTTCGACGCGGCCGAACTTGCCTTCGTGGGCGGCGGGCCGGAGGTCGGGAAGGCGTTCGCCGAGCTGCCGTTCGATCATCTGATCTTCACCGGGGCGACCGGGATCGGGCGGCACATCCTGCATGCGGCGGCGGACAATCTGACCCCAGTGACGCTCGAACTCGGCGGCAAATCGCCGGTGATCGTCGGCAAGGGCGCCGACATCGCCCGCACCACCGAGCGGATCGCGATCGGCAAGATGCTCAACGCAGGGCAGATCTGCCTCGCCCCCGATTACCTGCTGGTCGAGGCCGCGGACGAGGCGCGGGTGGTTGACGGGCTGAAGACCGTCGCCAGCGCGATGTACCCGACGCTGCTCGCCAACCCGGATTACACCTCGATCATCAACGACCGGCATCACCAGCGGCTCGCCGACTGGCTCGACGATGCGCGCGCGAAGGGCGCGACGGTCGAGACAGTCAACCCGGCGGGCGAGGAATTCGCGGCGTCGAACAGCCGCAAGATGCCGCTGCACATCGTCCGCGACGTCACCGACGACATGACCCTGATGCAGGAGGAGATCTTCGGCCCGATCCTGCCGATCGTGCGCTATGCCGGGATCGACGACGCGATCGCGCAGGTCAATCGGCGCGACCGGCCGCTGGGGCTCTATTACTTCGGCCCGGACGAGGGCGAGCGCCGGCGGGTGCTCGACCGGACGATATCGGGCGGAGTGACGATCGACGACGTGGTGATGCACGTGTCGATGGAGGACCTGCCGTTCGGCGGGATCGGCCCGTCGGGCATGGGATCGTATCACGGGCATGACGGCTTCAAGACCTTCAGCCACGCCAAGGCGGTGCTGAAGCAGGCACGGATCGACGTCGCCAAGCTCGCGGGGCTGAAGCCGCCCTATGGCAAGGCGCTGCGGCGATCGGTGGCGCAGCAGATGAAGATGTGATTGTGGCACCACCCCGGCCTCCGCCGGGGTGGTAAAAGAGCCGCAACCATCGAACGATCGCGCCATTACAAACCCAGTTTACCCACGAAACCAATTGGAAAACGGCGCGTTGCGGGTAAGGAGGGGGTGGGTCGAAAACGATCGTCCCGCTGAAAGGGAATTGTTTTCGCGTGGCAGCCTCGACCGGTCGACACTATTGGCTTGCCGTCGCGCTCGTCGCCGCATCTCCAGCTTTCGGCCAGCTCAACAAGCCGGGCACCGCGCCGGCCCGCGGCCCCGACGCGCCCAAGGCGGAGGCTGAAAAGCCGCCGATCGACACCAGCGAGACCGACCTGCAGGGCAATGCGCCGATCGTGCCCGAAAGCGAGTTCAACGCCGCGCTACCGCCGCTCTCGGGTAATATCAACGCGCCGCTGGAGCCAATGCCCGGTGTCGGTTCGACGCCCGCGCAGCCGACCAATTCGGCGGAGGCAGCCGCCGCCGCGCCGATCGGGGACACACTGCCGCCGCCCGCGGCCGAGGATCCGCAACTCGCGCAGCCGCTGGCGCCGCTCGGCAGCTTCGACACCGCGCCGCTGGTGACCGCCGCCGACATCAAGGACAAAGACGCGCCGGAGATCCGGTACGAGACGGTGCTGCGCGGGCTCGAGAAGCTGGAACTGAACGACGAGTTCGAGGCGCTCTCCGCCCTTGAAAAGGGCGACGGCAAGGCCGCGAACGCGACCCAGGTCTCGGCGCGCGGCAAGGAAGACGAAGCGCTCGCGGTGCGGCTTGCCCGGTCGATCGGTTATTACGACGCGACCGCGATCTCGACGATCGAGACGCCCGCCGCGGAACCCGGAACCAACAAGCCCGCCCGTTTGCGCGCGATCGTCAGCGTGTCGCCCGGTCGGCTGTACAAGCTGTCGTCGGTGACGGTGAACGCCGCGGCGGTGACCCCGCCGGACCTGATCACCCGCAACCTGCCGCTAAAGGTCGGCGATCCGATCGAGGCGGCGCGGATCCAGGGCGCGGAGGCCAACGTCAGCCTGGTGCTGCCGCAGCAAGGCTATCCGTTCGTTGCGGTGGGGGATCGCGACATCCTGCTCGACGATCAGGCCGCGGAGGCGACCGGTGCCTATACGCTGCCGGTCGATCCGGGTCCGCGCTCGAGCTTCGGGCAACTCACCACCACCGGCGATCCGGTGTTCGATCTCGATCATCTCAACGTCTTCCCGCGTTTTCGCCAGGGCGAACTCTACGATCAGCGCAAGCGCGACGATCTGCGCGATGCGCTCGTCGCCACCGGGCTGTTCTCGACCGCGTCGGTGGAGCCGGTGCGCACCGGCCGCCCCGGCCCCGACGGCACCGAGCAGGTCGACCTGCTGATCCGCCAGACCGCGGGCCCGGCGCGATCGCTCGCTGGCAATCTCGGCTATTCGACGGGGCAGGGGTTCCGCGCCGAGGGATCCTGGACTCACCGCAACCTGTTCCCGCCCGAAGGCGCGCTGATCGCTTCGGCGATCGCGGGCACGCAGGAACAGGCGCTGTCGGGCACGTTCCGGCGTGCGAACGCGGGCAAGCGCGACCGGACCTTCGCCGTGCTCGCGGCGGCGGCGCATTCCAATTACGACGCCTTCGACGCGTTCACCGGCACGTTGTCGGCCAGGTGGAGCTACGATTCGACGCCGATCTGGCAGAAGCGGATCACCTACTACTACGGCGGCGAGCTCGTCGGCACCAACGAGTCGGTCTATGACTTCGCGGCCGGAGAGCGCCGCCGCCGGACCTACGGCATCGCGGCGTTGCCGGGGCAGGTGCAGTGGGACGCGTCCGACGATCTGCTCAACCCGACCCGCGGCTACCGCGTCCGCCTCACGGTGAGCCCCGAGACGTCGGTTAGCGGCGGCATCCGCCCCTATGTCCGGACGATGGTCGAGGGCACCTTCTATTACCCCGCCAGCCAGAGCCTGGTAGTCGCCGGGCGTGCGCGCGCCGGGTCGATCCAGGGCATCGCGCGCGACGATCTCGCGCCGTCGCGCCGCTATTATGGCGGCGGCGGCGGATCGGTGCGCGGCTATGGCTATCAGCGGCTGGGGCCGTTCGACCCCAATGGCGATCCCGTCGGCGGTCGCAGCGTCAACGAATTCTCGATCGAGGCGCGCTATCGGTTCGGCGATTTCGGGATCGTGCCGTTCGTCGATGCGGGCAACAGCTACGCAAGCAGCCTGCCGAAGGCCAGCGACCTGCGCTTCGGTGCGGGCATCGGCGGGCGTTTCTACACCAATTTTGGCCCCATGCGGATCGATGTCGCGACGCCGCTGAACCGGCGGCCGGGTGACGGCCGCATCGCGCTCTACATCTCGATCGGGCAGGCATATTGATGGCCGACGAGCTGCCACAGGAAGACCGCGCGGCGGATCATGACGCGGTCGCCGCCAAGCGGCCGTTGTGGCAGCGGATCCTGAAATGGATCGCGCTGACGCTGCTCGGGCTGGTGGTGCTCGTCGGCGTCGTGCTGCTCGGGATCAACACCGATCCCGGGCGGCGGTTCGTGGCCGATCAGATCGGCGGCTATTCGACGGCGTCGGGGCTGAACATCAAGGTCGGCCGGATCGACGGGTCGCTTTACGGCAAGATGGTGCTGAGCGACGTCCGCGTCGCCGATCCCAAGGGCGTGTTTCTGACCAGCCCGCGGCTCGCGGTCGACTGGCGGCCGTTCGCCTTCGCCAACAACCATGTCGACGTGCGCTCGCTGTCGACCGATCTGGTGACGCTGGCGCGCCGGCCCGAACTCAAGCCGACGCCGAGCGACCCCAACGCGCCGCTACTGCCCGATCTGGATATCGACATCGCCCGGCTGCACATCGGTCGGCTGGTGCTCGCCAAGCCGATCACGGGGCAGGCGCACGCGATCCGGATCGACGGCAAGGTGCATGTCGCCGATCGTCGCGCGCAGATCGTCACCAATGCCGCCGCCCTGCGCGGACCCGGCTTCGCGGGTGGCGACACGCTGGCGCTGCGGCTGGACGCGGTCCCCGACGAGAATAAGCTCGACGTCGATGCCCGCGTCTTCGCGCCGGTCGGGGGCGTGGTCGGCACGATGGGCGCGCTGAAGGCGCCGCTTACCGCCACCGTCGGCGGCAAGGGCAGCTGGGCATCGTGGCAGGGCCGCGCCCGCGCGACGCTCGGCACCGGCCAACTCGCCGATCTCGCGCTCACCGCCAAGTCGGGGCATATCGAGGTTCGCGGCTTCGCCAAGCCCGGCCTGTACCTCGAAGGTCCGGTCGAACGGCTGACCGCGCCGCAGCTCGACATCGCGATCGACACCACGCTCGCCGAACGTCGCGCCGATACCCGCATGAAGCTGCGGTCCGATGCGCTGACGGTCGACGCGGGCGGCATTCTCGATCTTGCCAACAGCCGCTTCGGCAACTTCGCGGTCGACGCCAAGCTGCTCACCCCCGGTGCGATCGCGCCCAATCTGCGCGGCCGCGACGTGCTCGCGCGCGTGGTGCTCGACGGCGCGTTCGCGACGCCGACGGTCGACTACAAGATCCGCGCCGCGTCGATCGGGTTCGGCACGACCAACGTCGAGAATGTCTACGCCGAAGGGCTCGCGCGGGTGAACGCCGACCGCATCTTGGTGCCGATTAAGGCGAAGGCGCGCCGCGTGACCGGGCTCAACGCCGCAGTAGGCGGGCTCGCCAACAACGTATCGATCGATGGCGATTTCGCGATCTCGATGCCGAACATCCTGTCCGACAATCTGCGGATCCGATCCGACAACATCGATGCCACCGCGATCGTCGTCGCGAACACCGCGACCGGGCGCTACACCGGCGCGCTGAAGGGCCGCATCGACAATTACCGCGTCGAGAGCATCGGCATCATCAATCTGCAGACCGACGCCAAGCTGGTGCCCGGCGCGAATGGTGGCTTCGGTATCACCGGGCGTGTCGTCGCGCAGACCAAGCAGCTGTTCAACGACGGCGCCCGCAGCTTCCTCGGCGGCAACGCGGTCGTCCGTGCCGATGTCGGCTATAGCGCGGAGGGCATCGCGACCTTCCGCAACCTGCGCCTCAACGCGCCGCTGTTCCGCGTCACCCGCGGCGAGGGTCGCTTCGACCCCGCCACCGGCAGCGTGCTGGTCAACGCCGATGCCGTATCGTCGCAATATGGGCCGCTTTCCGCCCGAGTGACCGGCAGCGCGACCGCGCCCGTGGTGGTGCTCCGCGCCGCACGGCCCGGGGTGGGGATCGGGCTCGTCAACCTCAACGCCCGGGTCGTCGGCCGTGGCGGCGCCTATGCGGTTAACGCGACCGGTGGCACCAACTACGGACCGTTCACCGCAGACGTGCTGGTCAGGCCCGGCGCGCAGCTGACCGTCGATGTCCGCCGCGTGCTCTTCGCCGGCATCACCACGACCGGGCGTGTCGTACAGACCGCCGCGGGCCCGTTCGCCGGCGCGCTCCGTTTCGCCGGCCGCGGTATCGCCGGCGGCGTCCAGCTTGCCAATCAGGGCGGCAACCAGCGCGCCGACGTCAAGGCGCGCGCCTACAACGCCACCGTCCCCGGCACCGCCGACTTCACGATCGGCCGTGCGATCCTCGACGCGAGCGTGGTGATGCTGCCGCGCGCGCCGCAGGTCATCGCCGACGTCCAGATCGCGGACATGCGCTACAATGCGGTGGTGATCCAGGCGGCACGCGCCAAGGTGAATTATGTCGGCGGCCGCGGCACCGCGCAGGCGCTGCTGACCGGATCGAGCGGCGTGCCGTTCCGCGTCGCGCTCAACGCCAAGCTGTCGCCGAACGACTATCTCGTCGCGCTACAGGGTGTCGCCAACAACATCGCGTTCCGCACCGCCAACCCGGCGCGGATCACCGCGGCGCGCGGATCGTATCGCCTGCTGCCGACGCGGGTCGATTTCGGTGGCGCGACCGGCGGATCGGCGCGGCTCGCCGGGTCGTTCGGCGGGGGCGTCACAGCGGCACAGGCGCGGCTCGACCGGCTCGACCTGTCGGTGCTGTCGGCGTTCATGCCGAGCCTCGGGATCTCGGGGCAAGCGACCGGTAGTCTTGATTATCGGCAAGCAGGGTCCGCGATCCCGCAGGCCGATATGCGTCTCAACATCGTCAACTTTCAGCGCACCGGCCTCGCCGCGGTGTCCGACCCCGTCGACCTGCAGATGGTCGGCCGATTGGTCGCGAACGGCGGCGAAGCGCGGGCGATCGTCAAGCGCGGGCCGACCACCGTGGGTCGCCTGGTCGCGACGCTGCGACCGTTGCCGCCCGGCGCCGGTTCGTGGACGACGAGGCTGATGCAGGCACCGCTGTCCGGCGGGATACGCTATAACGGGCCGTCCGCGGTGCTGTTCAGCCTCGCGGCGCTGCCAAACCAGCAACTGTCCGGGCCGATCGCGGTCGCGGCGGACTTCTCCGGTCGGGTATCCGCGCCGCGACTGACCGGGCTGATCCGCGGCGACAGCCTGACCTATGACAACGAGACCTATGGCACGCGGCTGTCGCAGATGCGGATCGCGGCACGCTTCAACAACGATCGCCTCGATCTCACGACGCTGACCGCGAAGGCCGGCGACGGTACGGTGCAGGCGCAAGGATCGGTCGGGCTCGCCGCCGACAGCGGCTTCCCGATCGATCTGCGCGCGACCTTGAACGAAGCGCAGCTCGCGAAGAGCGATGCCTTGTCGGCGACCACCACAGGCACGATCCACCTCACCAACGGTCGAAACGGCGGGCTGATCGAGGGCGACTTGCGAATTCCGTCGGCGCGCTACGAAATCATCCGCCAAGGTCAGGCAGAGGTGCCCGAACTCACCGGCGTCCGCCGCAAGAGCGAGATCACCGTCGCTCGGCCGACCGACCGGCCCAAGCCCGCGCCGATCGGCCTGTTCAAGCTCGCGCTGCGGGTGCGCGCGCAGAACCAGTTGTTCGTGTCCGGGATGGGGCTCGATTCGGAATGGTCGATGGACCTGCGGATCGGCGGCACCTCGGCGGCGCCGGTGATCACCGGCGGGCTCGACGTGGTGAAGGGCGCCTATTCCTTCGCGAGCAAGCGGTTCGAGATCTCGCGCGGCACGATCCGCTTCCGCGGCGGCGCGCTGACCGATCCGGACATCAACATCCTGGCGACGACCACTACCAACGGCATCACCGCGAACATCGCGATCACCGGGACGGGCACTCGCCCGCAGATCGCCTTCACCTCGACCCCGACGCTGCCGCAGGACGAGGTGCTGAGCCGGTTGCTGTTCGGCACGAGCCCGGCGAACCTGTCGGCGATCGAGGGCATCCAGCTCGCCGCTGCGCTCAATTCGCTGCGCGGGTCGGGCGGGGGCGGGCTCAACCCGCTCGGCAAGCTGCGCTCCGCGACCGGGTTCGATCGCCTGCGGGTGGTCGGCGCGGACGAGGCGACCGGGCGGGGCACCTCGCTGTCGGCGGGCAAGTATCTGACCAGCAACATCTACATCGAGATCATCACCGATGCCCGTGGTATGACCGCGACCCAGCTGGAGATCGCGCTTACCAAGTCGCTGAGCCTATTGTCCTCGGCCGGATCGTTCGGCGGCACCAATGCCAGTCTCAGATACTCGCGCGATTATTGACGGTCCGTGGCGGCGGTACGGCGTCGCCACGAAATCGGAAGACTATCGCCACGCGGTGCGATAGGTTCCTCTTAGCAACCGATCATAACGGTTGAGGAGGATGACTGTGGTTGAACATCTCGATGTCGTCATCGTGGGTGCGGGTATTTCCGGCATTGGGCAGGGCTACCATCTCCAGACCCGCTGTCCCGATCGCAGCTACGTGATCCTCGAAGGCCGCGAGGCGATCGGCGGCACCTGGGACCTGTTCCGCTACCCCGGCATCCGGTCCGATTCGGACATGCACACGCTGGGCTTCTCCTTCCACCCTTGGACCGACGCCAAGTCGATCGCCGACGGACCCTCGATCCGCGCCTATGTCGAGGAGACCGCAAAGGCGTACGGCATCGACCGGCACATCCGCTTCGGCCACCACGTCAAATCCGCCGCCTGGTCTACCGAGGAAGCGCGCTGGCATGTCGAGGGGACGGGCGCGGACGGCGCGCCGGTCGCTTTCACGTGCAACTTCCTGTGCATGTGCTCGGGCTATTACAATTACGCCAAGGGACATTCGCCCGACTTCACCGGCAGCGACACCTTCGCCGGCACGATCGTGCACCCGCAATTCTGGCCCGCGGACCTTGACTATGCGGACAAGCGCGTCGTCGTGATCGGCAGCGGCGCGACCGCGGTGACGCTGGTGCCCGAGATGGCCAAGCAGGCGGCGCACGTGACGATGCTCCAGCGATCGCCGACCTACGTCGTCTCGCGGCCTGGCGAGGATAAGATCGCCAACTGGCTACGCACCAAGCTGCCGAGCAAGGCGGCCTACGGCGTCACGCGGTGGAAGAACGTGCTGTTCGGGATGTTCTTCTACCGCACCGCGCGACGCAAACCTGAACAAACCAAGCAGCGGCTGCTGGGCATGGTGCGCGAGCATCTCGGCCCCGACTACGACATCGCGACCCACTTCACCCCGCGCTACAATCCGTGGGACCAGCGGATGTGCCTGGTGCCTGACGCGGACCTGTTCCAAGCAATCAAGACCAAGCGCGCCGGTGTCGCGACCGGCACGATCGAGCGCTTCACGCCGTGCGGCATCCTGCTGACGTCCGGCGAGGAGATCGCGGCTGACGTGATCGTCACCGCCACCGGGCTGGAGATGCAGTTGATGAGCGACGTCCGCTTCAGCATCGACGGCGCGCCGGTCGATCTGTCCAAGGCGCTGCAATATAAGGGCATGATGTATTCGGACGTACCGAACCTCGCCTACACCTTCGGCTACACCAATGCGTCATGGACGTTGAAAGCGGATCTCGTCGCCAAATATGTCGCGCGATTGCTCAACACGATGAAGAAGCGCGGTATGCGGCAGGTCACGCCGAGGATCGGCGACGCCGCCATGGAGCCGGAGCCGTTCGTCGACTTCAGTTCGGGCTACATCCAGCGCGCGGCGCACATCCTGCCCAAGCAGGGATCGCGAAAGCCGTGGAAGCTCAACCAGAATTACGCGCTCGATGTGGTGTCGCTGAAGTTCGGCTCGGTCGACGACGACATGGTGTTCAGCAGCCCGGCTCCCCGCGGCAGCATGGCTGCATGATTCAATTCGTTAGGGCAGGGAACCTACCCGGTCGTCGTGCGTCTTCGGTTTACGATCAAGTTGGAGTGGGTAGATCCTCGAGAGGATCATCTGCGGATCGCACCGGAGCGGATCGACGCATCCCCCGGATCGCTGGGTCATGAAGTATCGGCTCGGGAGCCGACCGATATCCGCCTAGGCAGATGTCGGTGTAGATCCCGAGCCGATCGAACGGCTTACCAGGGACGAATGTCGGTCCCGTAGATCAGCGCCAAAATCAACTTCAGCATGGTTTCACTCCCTTATTTGGCATCTCGAGGATGCCGGACCTGCTTAACGCAAAGTTAACGTGGTCACAATGGGCTTACGTGTTTCATGCGTGCCGATGAGGGCCGGTAAAAACCAAGCTTAAGGATATCTTTAGCGATGCAACCTAGTCGTTCGCATCATGATCGAGGCTGCCCGCATCGCCAGTCGGACCGGAGGCACCGGGCAAGACGACAAAGTCTTCCCGGAGCGGAAGTTGATTCAGGACAGCCGGGCTTTCCTATTTCACCTGCTTATCGAGATCGCCAATTTCACGGCGCTGCGACGCCATATCGGTTTGCCGCGTGCAGAAATGCTCCCGTTAGACCTTGCGCAGCGAGCAACGGCCGCATTGCCCGGCGTCGATATAGCGCCAGTCGGTAGGGCTTCCCTCGGCCTTTGGTTCTACGGCAGTGAGCGACGCGACCTCGAGCGCGTTGAACGATCAGTGCGCGCCCTGTTCGCGGCCCCGATCGACTTGGACGGCGAACAGCATCGCGTCGAGTTGATCGTCGGTGGCGCCTTCGCGTCGTCTCACGGGGCCGATGAGGTGCGGATCGCGGAAGATGCCGAAGCCGCGTTGTCCAACGCACGCGATGCGCATAACGGCGCTGCGGCGGGCGTGAGATCATGCGAGGCAACCGATGCTCGCGCGTTGGCTCGTGAGCTGGATCGGGCGATCGGCAATGACGAATTGCTGCTGATGTATCAGCCAAAGATCCATGTCCGTCGTCAAGAAATCGGCAGCGCCGAAGGGCTGATGCGGTGGCGGCATCCAACCCGTGGACTAATTCTGCCTGGCGACTTCATCCCGGTCGCCGAAGAGTCGCAGCTTATCGGGCGAATGACCCTATGGGCGATCCGTCGCGCGATTGCGGACCAGCGCACATTGGCGGCTCGCTCGCACGATCTGCGGCTGTTCATCAACATCTCGGGTCAATTGCTCGCGGACACGGCGTTCGTGCGCGAAGCTTGCGACCTCGTTGCTAACAGCGACACAAAGCTTGGCTTCGAGATCACGGAAACTTCGGTGATCCGTGATCCCGAGAGCGCCATCGCCAATCTACAGATATTCGCCGACTACGGCATCATCATCGCGATCGACGATTACGGTGCAGGGTTGTCCTCGCTGGCCTATTTGAAACAGCTGCCGGCGCGCGAACTGAAGATCGACAAGCTGTTCATCACCAAGTTGACGAGTTCCAACCGAGACCCGTTGATCGTGCGATCGACGATCGATCTTGCCCACGCGTTGGAAATGGAGGTTGTGGCAGAGGGTGTCGAGACTCATGCGGCGCTGGCCCTGCTGACGGTGATGGGCTGCGACATGGTACAAGGTTTTCTGATCAGCCGACCGATCGCGCTAGATGCGTTGATCTCCTATCTCGATGAAGGTCGGCACCAGGCGGCGCCGATCGATGCGCGACCGTCGCTGACGGAACTTGCGCGCAACTGGAAGCGTGGCTGACCGTGCAGCGCGCGTCGCGGGCTGGTGGCTTTTGCGTGCTGCTCGCGATAGCCTCGCCTTTGCTCGCAGTGGCGCCAATCACCCAAACCGCGGCCGCCGAACGCGTCGATGATCTGATCGCAACAGCAACCGCTGCAATGCTCCCAGATCCGGGGGCGGCGGTCGATCGGGCGCTCGAGGCGGAGCGGCTTGCGCAGACGCTGCCACGATCGAACAAGCGCGACGTCTTGGAGGCGACCGCGCAGTGGTTGCGCGGCGAAGCGAACATCCGTCTCGATCGGCTCGCGGCAGCACGGCCGGTGATCACGCGCGCGCTCGCGACCGCAGCACGCATCGCGCCCCGCACGAGACTTCATGCCGACTTGCTGTTGTCGAGCGGCGGCATCAACACTGTTTCGGGCGATGTCGGCCAGGCCTTGGCGGATTATCAAGCCGCTCACAGCATCTACGTGCAATTGGGTGAAGTGCGCAGTCAGTCCAAGGCACTGCAATTCATCGGCTCGTTGTATGGCAGCGGCAACGACTATGCCAACGCGCTGAAATATTATGATCAGGCGCTCGCGGCCTATCGCGGCGATCCGAACCTGCTCCTGTCGCTCTACAACAACCGTGGCAATGCTTATAAGGAACTGGGGCGGTTTGATGCGGCGGAAGCCCAGTATCGCGAAGCGTTGCTGCTCGCGCAGCGCATGGACAGCCCGTTGCTCCGGATGCTCATACTGAGCAACATCGCCGAGGGCTGGCTCGGTGCCAAGCGTCTTGATCTCGCGGCACGCGCGATCTTGCAAGCTGGGTCCATCGCCGCTGTGGGGTCGGACATGGCAGGCCTTCGGATGAAGCTCATGGCGCTATCGGCACAGCTCGCCTTGCAGCGACACGATTACGCCCGTGCAACGTCCCTGATCGACAGGCGATTTGCGCAGCAAAATTTGGCGAAAACGACGCTGACCGATCGCGAAGCTCATCGCACGGCATACCAAGTCTATTCTTCCACCGATCGCAGCGATCTCGCTCTGCCGCATCTGGCCGCGCTGAAACGTATCGACGACGAAGCGACAAAACTGGCGCGGTCGACCAATGCGGCATTGATGGGGGCGCGGTTCGATTTCGCCAACCAGGAGCTGAAGATCGCCAAGCTGCGGCAGGACGAGTTGCAGCGGAACGTCGCGTTCGAGCGTGCCAGCGCGCAAACGCAGCGGTACATGTTCCTCGGTGCTGCGATCGCGACGATGATCGTCATCGCGATGCTGATCTTCGCGCTTTTCACCAGCCGTCGTAGCCGCGCCACTGTGCAGGCGGCGAACGCCGATCTTGCGGTGACCAACGATGCTCTGGGCAAGGCGCTTGCCGCTAAGACGGAATTCCTGGCGACGACCAGCCACGAGATCCGCACGCCGCTGAACGGCATATTGGGGATGACCCAGGTGATGCTCGCGGACGCGACCTTGCCCGCGCCTACGCGCGACCGGATCAGCGTCGTGCATGGCGCTGGTGTGACGATGCGCGCGCTGGTGGACGACATCCTCGACGTGGCGAAGATGGAAACGGGTAACCTGACGATCGAGACGGCACCGTTCGATCTCCGCGCGACCGTCGCGGAGTCGACGCGGTTGTGGGACGATCAGGCTGCCGCCAAGGGGCTCGCCTTCGTGCGCCGGCTCGACGACTGCCCGACGATGATCGAGGGCGATTCGGCGCGGCTGCGGCAGATCGTCTTCAACCTGCTGTCGAACGCACTGAAGTTCACCGCCGCGGGCGAGGTGTCGCTGACGATCGCGCCGCATGGTGTCGACCGCTACCGCATCCTGGTCGCGGACAGCGGGATCGGGATCCCGGCGGAAAAGTGCGAGGAGATCTTCGAGTCGTTTCGTCAGGCCGATGCCGGCACCACACGGCAGTTCGGCGGAACCGGGCTCGGTCTGTCGATCTGCCGCAATCTGGGGCGGGCAATGGGCGGCGACGTCACGGTCGACAGCGTCGCGGACGTGGGGACGACCTTCATCGTCGATCTCCCGCTGGTCCATGCCGTGGCGGGAATCGGCAGCGTGGCTAGCGATGACGACTCGCCCAGCGTGTTGATCGTCGATCGCAACCCGATCACGCGTGCGATGCTGAAGACCTTGCTGATGCCCCGCGGGGGAAAGATCGAGCTGGCGGGCACGGCCGAGGAAGCGCTCGCCGCGCTCGGGCGCACGGTCATCGCGCAGATCCTGATCGACGACGGCGTGGTTCGTGGCAGCGGCGATCACCTGGTCGATTTGCGAAGGATCAGCGAAGCGGCTGCGGTGCAAGGCGCGACGGTGTCGCTGCTATGGCCGGTGACCGCCGCGAGTGAACGAACCGAATTGCTTGCGACGGGTGTTGCGCAGGTGATCGCCAAGCCGATCAAGGGCGCCGCGCTCGTTCAGGCAATGTTCTGCAAATCGCCCGATCCTTTGGTCGATGTGCTACTTGTGCCACAGGCAGCATGAAGCGTAGACGATCGTCTATGCGACCCCATCCTCCACATCCGTGCCTGCTGCGATCCCGGGCATGAACGTCCTCTTCATCGAAGACGATCGGATGAACCGCCGCGTCGTCAAGGACATGCTCGACGTTGCTGGCGCAACCATGGAAGAGGCGGAGAACGCCGAAGAGGGCCTTAAAGCGCTCGATTCGCACGATTATGATATGCTCTTGGTAGATCTGCGGATGCCCGGCATGGACGGGATCACCGCGATCCAGCACATCCGCGCGCGGGGCGACGCGAAGGCGTCGGTGCCGATCATCGTGATCACCGCCGATACCGCGGTCGACCTGCGCGAGCGCTGCCTGGCTGCCGGCGCCGACGAGGTGTTGTTCAAGCCGGTCGCGATGGACGCGCTGTTCGACGCGATGGGCCGGATCCTCGCGCGTGACGATGACGGCCTGATCATCGGCTAGACGAAAGCCTCGGCGACACCGATCGGTGCCGCCGAGGCTTTCGCGTCAGGCGTAGACGACTCGCGTCGCGCGGCGGCGATACCGCGTGGCGGCGGCAATCATGCCGAAACCGGCGAGCATCATCGCCCAGGTCGTGGGTTCCGGCACCGCGCTGATCGCGATCCCGAACAATGCGCGATCGGTGTTGCCGATCGCGGTGAGCGCGCCGGTGTCGAGGTTGACGCCATACAGGGTGCTGCCGTTGAACGCGAAGGCGTTGCCGCCCGCGATATCGAAGCTGGTCCGCGAACCCAGGTTCACACCCGTCGCACCGACAGTGGTGAGGGTCCCCGCACTGTTCGCCTGCCGCGTGAGCACGTCCGCCGCGGTGTCGATCGCGTATAGCTGCGTCGTTCCTGCGGCCTGCCCGAAGCGTGAGCTGGTATATGCGTCTGCCGTTATATCGGCGTTCTTGCCGCCGTTGGCATCGCCGGGAGCGTAGGCCACCGGGGTGGTGGGCGCCGCAAGCATGTTGGTTTCCGGATTATAGACGTAGTTCTCGTTCGAGTCGCTCACGATGCGCAGACGATCGATAGTCGGATTGAAATCGAAACCGAACGCGGTGCCGTTGATCATCAATGGTCCGCTCACCGCGGTGGCGACACCCGTCATCGTGTTGATCGTGTAGACGATCCGGTCGGTACCGAGGCCGTACAGGACGTTGTTGCGCGGGCGGAAGTCGAGCGCCTGCAAGCTGTTGGATAGCCCCGTGATCCCGATCTCAGAAACGACTGTGCCGGGCGCGGAACTGTCGAAGGAAATGAGATTGTTAATCTCGTCTACGCCGAAGACGGTCGCCGCATTGGCATTCGTCGACAGCAACAAGGCGGACATACCGCCCAACAGCAGCTTGTTCATGGATCATTCTCCCGATGTTGTGATGTGCGGGGTCGAACGCAACGCCAGCCATCGGGCTGCAAATAGGGTTAACCGGAGGCAATTTGTCAACACAAAGTCAGCGTGAGTCCCTGTTTGTCACACGACGATGCGACAATATATTTATACTTCGCGCTGCATCTTTATTGTCGACTACCCGTAAGACTTACTTGCGTACGATTAGTCTACGATCGGGAGTCGCGCGCTCCTCCGAGCGCCTGCGCCAGCGACGATGTCGCGCTGCCGCGTTTCGCCGGCTGGGGCTGTGACGCGTCGGGCGCCCAGCCGGTCAGGAATACGATGTCGATCCGTTCGTGGGTACGGCCGTCGACATCCGCTGCCGCGGCGAAGCTGGCAGCGGCGGCGCCCAGCGTGCCGCGGGTCAATGGAGAGCGGGCCCGGAGCAGGTTCGTCGCCGCCATACCGCGGAGATCGTCGAGCATCGTGCCGAGGCTGCCATAGTCGACTTCGATGGTCTCGACATCCGCGACCGGCAACGCGAACCCGGCGCGCACGAGCAGGTCACCCGCCGACCGGACATCGATCTGCGGATGCAGGCGCGCGGCGGGGCGCTCGCCTTCTACTGCACGGAACGCGGCGCGCAGTGTGGGCAGACTCCCGCCGCCGACTAAGGCACCGAGGAAAAGGCCGTCGGGGCGGAGGACCCGGCGCGCCAGCGTCAGCGCGCCCGGAAGATCGTTGACCTGGTCGAGCACGCCCGCACTAATAACGCAGTCGAAGCTCGCGTCGGCGAACGGAAGGCGATCCTCGTCGGCCTGGACGCCGCCGGCGGCGCGCGCGAACGCTAACCCCGCATCTACCCGGGCGACTCGTGCGCCGGCGGGCGCGAAGCTCGTGTCGAAGCAGCCGAGATCGAGCATGTCGGTAAAGTCGCGTTTCACGGTGTCCAGCCGCTCCGCGATACCGTCGAGCATCGCCGCTCTGATGAAGTCGAAGCCAGCATAGTCGGGCTGGGCGCGGTCGCGGCGACGGCGGCGGGCGACACGATCGAAGATGTCGGAGATTTCAGGCACCTCGCCCTTGTGCCGCGCGCAGCCGACAGCGACAAGCATGCGATGAGCGATCGCGCGATCTCGGCGGCAAATTGGGTGCGCCGCGCCGTGTCGCTTGCGTTGCCGCCGCGCTGCCCGGGATGTGGCGTGTCGGTTGGCGACGATCATCAATTCTGTGCAGCCTGTTGGCAGGGGCTGCGATTTCTTGGACCGCCTTGGTGTGCGGGCTGCAATCTGCCGTTCGCCTATGATCGCGGCGCAGCGCGGTGCGCGTCGTGCCTCGCGGAGCCCCCGGGCCACGCAGGCGTGCGGGCGGCGGTCGCTTACGGCGATGTCGCGCGCCGGCTGGCGTTACGGCTGAAATACGCCGGCAAGACCAGTGGTGCGGAGACGATGGCGCGGCTGATACAGCGCGTCGTGCCCGCCGGGATCGCCACGCTGGTGCCGGTACCGCTCAACCGCTGGCGGCTGTGGTCGCGCGGGTACAATCAGGCGACGCTGATCGCGACAGCACTGGGTGCGCGGACCGCGATCCCGGTCGAACGCGATGCCCTGGTGCGTCACCGCCGGACGCCAGTCCTGCGCGGGTTGAGCGGCAGTCAGCGCAGTCGGGCGGTGCGCGGTGCCTTCCAGGTTACCGATCGCGCGCTGATCGCGGGGCGTACTATCGGGCTTGTCGACGATATCTATACCAGCGGCGCGACTGCCGCTGCGTGTACCCGCACGCTGCTGGCGGCGGGTGCAGCGTCGGTGACGATCCTGTGCTGGGCGCGGGTGCTGCCGGAGACCGGCGGCGATTGACAATCGCGCGACCAGTCCACACTTCAAACTGATGGCTAAAGTTGAAATCTATACCAAAGCGTTCTGCCCCTATTGCTCGCGAGCGATGAAGCTGCTCGCCTCCAAGGGCGTGGAGCCCGAAGAATATGACATCACCATGGGCGGCGACAAACGCCGCGAGATGATCGAGCGTGCGGGTGGTCGATCCACCGTGCCGCAGGTGTTCGTCGACGGGAAGCATATCGGCGGCTCCGACGATCTCGCGGCGCTCGACGCGCGCGGGGGGCTGGATCCTTTGCTGGCGGCATGAAGCTCGCGCTGCTGCAGATGACGAGCGGGATCGATCCCGCTCGTAATGCGGCGACGCTGGTGGACGCGGTGCGGTCGGCGAAGCGCGACGGTGCGAGCATGCTGTTCACGCCCGAGATGTCCGGACTGATCGATCGCGACCGGGAGCGTGGCGGCCGCTTGATCGTCGCCGAGGAGGCGGATCCGGTGCTTGCCGCAGTGCGCGCGGCGGCGGCCGCCGAGCAACTTTGGGTGCATATCGGCTCGCTGGCGATCCGGCGCGAGGACGGGAAGTTCGCGAACCGTGGCTTCGTGATCGACCATCGCGGCGCAATCCGGGCGCGGTATGACAAGCTGCATCTGTTCGACGTCGACCTGCCGACGGGGGAACGCTGGCGCGAGAGTGCGGCCTACACGGCAGGGGAGCGCACGGTCGTCGCGACGACGCCGGTGGGGCGTCTGGGACTGTCGATCTGTTACGACCTTCGGTTCGCCGGTCTATACGCGGCGCTCAGCGGCGCGGGCGCGACCGTGATGGCGATCCCCGCGGCGTTCACCCGGCCGACGGGCGACGCGCATTGGCACGTGTTGTTGCGCGCGCGGGCGATCGAGAGCGGCGCCTTCGTCGTCGCAGCGGCGCAGACCGGGGTGCACGAGGACGGCCGCACGACCTATGGCCACTCGCTGGTCGTCGACCCGTGGGGCGACGTGTTGCTAGACATGGGCGAAACGCCCGGCCTCGGCTATGTGGACGTTGGTTTCGCGCGGATCGCCGATGTGCGGGGTCGGATTCCGGTGATCGACCACCGGCGCCCGATCCCACCGGTCGAGCAGGCGCCGTGATCGTCTTCGACCTGCGGTGCGGCAACGGCCATGTGTTCGAGGCGTGGTTCGGATCGAGCGACGCCTATGCCGATCAACGTGCAGCGGGGCATGTCGCCTGTCCCCTGTGTAGCACGACCGAGGTGGACAAGGCGCTGATGGCCCCGAGCATTCCCACCAAGGGCAACCGCCGCCCGGACGCGCCGACGCCCGCGGCGGTGAAAGCGGTACTCGCCAAGCTCGCCAGCGATCAGGCGAAGGCGCTGGAAAGCTCGGAGTGGGTCGGCGGCACCTTCGCTAAGCGGGCGCGGGCGATGCATCACGGCGACGAACCCGACGCGCCGATCCACGGCCAGGCCACGGTCGCGGAAGCGAAAGCGCTGGTCGAGGAGGGCGTGCCGATCGCCCCGCTGCCGCTACCGGTGGTGCCGCCGGAGACGGCGAATTGAAGGGGCCGGTAGCTCGTACCGCCGCCAGCTCAGCGTCCTTGGGACCTTGCTAATCTTACTGTTCTCCCGCGCAGGCGGGAGTCCAGGGTTACGATCAACGTCGATTGTTGTCTTGCTTGGTCCTGGGTCCCCGCCTGCGCGGGGACACGAAAAGGCATTTGCTGGTCGGGTCGCGGTTCGCAGAAGTCCCGCTTAGTTGGGTGTCACGGATACCGGGACGCTAAGTGATGCTGCCATGACGGTCTAGCCCAGACCTGCCTTGTTGACCCTCGCCCGGCCGCCGCGTAATCGCTCGAACGGCGCCCCCGTAGCTCAGCAGGATAGAGCGACGGTTTCCTAAACCGCAGGTCGGAGGTTCGAGTCCTCTCGGGGGCACCAGCGCCTGTGCGCGGGCCCCCGATGGACGTCCGTCGTGATGCCTTTACGTGCTGCGAGATGTACTTGTTCATCTCGAACATCGTGCACTTGTCGCGACCGAAAACCTTCTTCAGCTTCTCGTCGGCGAGGATCTCGCGCTTGTTCTCCGGATTCTGAAGCTTGTTCGACTTGATATAGTCCCAAACCTTGCTGATCACCTGGCTGCGCGGCAGCTTCTCGTTGCCGACGATCGCGCCGAGCTCCGGAGAGGGCTGGACCGGGGCATGAATCCCGCCGGTCTTGATAGTGGTAGCCATCGCATTCCTTCCTGTTCGCGTCCGATCCTGTGCCGGACGTTCCAAGTCACGCTGGTTGTGAGCGCGCCAGCCTTGTGCGCTGCGTTTCACCACTTGTCACTCTCTACGATAGGAGGGGCGAAGGGCCGGTTGCAAGGGCATGTGCGGGCTGGGTACAGGGGACGCGACCGAGGAGACCTGCCATGAAGACCCGCGCTGCCGTTGCGTTCGAAGCCAAGCGCCCGCTCGAGATCGTCGAACTGGATCTGGAGGGGCCCAAAGCGGGCGAGGTGCTGGTCGAGATCATGGCGACGGGCATCTGCCATACCGACGCTTATACGCTCGACGGGCTCGACAGCGAAGGCCTGTTCCCGAGCGTGCTGGGGCATGAGGGGGCCGGGATCGTCCGCGAGGTCGGCGCCGGCGTGACCTCGGTCAGCGCCGGCGATCACGTGATCCCGCTCTACACTCCCGAATGTCGGCAATGTAAGTCGTGCCTCAGCCAGAAGACCAATCTGTGCACCGCGATCCGCGCGACGCAGGGCAAGGGGTTGATGCCCGACGGAACGTCGCGGTTCAGCTACAAGGGGGAGACGATCTTCCACTATATGGGCTGTTCGACCTTCTCGAACTTCACCGTGCTACCGGAGATCGCGGTAGCGAAGATCCGCATCGACGCGCCGTTCGACACCAGCTGCTATATCGGCTGCGGGGTCACCACCGGGGTAGGCGCGGTGGTCAACACCGCCAAGGTCGAAGTCGGCGCGACGGTGATCGTGTTCGGGCTTGGCGGGATCGGGCTCAACGTCATCCAGGGTGCGCGGCTTGCCGGTGCGGCGCGGATCGTCGGGGTCGACATCAACCCCGATCGCGAGGAGTGGGGCCGGCGCTTCGGGATGACCGACTTCGTCAACCCGAAGGATGTCGGCGACGTCGTCGCGCACCTCGTCGCGCTTACCGATGGCGGCGGCGACTACACCTTCGATTGTACGGGCAACACCACCGTGATGCGCCAGGCGCTGGAGGCATGCCACCGCGGCTGGGGTGAGAGCATCGTGATCGGCGTTGCCGAGGCGGGCAAGGAGATCAGCACGCGCCCGTTCCAGCTGGTCACCGGGCGAGTATGGAAGGGCACCGCGTTCGGCGGCGCGCGCGGGCGGACCGACGTACCCACGATCGTCGACTGGTACATGAATGGTCGGATCGAGATCGACCCGATGATCACCCACCGGTTGACGCTGGAGGAGATCAACAAGGGCTTCGACCTGATGCACGCGGGCGAGAGCATCCGCAGCGTGGTGATCTTCTGATGGAGACGGTGAGCACCACGAAGGCGCATGGCGGCGTGCAGGGGGTCTACCGGCACGACTCCGTCGCGACGGGTACGCCGATGACCTTCTCGGTGTTCGTGCCCGCCCACACGCCCGGCGCGCGGCTGCCGGTGCTCTGGTATCTGTCGGGGCTGACCTGCACCCATGCCAACGTCACCGACAAGGGAGAGTATCGCGCCGCCTGTGCCGAGCGGGGAATCGTCTTCGTCGCGCCCGATACCAGCCCGCGAGGCGAGGGCGTGCCGGACGACAATGCATGGGATTTCGGGCAGGGCGCGGGCTTCTACGTCGACGCCACCGAGGAGCCGTGGCGCGCGAACTTTCGGATGCGGTCCTATGTCGAGGACGAGCTGCCACAGCTGATCGCGGCTGGGTTCCCGGTAGACATGGCGCGGCAGGGGATCACCGGCCATTCGATGGGCGGGCATGGCGCGCTGACGGTAGCCCTGCGCGACCCTCCGCGGTTCAAGAGTGTATCGGCGTTCGCACCGATTGTGTCGCCGCTACGCTGCCCGTGGGGCGACAAGGCGCTCGGCGGCTATCTGGGCGCCGACCGGGCGGCGTGGCGCGCGTATGACGCGTGTGCGCTGATCGAGGACGGCGCGCGCGTAGGGGAGCTGCTGGTCGACCAGGGGGACGCCGATCCTTTCCTGGCGGAGCAGCTCAAGCCCGAACTGCTGGCCGATGCGTGCGCGTCGGCGGGCATCCCGCTGACGCTGCGGATGCAGCCGGGGTACGATCACGGCTATTCGTTCGTGTCGACCTTCCTCGCCAATCATGTCGCGTGGCATGCCGACCGGCTGGGGTAGCAACGGGCTCTCCCGGAGGAGAGCCCGTGCGGATCAGAACTTGAAACCCGCCGCGAGGCCGTAGCGGCGCGGTTCGATGGTGAAGACGTTGGTGAACAGGCCCGACGACTGGTCGGTCACGTATTGCCCCGTGATCGCATCGTTGCTGGTCAGGTTTGACACGAACGCGCGTGCATAGAAGCGCTCGTCGGGACCGTTGATCTGGAGCTGAGCGTTGACGATCTCATAGCCCTGTACCCGGTCGATCGTGTCGTTGAAGATCGATGCGGTGAAGCCGCCGGTGTAGTTGAGGTCGGCGCGCGGGACGATCGTCCAGCCGCTCGCGCCGACATCGACGGTATATTGCGCACCGACCGACGCCTTGTAGGTCGGCGCCTGCGGGAGGCGATTGTTGCGGATGTTCACTTCGACGCCCGACCCGAGCACGGAGATGCCGCCAAAGGCCGCGCCGACCGCGGTCGCCTGCGCGGCGAGGGCGGAGCAGATGCCGAATGCGCCGGTGGTGTTGGTGCCGGCGACCGGAGTCGGTGCACGTAAGCCGACTGCGCCATTGATCGCGCCGACGAAGGCGTTGGCGCCCGCCGCATTGCCCGCCGTGGTCGGCACGACGGCGCAGTTCGATGCGTTGGTGATGTCCTTGATGATGACGGTGTCCGAGCGGCCGCCTGAGGGGTCGCGCGGGTTGGCGAGGAACTTGTCCGCCGACACCTTGGTCTTGAGGTAGCTCGCGTTCATGTTGACGACGAAAGCTGGGATCGGGCTGATGATCGATTCCAGTTCGACGCCGTAGATGTTGGCATTGACGTTGTCGTTGACCGCGGTCCGGGCGACGATCCGGCTGAGCTGGAGGCCCTGATACTTATAGTAGAAGCCGGTGACGTTGAGGCGGAAGGTGCCGTTGCCGAACGTGTTCTTCGAGCCGATTTCGAAGGAGTCGACCTTCTCGGGCGAGAAGGTGGTCGGAACCGAGAACACCGACGACAGCGGCGGGTTGATGCCACCCGATTTATAGCCTCGCGAGTAGGACGCGTAGAGCAGCTTGTTCGACGATATTTTGAAGTCGAGCACCGCGCGCCCGGTGATCCGGTCGAAGCCGACCGAACCTTCGGCGAATTCCTGATTGCCCGAGGTATTGGCGTCGTAGTCGAGCCCGGAATAGCCGATCGCCTGATTGATGTTGGTCGAGCCATAGGGAACGACGGTGGCGAGGCCGTTCGCATCCTGCAGGTAGGTGGTGCGGGCGCGGACGAACTTCTTGTCGTTGTTGTAGCGGATGCCTGCGGTGAACTTCATCCGATCGTTGACGTCGAAATAGGTCTCGCCGAACGCGCCGTAGGACTTCAGCCGGTAGAAATCGGTATTGTTGCGATAGAAGGGCGAGCCGCGGAAGGTGTTGGGATAGGTCGTGGCCCCCGCCGCACGGGCGCCGATCGTCTGCGCCGCGCCGAGCAGCCCCGCCGCATAATCCAGCCCGAAGGCATTGACGTAGTAGCTGTTGTTGTAGGTCCGCTTGTCGACATAGATGCCGCCGATCAGGAAGTTGAACGGGCCATCGAAGCTGCTGTCGATGTGGCCCTCGAGCGCATATTGCTTGTTGGTCTCGCTCGATTCATCGAAGTCGAGGCTGGTCGGGAAGCAGCCGATGGTGTTGCCGCCATACACGCCGACATTGTTCGGATCGGTGTCTGACTGGCAGATGCCGCCGGCGGGGCCATTGGGGATCAGAGTATTGCGGACCGCGGCGATCGGGCCGGGTATCAGCGGACCGATCGGGCCGAACGTGGCGGCGGCCTGACCCGGGGTGAGGTTGGCGACGGTGTTGAGGAACACCAAGCCGGGGTTGTTGGCATAGCTGTTCTCGACCGCGAGATTATAGTCGGAGCGGGACGTGACGACGTTGCGCGTATAGCCGCCGGTCAGGTTGAGCGACACCGGGCCGAAATCGTGGAAGAGCTTGCTCATATATTGCTCTTCTTCGGCGAAGTAGGTCGGGCGGAAGTCGACGTTTACGGTGCGGTTGTCGGCCGGGTTGACGACGCCGGTATAGGTGTCTGCGCCGTAGACGCTTTGCAGGCCGAAATTCCGAAAGACCGGCCCCAGCGCGCCGAGTGCGATGCCCAGGAACTCACGCGACGACTGCACGCCCGCGAGTGTCGAATTGCCGTTGGTATGTTCATAGTCGAGCCGGTCGGGCGAACAGCCGAGCACGCCCGTCGCGTCGCGGTTGCACAGCTGCTTCTGGATACGGCTGCGGTTGTCGTCCTCGTGGAAGTAATAGGCCATTAGATCGAGCCGCGTATCGCTGGTCGGCTCGTACGACACGGTGCCGCGGATCGCGTACAGATCGCGATCGTCGATGCGCGAATTGTCAAACAGGTTCTTCGTGAACCCGTCACGCTTCAGATAAGTCCCCGCAACTCGCACCCCGAACTTGTCGGTGATCGGCAGGTTAAACATGGCGCGCACGCGCTTCGAGTCGTAATTGCCGTATTCGAACTCGCCGGCGGCATGGATGCCCGACAGATCCGGCTTGGCGGTGATGAAGTTGACTACCCCCGACGTCGCGTTACGACCGAACAAGGTGCCCTGGGGCCCGCGAAGCACCTCGATCCGTTCGAGATCGAAGAACTCGGTCTCGAACAGGCGCGTCGTCAGTAGCGGCATGTCGTTGACGTGGATGCCGGTCGCCTGATCGCAGGTCACGCCAACGCACAGATCGCCGATGCCGCGGATGGTGAAGCTGGACGAGGTAAAGTTGGTCTTGGTGAAGGTGACGTTCGGCAATGTCTGCTGAAGCGCAACCGGGTTGACGATCTGCTGCTTCTCCAGGTTTTCGGCGGTGAAGGCGGACACGGCGATCGGCACATCCTGCAGTCGCTGCGACTGGCGTTGTGCGGTGATGACGATATCGCCGACTCCGGACTGCGCGATCTCCTGCCCCTGCGCCTGACCGGTCACGGCTTCCTGGCCGGGTCCGTTCGTCGGCGCTGTATTTTCGGCCGAGGTCGTGGCACCAGTCTGTGCACTGGCGGGTAGGGCCACGATCATGACGAGTGCGGATGCGGCAAGCAGTTCGAATTTCTTCATGGGCGTCGTCCTCTCCTGACCACGTCGGTCTTTTGCCGATCTGCGGTTGTTCAAACTTCCGGTATGCAGGCTAGGGTCGACAAAATGCCGCCGTCAATTGAATTTTTGTAGGATATCCGCCGGTTTCGGCACATTGCGAGGATAGACCAGTTGCATAATCGAACTTATGTTTTGCTGAGTGGCGGTTGCCGTAACGTCAATGTCTTGGATGGCCGTCGCCATGACTGAGGTTGTCGGCTCACCGAGCGACGGTGACTTGATCGAAGCGTCGCCGGTGGGCGAGGTGCCCACGGATGTCGCCGAGGCGATCCGCACCCTGATCCGCTGGGCCGGCGACGACCCGGCGCGCGAAGGGTTGGTGGATACCCCACGTCGTGTCGCCAAGGCCTGGAAGGAGTATTGCGCGGGCTATGGTGACGACCCCGCCAAGCATCTGGAGAGGGTGTTCGAAGAAGTCGGCGGCTACGACGAAATCGTGCTGCTGCGCGATATTCCGTTCCAGTCGCATTGCGAACATCACATGGCGCCGATCATCGGCAAGGCGCACATCGCCTATCTACCGAGCAATTGGGTGGTCGGGATCTCGAAACTGGCCCGCGTGCTCCACGCCTATGCGCGGCGGCTTCAGGTGCAGGAACGGCTGACCGCCGAGGTAGCGAACTGCATCTGGGACAATCTCAAGCCGCTCGGCGTGGCGGTGGTGATCGAGGCGAACCATGCGTGCATGAGCGCACGAGGTGTGCGCACCCCCGGCGTGTCGATGGTGACGAGCCGGATGATGGGCGTGTTCCGGGACGACGAGCGCAGCCGCAAGGAAGTGCTTGCGCTGATGGGGATGAAGGGGTGAGACGAACCGTTCTGGTTACCGGAGGTGGCAAGCGGTTGGGCGCGGCGATCGTGCGGCGGCTGGCGCGCGACGGGCACCGCATGGTGATCCACCAGCATCGGCAGCATGGCGGTGCCGAGCACATCGCTGCGGAGATCGGCGCGGCGACGGTGGTGGGCGATCTTGCCGATCTTGGGGCGATCGGCGCGCTGTTCACCGCGGCGCGCGACGCGGCGGGTGGGCCGATCGATGGCCTCGTCAACAGCGCGTCGGCGTTCGTGTTCGATGAGCCGGCGGCAATCGATCCGGATCTTTATGCTCGGTTGGGCGCGATCAACGGCGGTGCGCCCGCTTTGCTCGCGGGTGCGCTGGCGGCGCAGGATGACATCGAGCATGGGTCGGTCGTGAACATCCTCGACCAGAAGGTCGCCAATCCGAACCCGGACTTCTTCTCGTACAGTTGCGCGAAGATGGCGTTGGCGGGTGCGACGGGGATGTTGGCGCAGGCGTTCGCACCCCGCGTTTCGGTCAACGCCGTATCGCCGGGACTGACGCTGCCGAGCGGCGACCAGACCGAGGAGGAGTTTGCGGCGGTGGCATCGATCAACCTGTTGCGACGGCCCGTTGGCGCGGATGCGGTGAGTGATGCGGTCGCGTACCTGATCGGTTCGCGCGGGGTGAGCGGGCAGAACCTGTTCGTGGATTGCGGACAGCGTTTTCTACCACGTGCTCGCGACGTGATGTTCGAGCGTTCGCATGGTTGAGTTCACCACGATCCTCGACGGGCTCGAGGTAGCGATGCGGATCGGGATTTACTCGCACGAGGTGGAGCCGCAGCGGGTGCGGCTGTCGGTCTGGCTGACGGTCGACTATCCCGAACCGGTCCGCGACGATCGCATCGAAAGCGTGCTGGACTACGACTTCGTGCGCACCGGGATCCTGGCGCTCGCCGACGGGCGGCATTTCGCGTTGCAGGAGACTTTGTGCGAGGCGGTGGCGTCGCTTTGCCTGAGTGATCCGCGGGTTCGCGAGGTGCGGGTGCGGTCGATGAAGGTCGACGTCTATCCGGATGCCGCGATCGGGTGCGAGATCGTGCGGGGGCGGTAGTACCGTGTGCTCCCGCCTTCGCGGGAGCACACGAGGCGAGTGCGCTTTCGTCAGGCGCGGTTGGCGGCGCTGAGTACAGCGCGAACCGAGGCGGTTGCGATGTCGGTGTCGAGCCCTACGCCGAAGATCGTTCGCCCCTCCGCGGTCCGGCATTCGACATAGGCGGCAGCCTGCGCGTCGGCGCCGTGGCCGATCGCGTGTTCGCTGTAGTCGACAACGTCTAACGTCGGGCCGGTGCTGTCGCTGAGTGCGGCGACGACGCCCGAGATCAGGCCGTTGCCACGGCCCGAGATCGACCGCTCCTCACCATCGACCGCCACGCGACCGACGAACAGCCGCTGGCCGGCGCTGCCGCTTTCCTCGTAATCGCGCAGCACGAAGCGGTCGTCGGCACGCGGGAGATAGGTCGCCTCGAACCGCTGCCAGATGTCGGCGGCGTTGAGCTCGCGGCTGGTCTCGTCGGCCATCGCCTGGACGTGGCGGCTGAAATCGGCCTGGAGGCGCTTGGGCAGTTTCAGGCCCTTGTCCTGTTCGATCACCCAGGCGACGCCGCCCTTGCCCGACTGCGAATTAACGCGGATCACCGCCTCATAGCTGCGGCCGAGATCGGCGGGATCAATCGGCAGGTAGGGTACCTCCCAAAATTCGTCGTTGCGCGCGTCCTGCGCGGCGAAGCCCTTCTTGATCGCGTCCTGGTGCGAGCCGGAGAAGGCAGTGAAGACGAGGTCGCCTGCGTATGGCGTGCGCGGGTGGACCGGGAGATTAGTGCAGTAGTTCACGGTCTGCACGACCTCGTCGATGTCCGACAGGTCGAGCCGCGGATCGACGCCTTGCGTGTACATGTTGAGCGCGACGGTCACGAGGTCGCAATTGCCGGTGCGCTCGCCATTGCCGAGCAGGCAGCCCTCGACGCGATCGGCGCCCGCCATCAGCCCGAGTTCGGCGGCGGCGACGCCGGTGCCGCGATCGTTATGGGTGTGCAGCGAGATGACGCAGGCGTCGCGGTTGCGGATGTGGCGGCCGAACCATTCGATCTGGTCGGCATAGACGTTGGGCGTCGCGCACTCGACGGTAGCGGGCAGGTTGAAGATGATCGGTCGGTCGGGCGTGGGCTGGAGCACGTCCATCACCGCCTCGCAGACTTCGACCGAGAAATCGAGTTCGGCGGTGGAGAAGGTCTCCGGGCTGTATTCGAACTGCCAATTCGTGTCCGGGCGCTTGGCGGCTTCGTCGCGGAGGATCTTGGCGCCATCGACCGCGATCTGCTTCACCTCAGCGCGGGACATGCCGAAGACGATCTTGCGCCAGGCGGGCGAGACCGCGTTGTAGAGGTGGACGATCGCGCCGGCGGCACCATCGAGCGAGGCGAAGCTCGTCTCGATCAGGTCGCGGCGGGCCTGGGTGAGCACCTGGATCGCGACGTCATCGGGGATGTTGCCGCCACGGACGAGCCCGGCGATGAAGTCGAAATCGGTCGCGCCAGCGCTGGGGAAGCCGACCTCGATCTCCTTCAGGCCGACCTTCACCAACAGATCGAACAGCCGGGTCTTCTTCTCGGCATCCATCGGATCGATCAGCGCCTGGTTGCCGTCGCGCAGATCGGTGGAAAGCCAGCGCGGCGGTTGCGTGATGGTGCGCGACGGCCATTGGCGATCGGGCAGGTCGATAGGGGGAAAGGGTCGGTATTTGGTCGACGGATCGCGCAGCATGGCCTGTCTTCTCGAAACGGAGCGAGGGAAGCGGGTCAGCCCTTAGGCGCGGGCGGCATGCGGCGCATGCCAACGAAGTCGCGCCTAAGGGCGCGTAAGTCGAAGCAGCGAGAGGCGCAGTGCCGAAATCATCGAGGTCGACCTACCGCGACACCGGCGTGCTTGTCCAGCACGATGCGGTGCCGCGGTAGGCGCGACGGTTACTTCTGGAAGGCGGCCGCGATGTCGAGCTTCACCGCATCGCCGATCATCGGCAGGCCGAAGCCGAGACCGAACTGGCTGCGCATGATCGTGCCGACCGCGTGGAAGCCGACATTCTCCTTGCCACCCATCCCCGCCGGCATCTTGCCCGCCCCGTAAAAGTGGACGTCGAGGGTCACGGGCTTGGTGACGCCGTTGAGCGTGAGGTTGCCGGTGAGCTTCGCGGTCTGGCCGCTGGCGACGACCGAGGTCGAGACGAAGCGCGCGTCGGCCGCGGCGGCGCCGAAGAAGTCGGGCTTGCCGCCGTCCTTGCCCGCGCGCGTCAGATGCGCGGTCAGGCCGCTGCTGGCAGTCGTTACCTTCGACACCGGGATTGTCATGTCGACCTTGGTGGCGTTCGGGTTCTTCGGGTCGAGCGTCAGCGTGCCGGTGACGTCGCCGAAGATGCCCGTGTAGGGCGTGAAGCCGAGGTGGTCGAGCGTCCAGGTGACCAGCGTGTGGCCGGGATCGGCGGTGTAGGTGCCGCCGGTGATCGCGGCGGTGTTCTTCGATCCCGGCGCGGCGGTGGGCGCCTGAGCGAGCACCGCGGTGGAGGCGAGGGCGAGGGCGGCGAAGATGGCGAGGCGCATGCGGGACACTCCAGATGATTATTTCGGAGGTTTAACCACGCTTGCGCAAGGTGCGGAAGTGGCAAAGGCGAAACGGAGTGTTGGGGTGAAGTGCTGACCTTCTACTTCGTCATCCCGGCGAACGCCGGGACCCATAGGTAGCGGTGAGGCTGGCCGTGGCGCGCCGACGCTTGTTCACCGTGACCATCGGTCCCGGCGTGCGCCGGGATGACGATTGGGGGGAGGGGTGATCCTCGCCCGCCCGATCAATTCTTCGCTTTGTCGACCAGCTTGTTCGCGCCGATCCACGGCATCATCGCGCGGAGTTCGGCGCCGACCTGTTCGATCGGGTGCGCCGCGGCGGCCTTGCGGGCGGCCTTCAGTTCGGGCTGGCCAGCGCGGTTATCGAGGACGAAGTTCTTCACGAAGCGACCGCCCTGGATGTCGGCGAGCACGCGCTTCATCTCGGCCTTGGTCTCGCTGGTGATAATCCGCGGGCCGGTGGTGATGTCGCCATATTCGGCGGTGTTCGAGATTGAATAGCGCATGTTCGCGATCCCGCCCTCGTACATCAGGTCGACGATCAGCTTCACCTCGTGGAGGCACTCGAAATACGCCATCTCGGGGGCGTAGCCGGCCTCGGTCAGGGTCTCGAACCCGGCCTGGATCAAGTGGGTGAGACCGCCGCAGAGCACCGCCTGCTCGCCGAACAGGTCGGTCTCGCATTCCTCGCGGAAGTTGGTTTCGATGATCCCCGACCGCCCGCCGCCGACGCCGCTGGCATAGGCGAGACCGATGTCGTGAGCGTTGCCGCTCTTGTCCTGATGGACCGCGATCAGGCAGGGGACGCCGCCGCCGCGGACATATTCGCTGCGCACGGTGTGGCCGGGGCCTTTGGGCGCGATCATGATGACGTCGAGGTCCTCGCGCGGCTCGATCAGGCCGAAATGGACGTTGAGCCCGTGCGCGAAGGCGAGGGTCGCGCCCTGCTTCATGTGCTCGTGATAATCGTCGGCGTAGATCGCGGCCTGATGTTCGTCGGGCGCGAGGATCATGACGATGTCCGCCCAGGCGGCGGCTTCGGCGTTCGACTTAACCGCGAAGCCGGCGTCGATCACCTTGCGCGCCGTCGACGAACCTTCGCGTAGCGCGATCGCGACATCCTTTACGCCGCTGTCGCGCAGGTTCTGCGCGTGCGCGTGACCCTGCGAGCCATAGCCGACGATCGCGATCTTCTTGTCGGTGATCAGGTTCAGATCGGCATCGCGATCGTAATAGACACGCATTCTTCGTTTTCCCTTTTGCTACGTGCTCCCACGAAGGCGGGAGCCTAGAGCCACGAGCGAAACCATGTGAGGCCCTGGGCTCCCGCCTTCGCGGGAGCACGATCATTGATCTACTAAGCGGCCTCGCGGCCTCGCGAGATCGCGACGATGCCGGTGCGGGCGACCTCGATCAGGCCGACTTCGCCCATCAGTTCGACGAACTTGTCGATCTTCTCGCGTCCGCCGGTCACCTCGAACACGAAGCTCGACGTGGTCGCGTCGACCACGCGAGCGCGGTAGACGTCGCCCAGGCGGAGCGCCTCGATGCGGTGATCGCCGGTGCCGCGCACCTTCACCAGCGCCAGTTCGCGTTCGACATGCGCGCCCTGTGCGGTGAGATCGGTGACGGTGTGGACCGGCACCAGCCGATCGAGCTGCGCGACGATCTGTTCGAGCGTGGCGGGGCTGGCGGAGGTGACGATGGTGATCCGGCTGACGGTCTTGTCGGCGGTGATCTCCGACACCGTCAGGCTCTCGATGTTATAGCCGCGCGCGGTGAACAGCCCCGCGATCCGCGCGAGAATGCCCGGTTCGTTGTCGACCACCACCGCGAGCGTATGCCGCTCGGACGTCTCCTGCGTCATCCGCATCAGACGAGCGCCTTGGCTTCGTCGTCCATCGTGCCGGAGACCTCGTTGGCCTGGAGGATCATATCGGTATGGGCGGCGCCGGAGGGGATCATGGGGAAGCAGTTGGCGAGCTTCGCGACACGGCAGTCGACGATCACCGGCCCGTCATAGTCGAGCATCGCGGCGATGCCGTCGTCGAGCTGGTCGGGGCGTTCGATCAGGATGCCCTTCCAGCCATAGGCCTCGCCTAGCTTGACGAAGTCGGGCAGGCTTTCCGAATAGCTCTCCGCATAGCGGCTGGAATAGGTCAGTTCCTGCCACTGGCGGACCATGCCCATATACTGGTTGTTGAGGATGAAGATCTTGACCGGCAGCCGGTACTGGGTGGCGGTCGCCAGCTCCTGGATGTTCATCTGGATCGACGCTTCGCCGGCGATGTCGATCACCAGCGCGTTCGGATTGCCTAGCTGCGCGCCGATCGCCGCGGGCAGGCCGTAGCCCATCGTGCCGAGACCGCCGCTGGTCAGCCACTTGTTGGGCGATTCGAAGCCGAAATGCTGCGCGGCCCACATCTGGTGCTGGCCCACCTCGGTGGTGATGATCGGATTACGGGCGCGGGTCGCCTCCCACAGCGCGCGCACCGCACGCTGGGGCATGATCTCGCCGTTGTTGCCATTCGGTGCGTCCTCGGGGAAGTCGAGGCACTTCTTCGCGCGCCAGCCCGCGATCCGGTGCTGCCAGTCGGTGGTGTCTGGCTTCGGATGCTGGCGCGACCTCCAGATCCGGACCATGTCCTCGAGCGCGTGACCGGCGTCCGCGATGATCGCGAGATCGACGCGGACGTTCTTGTTCACGCTCGACCGGTCGATATCGATATGAACCTTGCGGCTGTTCGGGCTGAACGCATCGAGGCGACCGGTGACGCGGTCGTCGAAGCGGCTGCCGATGGCGACCACCAGATCGGCCTCGTTCATCGCCATGTTGGCCTCGTAGGTGCCGTGCATGCCGAGCATGCCGAGCCATTGCGGCCCGGATGCGGGATAGGCGCCGAGGCCCATCAGCGTCGACGTGACCGGCGCGCCGGTGATCCGCACCAGCTCGCGCAGGATCTGGCTCGCGGCCGGGCCGGCGTTGATGATGCCGCCGCCAGTGTAGAGGATTGGCCGCTCCGCCGCGGCGAGCATGTCGACGAGTTCCTCGATCTGGCTGCGATCGGCCTTCAGCGCGGGGCGATAGGTCTTGTGCTGGATCGGCCCCGGCTTGGCGTAGCGCGCGGTGGCAACCTGCACGTCCTTGGGGATGTCCACGACGACCGGGCCGGGCCGGCCGCTGGTGGCGATATGGAACGCCTCGTGGATCACCGCGCCGAGCTTGGCGGGGTCCTTAACGAGGTAGTTGTGCTTGGTGCAGTGGCGCGTGATGCCGATCGTGTCGGCCTCCTGGAACGCGTCGGTGCCGATCAGCGCGGTCGGCACCTGACCGGTGATCACCACCATCGGGATCGAGTCCATCAGCGCGTCGGTGATCCCGGTGACCGCGTTCGTGGCGCCGGGGCCGGAAGTGACTAGCACCACGCCGGGCTTGCCGGTCGAGCGCGCATAGCCCTCCGCCGCATGGGTCGCCGCCTGTTCGTGGCGGACCAGCACGTGCTTGATCCGCTTCGATCGGAACATCGCGTCGTAGATCGGCAGCACCGCGCCGCCGGGATAGCCGAAGACGATCTCGACACCGAGATCGCACAGTGCCTCGACGAGGATGTCGGCTCCACTTTGCTCGCTCATGTCGATCACCTTGGCCTTCGTTGGAATTGTGCAGCGCGGCTAGCCGTCCAAACCTCCCACGTCAACCCGCGTCAGAACAATAATGTTTCTATAGCAGCCATCGCCACATTAGAATCTGTCGTCCGATGCCAGCTTTGTGGAGGTTGATTGCGGAACCAGGTATATTGCCTCTTGGCGTATCGACGCGTGTCGAGCTGCAGGCGTGACAGTACCGAAGCAGCGTCTGACCGGCCAGCTAGTAGCTCTACTAGGGGCGCAACCCCTATCGCGCGGCGCACCGGCGCGTCGGCGGGGATGTCGTCACGGGCGATCAGCGCTGCGACCTCATCGGCGGCGCCCGCTTCGATCATCTCCACGCAGCGACCGTCGATCCGCGCCATCAAAACGTCGCGCGACGGCAGGAGGATAGCGGCGGCCAAATCTACACGGTCGCCGATGCCGCCGACCCGTTCCAGCTGCCATGCCGCGAGTGGGCGACCGGTCGCACGAACGACCTCCAGTGCGCGCGCGACGCGGGTCGTGTCGGCAGGTGCGAGGCGCGCAGCCGCCGCGGGATCCTCGACGGCCAGCAGCGCATGCGCCTCCGCCACCGGCAGCGCGCGCACCGCCTCTCGTACCGCCGCATCGATCGCCGGTACCGGCGCGATGCCGTCGATCAGGGTGCGCAGGTACAGGCCGGTGCCGCCGACGAGCACGGGCAGCAGCCCGGCCGCATGCGCGGCGTCGATCTCCCGGCGGGCCTCCGCTGCCCAGCGTGCGGCGGAATAGCCGGTGTCGGCGCCGTCGACGTGACCGAACAGGCGGTGCGGTACGCGCGCCTCTTCGGCCGGCGATGGTCGTGCGCTGAGGATGCGCAGGTCGGTATAGACCTGGCTGGCATCGGCGTTGATGACAGCGCCGCGGTGACGATCGGCGATTTCGATCGCGAGCGCCGACTTGCCGCTGGCGGTCGGCCCTGCGATGAGCGCCACCTTCGGCTTGGAGTTTGCGATGTTCACGGCGACACTCATAGCAGCGCAAAGCATGGCTGCGGGGGAGATTTCCGCGGCGGCCGATCGGCTGGCGGTCGCGGGTTGCGCACCGGCGACCTCGGGCTGGATCGACGAGGGCAAGGCCGCGGACCTGTGGTTCGGGATGGATTCCGCTGCCGCACGAGAAGCGCTCGAGGGCCGGTTCGATGGAGTGGATATCGTCGTCCAGCCGGCGGAGGGGCGCGGCAAGGCGCTGCTCGTCGCGGACATGGATTCGACGATGATCACGGTCGAATGCATCGACGAACTCGCCGACTATGCGGGTATCAAGGCGGAGGTTGCTGCGGTCACCGAACGGGCGATGCGCGGCGAGCTGGACTTCGAGGCTGCGCTGGACGCCCGGGTGGCGTTGCTGGCGGGGCTCGACGAGGCGGTGATCGAGCGGTGTCTCGCAGAACGCGTCACGATCATGCCGGGTGCTAAGGCGCTGGTGCGGACGATGCGCGCGCGCGGCGCGCTGACGGTGCTGGTGTCGGGCGGCTTCACGCGGTTCGCGGAGCCGGTTGCGGCGGAGATCGGGTTCGATCGGGCGATCGCCAACCGGCTGGAGATCGCGGATGGCCAGCTGACGGGGACGGTGGCGAAGCCGATCGTGGGCGCGGAGACCAAGCGTTCGACACTGCTCGCGGCGGTCGAGGAGCGGGGCCTCGCGTCGCGGGCGACTCTGGCGGTGGGTGACGGCGCCAACGATCTGGCGATGATCGAGGTAGCCGGGCTGGGGGTCGCCTATCGCGCCAAGCCGATCGTCGCGACGGCGGCCGGGGCGCGGATCGAGCATGGGGATCTGACGGCCTTGCTCTATGCGCAGGGCATCGGGCGTGCGGAGTGGGTGGCGTGAGGCAGCGATCCGCGTGGCGGCGCTATCTTGGCCTTAGTGGTTAGGTTCGCCGCTTAACTCACAGCCCTGATCTGATCGATAGTCTACCCTTTAAAGATGTAGGCGAAGAGTAACGACTCCTCCCCGCCCCGCTGGTGCTCCCGCGAAGGCGGGAGCCCAGTACTGGGTCCCCGCCTTCGCGGGGACACAAGCCGGCACGTGTGCGAACGAAAGCAGAAGCGTTCAGTGGCCCAAGGACGAATGCTGCGCCGGGATCACGCCAGCGCGCGGTCGTCGAACAGGCCGTAGAGCAGGGTCGAGGCGTAGATCGCGATCGCGCGGTCGCGGGGCATGGTGCTGGCCCATTTGCGCATGTCGAACGCGGCGTTCTGAAGCGCCATCAGCGTCTGCGCGGCGATCAGTGAGTCCACCGGGCGGATCGACCCCTCGGCGATGCCGTCCATCATCGTGCCCGCGAAGCGACGAGCGATGCGGTTGGAGCGATCCACCATCGCGGTGCGCACATTGGCAGGCAGACCGCTCAGCGCGGTGGTGCGGAGCAGGGGCGCGCGTTCGGCGAATTGGATGTCGAGCAGCGTCGCGATCGTGCTCGACAGGCGCTGCCAATGGGTGCCGCCGAGATCGTCGGCATGCTGCTGCGCGTCGGTTATGGTGTCGAAGCTGCGCTTGTAGCAGGCGATCACCAGATCGTCCTTGGCATCGAGATGGTGATAGAAGCTGCCCTTGGTGACGTTCAGCTCCGACGCGATGCGCTGGACCGAGGCGCCGCGATAGCCCAGTTCGTTGATCAGCCGCGTCGCCGCCAGCAGGAATGCCGCACGTCCGAGCTCGGCCTCCTGATGATCGAGCACCAGCGTGGTCGGGTTCCAGGCGGCGGCCTTGCCGGCGATACCGTGTTCGAACACGTCCATCATCTTGGCCTCGCACCGGCCATATTGATCGGGCTCGTAGCGGGTCAGCCAGACCGGCAGCCAGAAGGTGTTTTCGAGCAGGACGTGCGCGCGGGCGCCGTAGAGGTCGGTCTGCGCGCGGTTGCTGCTGTTGCCCCATAGGCGCCGGGTGCGACGGAACACCTCGCGCCAGCCGTTCATCAGCCGGGTGCGGTTGGGATCCTCGGTCGCGCGGAGATCCGATAGGATCGCCATGGGCCGTTCCTGCCCGAGCCGGACACGATCGAGCCGCGCCATGTTGAGCGACATGTAGCGGCGGACGCGTTCCTGCGGGGTCTTCGCCTCCATCGCCGCATCGAGCATCACCAGGAGGTAATCCAGCGTGTGTTCGAACGCCGCGGCGGCGAGGTCTTCCTTGCGCTTGAAATAATAGGTGACGCTGGTGGTGTTGAGGCCGACGCGGCGCGCAACGTCCGCGAAGGTCATGCCCTTCGCGCTCTGTTCGTTGATCGCTTCTGCCGCAGCGGCCAGGATCGCGTCGCGTTTCGCCCGAAAGCGCTTCGTGCCCGATACTTCGTTGCCGGCCGTGTTTTCCCCGCCCATCGAGCCACAGTATCAGCTTCGTTTCGAAGAGACAGTGTTATTTCGGCGCAATCGCGTAGGTGGCAAAAACGCGTTTGCGGGGCGTGCGCGGCGCTTTACCGAATACGCGGTACGGTCTAGACCGCCGCCAACCGACGAGACGACATAGCGGAGAGGCTGCATGGATTTCACGCTCAGCGAACGCGAGACCTATTTCCGGGATCGCGTGAAAAGCTTCATCGATCAGCAGATCAGGCCGCGCCAGGCGGAACATGACGAGCAGCATCACGAGGGCGAGCGCTGGAAGATCATCCCGGTGATCGAAGAGGTGAAAGAGATCGCCAAGGCGCAGGGCCTGTGGAATTTCTTCATGCCGCCGCATTCGGGCCAGACCCATGTCGACGACAGTTTCGCGTTCGAAGGCACGCAGCTGTCGAACCTCGAATATGCGCTGTGCGCCGAGGAGATGGGCCGGGTCGGCTGGGCGTCCGAATGCTTCAATTGCTCGGCACCCGACACCGGCAACATGGAGGTTCTTCATCGCTACGGTACGCTGGAGCACAAGGAGCGCTGGCTGAAGCCGCTGATGGAAGGCACGATCCGATCGGCGTTCCTGATGACCGAGCCTGCGGTCGCGTCGTCGGATGCGACCAACATCGAGACGCAGATGGTGCGGGACGGCGACCATTATGTGATCAACGGCCGCAAATGGTGGTCGTCGGGCGTCGGCGACCCGCGCTGCGCGATCGCGATCGTGATGGGCAAGACCAATCCCGACGCCAAGCGACATGGCCAGCAGAGCCAAATCCTGGTGCCGATGGACACGCCGGGCGTGACGATCGAGCGGATGCTGTCGGTCTATGGCTATGACCATGCGCCGCACGGCCACGGCCAGGTGCTGCTGGAGAATGTCCGCGTGCCGGTCGAGAACGTGCTGCTCGGCGAGGGGCGCGGGTTCGAGATCGCGCAGGGGCGGCTCGGGCCGGGGCGGATCCATCACTGCATGCGCACGATCGGCGTTGCCGAGGTCGCCATCGAGGCGATGGCGAAACGTTTGCAGAGCCGCGTCGCGTTCGGGCGGCGGATTTCGGAGTTCTCGGTCTGGGAGGAGCGGATCGCGCGGGCGCGGATCGACATCGAGATGACGCGGCTGCTCTGCCTGAAGGCGGCGGACATGATGGACCGCGCCGGCAACAAATCGGCGCAGCAGGAGATCGCGATGATCAAGGTCCAGGCGCCGACGATGGCGCTGAAGATCCTTGACGACGCGATCCAGGCGCATGGCGGCGGCGGGGTCAGCCAGGACACCGGCCTCGCGCATGCCTGGGCGGCGATGCGGACGCTGCGCTTCGCGGACGGGCCGGACGAGGTCCACAACCGCGCGATCGCACGCAACGAGTTTGGGAAGTACGGCGATTATCGCGCGGAGGCGGTGTCGAGCGGGGATGTCGGCGTTTCTCGGTAGGCCGTTCAAACAAACACCCGTTCGTGGTGAGTAGGGACTGAGCCAGGCGAAGGCCCGTATCGAACCATCTCTTCGATACGCGTCTTCGACTTCGCTCAGCCGCTACTCAGGGCGAACGGTGCATTATCAGCATTCGGAGTACCTCATGAAAGCCGCCGTCCTGTTCGAAGCCAAGGCACCCCTCAGCATCGAGGAGGTGACGGTCAGCAAGCCCGGCTCGCGCGAGGTGCTGATCCGTACCGTTGCGGTGGGGGTGTGCCGGTCGGACCTGCACTTCGTCGACGGCGCCTATCCGCATGCGATGCCGACCATCCCGGGGCATGAGGCCGCGGGCGTCGTCGAGGCGATCGGGGACGATGTCGCGACGGTGAAGGTCGGCGATCATGTCGTGACCTGCCTGTCGGCGTTCTGCGGGCATTGCGAGTTCTGCGTCACAGGACACATGTCGCTATGTCTCGGCGCCGACACCAAGCGCAAGAAGGGCGCGCCGCCGCGGCTGATGCTGGGGGATACGCCGGTCGCGCAGATGCTCAACCTGTCGGCCTATGCGGAAATGATGCTGGTGCACGAACATGCCTGCGTGGCGATCGACCGCGACATGCCGATGGATCGCGCGGCGCTGATCGGCTGCGCGGTGACGACGGGCGCGGGCGCGGTGTTCAACACCACCGACGTGACCCCGGGCGAGACGGTGTGCGTCGTCGGTTGCGGCGGGATCGGGCTGGCGGCGGTGAACGCGGCGAAGATCGCGGGCGCGGCGAAGATCATCGCGCTCGATCCGGTGGCGGAGAAGCGTGCCGTCGCCGAGAAGCTCGGGGCGACGCATGTGATCGACGCGATGAGCGAGACCGCGGCGGAGCAGGTCGTCGAGATCTCGCGCGGCGGGGTCCATCACGCGATCGAGGCGGTGGGCCGCCCGCAATCGGCGGCGACCGCGGTGAAGGTGCTGCGGCGCGGCGGCACCGCGACGATCCTGGGGATGATGCCGCTTGCCGAGAAGGTCGGGCTGTCGGCGCTCGATCTGCTGGCGGGCAAGAAGCTGCAGGGCGGGCTGATGGGGTCGAACCGCTTCCCGGTCGATATCCCGCGGCTCGTCGACTTCTACATGCGCGGCGAACTCGATCTCGACACGATCATCGCCGACCGGCTGCCGCTGGAGCGGATCAACGACGCGTTCGACGAGCTGCGCAAGGGCGATGCCACCCGCAGCGTCATCACCTTCGCGTGAGGAGAGGATCGTGACCGAGACCAGCGCCACGGCGACGATGACGGGCACGATCGCGGCGGAGGGGCGCGACCGGCTCGACGTTCCGAAGCTGACCGACTGGATGACCGCGAACGTTGCCGGGTTCGAAGGCCCGCTGACCTATGCGAAGTTCGCCGGTGGGCAGTCGAACCCGACTTATCGGATCGACAGTCCGTCCGGCGCCTATGTGTTGCGCCGCAAGCCGTTCGGGCCGTTGCTGCCGTCGGCGCATGCGGTGGACCGCGAGTATCGGCTTATCGACGGGCTGTATCCGACCGGCTTTCCGGTCGCCAAGCCGTACGGCCTGTGCACCGACGAGGGCGTGATCGGGGCGATGTTCTACGTCATGGGGTTGGCGGACGGGCGCAATCTGTGGGACGGGACGCTACCCGACTATGCGCCCGCCGAGCGGACCGGGATCTACGATGCGATGTGCGACACGCTCGCGGATCTGCACAAGGTCGATCACGTCGCGGCGGGGCTGGGCGACTATGGCAAGCCGGGCAATTACTTCGAGCGGCAGGTCGCGCGCTGGACCAAGCAGTATCGCGCGAGCGAGACCGAGACGATGCCCGAGGTCGAGCGGCTGATCGAATGGCTGCCGCGGACGCTGCCGACGCAGGACCGTACCTCGATCGTGCATGGCGACTACCGGATCGACAACATGATCTTCGCGAACGACGAGCCGCGGGTTATCGCGGTGCTCGACTGGGAGCTGTCGACGCTGGGCGATCCGCTGGCGGATTTTTCCTATTTTCTGATGAGCTGGGTGACCGAGCCGGAAGGGCGCTCGGGCGTGCTCGGCAAGGCGGGGGGCGACAGCGGCATCCCGACGATCGAGGCGATGGTCGAGCGGTATTGCGCGGCGACCGGGCGCGACGGGGTGCCGGACCTCAATTGGTATTTCTCGTACAATCTTTTTCGGCTGACCGGGATCGTCCAGGGGATCAAGAAGCGCATCGTCGAAGGCACCGCGTCGAGCGCGCAGGCGGAGCGGTCCGCGGCCGGCGTGTACCGGCTGGCGAAGGCGAGTTGGGGATTTGCGGAGAAGGCAGGGGCGTGAAGGTCGCGCTTAGCTAGCTTGTGCTCCCGCGAAGGCGGGAGCCCAGGGCCGAGCAGAACCATAAGCCATTGTCTTGCTTGATCCTGGATTCCCGCCTGCGCGGGAAAACGAAATAGAAGGAGGAAGGACCAGCATGTCGCAATTCGATCTGGCCGGGAAGGTCGCCGTGATCACCGGATCGTCGCGCGGGATCGGGCATGCCTCGGCGATCGAGCTGGCGGCGCACGGTGCGAAGGTGGTGATCTCCAGCCGCAAGCAGGATGCGTGTGACGCGGTGGTCGCGGAAATCGATGCGCGGTTCGGCGAGGGCACTGCGATCGCGGTGGCGGCGAACATCTCCGACAAGGCGGGGTTGCAGAACTTGGTCGACCGGACGCGGGCGGCATTCGGGCGGATCGATGTGCTGGTCTGCAACGCGGCGTCGAACCCCTATTACGGACCGCAGGAGGGGATCGCGGACGATCAGTTCCGCAAGATCCTCGACAACAACATCGTCTCCAACCACTGGCTGATCTCGATGGTCGCGCCGGAGATGCGCGAGCGTGGTGACGGGTCGATCATCATCATCTCGTCGATCGGCGGGCTGCGCGGATCGCCGGTGATCGGCGCCTATTGCATCAGCAAGGCCGCCGACATGCAGCTCGCACGCAATCTCGCGGTCGAATACGGGCCGCACAACGTTCGCGTGAACTGCATCGCGCCGGGGCTGATCAAGACCGACTTCGCGCGCGCGCTGTGGGAGGATGAGGCGGCCGCCGCGAAGCGCAACCAGACCACCCCGCTGCGTCGGATCGGCGAGCCGCACGAGATCGCGGGCGCGGTGGTGTTCCTGGCGGCACCGGCGAGCAGCTTCATGACCGGCCAGACGATCGTGATCGACGGCGGGGTGACGATCTAGGTGGCTGGTCCCCGCGAAACTCCCGTTCGTCTCGAGTAGCCAGCGAGCTCGTCGAGTGCTCGTATCGAGAGACCTGTGTGTCTCGAGACGAGCCCTCGACAAGCTCGGTCTCTACTCGACACGAACGGCTTAATTGGGAGCGATTGCAATGCGGTTCACCGACAAGTCGATCATCGTTACCGGCGCCGGCTCGGGGATCGGTCGCGCCGCGGCGCTGCTGTTCGCCGCGGAGGGCGGCAGCGTGGTATGCGCCGACCGTACCGAAGGCGCGGACGAGACGGCGCGGCTGATCGGCGAGGCTGGTAATAAGGCGGTCGCGATCCGGGTCGATGCAGGGCTGGAGGAGGACGTGGTTCGCACCGTCGCACTCGCGTGCGAGCGGTTCGGCGGGCTCGACGTGATGTTCGCCAATGCGGGCATCTCGGGCGGAATGGCGAACATCTTCGACACCGACGTCGCGCTGATTACCGAGGTGTTGCGGGTCAACCTGATCGGACCGTACCTCGCGATCAAGCATGCCGCGCCGCGGATCGCCGAGCGCGGGCAGGGGGCGATCGTGCTCACCGCCAGCGTCGCGGGCATCCGATCGGGCGCGGGGTCGCCCGCCTATTCGGCGTCGAAGGCGGGGGTGATCAACCTCGCCCAGGTGTCGGCACAGCAACTCGCGGGATCGAACGTGCGGGTCAACGCGATCTGCCCGGGTCTAACTGAGACCGGGATGACCAAGCCGACCTTCGACTATGCGCGGGGTGCGGACAAAATGGACAAGCTCGGGCGGCTCAACCCGCTACGGCGCGGCGCGCAGCCGGAGGAACTGGCGAAGGTCGCGCTGTTCCTGGCGTCGGACGATGCGAGCTACGTCAACGGGCAGGCGATCGCGGTGGATGGCGGACTGTCGTCGAGCCACCCAGTGACGCGGCAGGAATATGGGAAGACGGCGGTTTAGGGGGGAGCCTCTCCACCCGTTTGCCTCGAGTAGCCGTCGAGCCTGTCGAGACGGCGTATCGAGAGGTCCTCTCTTGGGGCGATGCCTCTCGATACGGGCTCTTGACGAGCTCGATCCCTACTCGAAACGAACGGGTGTGGGGAACACGATTGGTTCACGCGAAGGCGCGAAGGCGCGAAGGCGCGAAGAAGTAGGGAGGGGGTTCGCGCGGAGGCGCGGAGACGCAGAGGAAGAGAAAGTTGGAGCCTGCGGCGCAGCCTCTTACCTCCGCGCCTCCGCGTGGAACCCGTCTGCTTCGCGCCTTTGCGCCTTAGCGTGAACAAACCCTCAACGCGGCTCGCGTTTGCGGATCAGCCCCTCTTGCGCGACACTCGCCACCAGACGACCGTCGCGCGAGAAGATGCTGCCGCGGTTCATGCCGCGGGCGTGGCCGGCCCAGGGGCTGTCGGTGGCGTAGAGCAGCCATTCGTCGGCACGCACCGGCTCGTGGATCCATAGCGCATGATCGAGGCTCGCGCTTTGCATGCCGGGGGTCATCCAGTTAACGCCGTGGGGCATCATCGATGTCGCCATCAGCGCCATGTCACTGGCATAGGCGAGCACCGCGCGGTGCATCGCGGGATCGTCGCCGATCGGCGCGACGGCGCGGAACCAGCTATAGTTGCGCGGCTCCCGCGTGACGGGTTCGAACCAGCTACGCGGGTGGAGCGGGCGGATGTCGATCGGGCTCGTGCGGCGGCGGAAGAACTCGCGGTAGCGCTCGGGCATCTTGTCGGCGGCGGCACGGCGCAGCTCGCTTTCGGACTGGAGGTCTTCCGGCGGGGGCACGTCCGGCATCGCGTCCTGATGCGCCAGCCCGTCTTCGGGAACCTGGAAAGACGCCGCCATGTTGAGGATCGGCTGCCCCTTCTGCAGCGCGATGACGCGCCGGGTCGAGAAGCTCTTGCCTTCGAAATCGCGGACCACGCGGAAGATGATCGGGTGTTCTTCGTCGCCCGCGCGCATGAAATAGGCGTGGAGCGAGTGCGCCGCCTTGCCCTCCACCGAGCGTTGCGCGGCTTGCAGCGCCTGGCCGATCACCTGCCCGCCGAACACCCGGCCGCGACCGCCGGGCTGGCGCGCCCCGCGATAGAGATCGGTGTCGATCTCCTCGACGTCGAGCAGCGATACCAGGCCGGCCGCCAACACTTCCGGCAGCGGGGGCGTCCAGGCCTCGGGGTCGGGCTCCGTCATCAATAGCCTGCTGCGCGGGCGAGCCGATCGGCGTGGAAGTTGGCGTCGCCGAACATCTCGGCGAGCGCGCGCGCGCGCTTCATGTAGAAGCCGATGTCGTATTCGTCGGTCATGCCGATGCCGCCGTGCATCTGGATGCCTTCCTGAACGCTGAGCGTGGTCGCGAGCGCGGTCATCGCCTTGGCGACCGACACCGCGGTATCGGCATCGGCGTGCCCGGCGTCGAGTTGCTGCTGCGCCTTCAGGACGGCGGCGCGGGCGATCTCCATTTCCGAATAGAGGTGCGCGGCGCGGTGCTGGAGCGCCTGGAAACTGCCGATCAGCGTGCCGAACTGCTTGCGCTGCTTGAGATAGCCGACGGTCATGTCCATCGCGCCGCCGCCGACGCCGAGCAGTTCCGCGGAGGCCCCGGTGCGGCCGGCGCGGAGCAGGCGATCGAGCGGCGCGCGGCCGGCGTCGACCTCGCCAATTACCGCGTCGGCATCGACCTCGAGACCGTCGAAGGTCATGCGCGCGGCGAGGCTGGAATCGGCGAGGCGCTCGGCTTCGGCGGTCAGGCCGGCGGCGTCCTTGTCGACCGCGAACAGGGTCACGCCCTCGTCGTCACCCGCGGCGCCGGCGGTGCGGGCGGCGACGATCAGCAGGTCGGCGACATGGCCGTGGGTGACGAACTGCTTGGCGCCGGTGAGCTTGAAGCCATTGCCCGATCGCTCGGCCCTCATCGCGATGTGATCGCGGTGCTTGGCGCCTTCGTCGATCGCGAGCGCTGCGACGGTGTCGCCGGCGACGATGCCGGGAAACCAGCGGTCGGCCTGCGCGGTGCCCTGCAATGCCGCAACCGCGGCGACCGCGGTGGAGAGGAAGGGCGAGGGGGTCAGGTTGCGGCCGATCTCTTCGAGCACGACGCCGGCCTCGACATGGCCCATGCCGAGCCCGCCCTGGTCTTCGCCCATCATCATGCCGGTGAACCCCATCTCGGCGAACTGCTTCCACAGATCGCGGCTGAATCCGGTCGGGTCGTCGGCGTCGCGGAGCGCGCGGAGGTGCGAGACCGGCGCCTCGGTGGCGACGAAGTCGCGGATCGTGTCCTGAAGGGCGGTCTGGTCGTCGTCGAGGTAGAGCGGCATGGGATCTTATTTTCCGTGTTCCGGCGGACGCCGGAACCCAGGGTTCCAGCCGTCCAGCCCTGTGGCTCTGGGCTCCTGCGTCCGCAGGAGCAAGGCGGTCGCTTAGGCGGGCAGTTCGAGGATCCGCTTGGCGATGATGTTGAGCTGGACTTCGCTGGTGCCGCCCTCGATCGAGTTCGCCTTGGTCCGCAGCCACGCGCGCGGGGTGCCGCCGCCGTTGGAGCGATCGCTCTCCCATTCGAGCGCGTCCGAACCGCCCGCGGCCATCATCAGCTCGTAGCGGCTCTTGTTCAGCTCGGTGCCGACATATTTCATCATGCTCGGCTGGGCGGGATGCGCGCGACCGGCCTTCAGTTCGTCGATAAAGCGTTCGGACATCGCCCCGAACGCCTTGGCCCGAACCTCGAACATCGCGATCTGCGAGCGCAGCAGCGGATCGGCGAGGCGACCGTCGTGATCGAGGCCGACCGTGGCGATCGCGCCCTCGATCAGCGGATTGCGACCGCCGCCGGCGAGACCCATCCCGGAGATCATCTCGCGTTCGTGGCCGAGCAGGTATTTGGCGACGTCCCAGCCCTTGTTCTCGTCATGGACGCGATTGGCCTTCGGCACCTTCACATTGTCCATGAAGGTCTCGCAGAACGGCGAATAGCCGCTGATCAGCAGGATCGGCTTGGTCGAGACGCCCGGCGTCTTCATGTCGAACAGCACGAAGCTGATCCCGCCCTGCTTCGATTCCTTGCTGGTGCGGACCAGGCAGAAAATCCAGTCGGCCTTGTCGGCATAGCTGGTCCAGACCTTCTGGCCGTTGACGATGTAATGGTCGCCCGCGTCCTCCGCCGAGGCGGCGAGGCCGGCGAGATCGGAGCCGGCATTGGGTTCGCTATAGCCCTGGCACCAGCGGATCTCGCCACGCGCGATCTTGGGTAGGTGGTCGAGCTTCTGTTCCTCAGTGCCGTATTTCAGCAGCGCCGGCCCGAGCATCGAGATGCCGAAGCTGTTGAGCGGATTGCGCGCGCGGATCGCGGCCATTTCCTCGCGGAGGATTTTGGTCTCGGCAGGCGAGAGGCCGCCGCCGCCATATTGCGTCGGCCAATCGGGCACGGTCCAGCCGCGCGCGCCCATCGTGTCCATCCACTGCTTCTGCGCAGGGGTGAGCATGCTCTGGTCGCGACCGCCCCAGACCGCATCCTTTTCGGTGCGCACCGGCTCGCGCATTTCGGGCGGGCAGTTCTCCTCGAGCCATGCCCTGGTCTCGCGGCGGAAGGTGTCGAGGTCGGTCATCTGCATCTTCTCCTGTTCCTTACCGGTGGGGGAGGGGGACCCTCGGGAGCGGAGCTTGTGGGGCTCGCCCCCTCCACCATGCTTCGCATGGTTCTCTTCCCCATGCCGGGGAGGGTTGGTTACTTGATCGTGCCTGCCTTCAGGCTTTGCGCCACGGGGAAGCCGTGCTTTTCCAGGCCCTTCACGACCTTGTCATAGCCTTCGGTCTGCGCCCAGAACATCGGGCCGCCGCGATAGACCGGCCAGCCATAGCCGTAGATCCATACCACATCGATGTCGGACGCGCGCTGCGCCTTGCCTTCTTCGAGGATCAGCGCGCCTTCGTTGACCATCGTGTAGAGGGTACGTTCGACGATTTCCTCGTCGGTGATCTCGCGCTTCTTCATGTTCGACTTGGAGCGGAAATCCTCGATGATCTCGGCGACGCGGGGCGAGGGCGTGGGGTTCCGCTTCTCGTCGTAATCGTAGAAGCCGGCCTGCTTCTTCTGGCCCCAGCGACCTTCCGCGGCGAGTGCGTCGCGGATGTTCTCGATCCGGGTCGGATCGCGGTGCCAGCCGATGTCGACACCGGCGAGATCGCTCATCTGGAACGGCCCCATCGGCATGCCGAATTCGACATGGACGCGGTCGATCTGTTCGGGCGTGGCGCCCTCCATCAACAGCTTGTTGGCCTCGACCTGACGCGGCATCAGCATGCGGTTGCCGATGAAGCCGTGGCAGACGCCCGCAACCACCGCGACCTTCCTGATCTTCTTGGCGAGCGCCATGACGGTGGCGAGCACGTCGCCCGCCGTCTTTTCGCCGCGCACGACTTCGAGCAGCTTCATGACGTTGGCGGGCGAGAAGAAGTGCATGCCGACGACGTCTTCGGGACGCTTGGTGCAGGCGGCGATCTCGTCGATGTCGAGGTAGGAGGTGTTCGAGGCGAGGATCGCGCCTGGCTTGCAGAGCGCGTCGAGCTTCGTGAAGATCTCCTTCTTCACGTCCATGTTCTCGTACACCGCCTCGATGATCAGGTCGCAATCGGCGAGCGCATCGAAGTCGAGCGTGGGGTTGAGCGCGCCCATCGCCTGTTCGACCTGTTCGGGCTTGATACGGCCCTTGGCGGCGGACGCCTCGTAGTTCTTGCGGACGACGCCGGTGCCGCGGTCGAGCGCGTCCTGCTGCATCTCGACGATCGTGACCGGGATCCCTGCGGACAGGAAGTTCATCGAGATGCCGCCGCCCATCGTGCCGGCGCCGATCACGCCGACGCGCTTGATCTCGCGCAATTGGATGTCGGCGGGGATGCCGTCGATCTTCGCGGCCTGACGCTCGGCGAAGAAGATGTGGCGCTGCGCGGCGGACTGGGTGCCCATCATCAGCTTCATGAACTCGGCGCGCTCGTTGGCGATGCCGTCGGCGAAGGTGGAGCCGTTCGACGCCGCCTCGACGCACTTGATGTTGGCTTCGGGCGCTTCGAAGCCGCGGAAGCGCTTGGCGTTGGCCTTGCGGAACGCGGCGACTGCGTCGGGATCGGGTGTCGCGGTCTTCTCGCTGGCGCGGGGCAGGGGACGGGCGCTCGCAATCTCGCGGGCGAAGGCGATCGCGTCGGCCTCCAGGCTGTCCTCGCCGACGAGCTTGTCGACCAGGCCGGCGTCGAGCGCCTGCTTCGCCGAGATCGGATCGCCCTTGGCGGTCATCTCGAGCGCGAGAGGCACGCCGGCGATGCGGGGGATGCGCTGGGTGCCGCCGGCGCCGGGTAGCAGGCCGAGCTTCACCTCGGGCGTGCCGATCTTCGCCGAGGGCACGGCGACGCGGTAGTGGCAGCCGAGCGCGACTTCGCAGCCGCCGCCGAGGGCAGTGCCGTGGATCGCGGCGACGACCGGCTTGTCGGCGGATTCGATCATGTCGATCACCGTCGGCAGGCCGGGCTCCTGCATCGGCTTGCCGAATTCTGTGATGTCGGCGCCGGCGAAGAAGGTGCGGCCGTCGCAGCGGATCACCACCGCCT
>NZ_CAXTEM010000006.1:0-112613 GCF_964243315.1 uncultured Sphingomonas sp. | reverse complement strand
CGGCTTCGGCATGATGGGCGCCACGCTGCGCTATCGCCGCAAGTCCACCAAGGTCTCGTTCGCTTGACTTGAACTCCCTCGCGAACGGGCGGAGCCGTCGGCCGAAAGGTCGGCGGCTTCTTCGCCTTCTCACGATCCCAACCTGATCGGCTCGCCTTGTCTGTCGGGCGCGCCATGCTAGAGGGCTGCCGATGCATAGAGCAATCCCCGCGGACATGACGGTTGTGGGCTGGAGCGTAGTCGCCATTGGTGCGCTCAGCCTCGCGGTCGTGGTGCTCAAATTCGCACCGAGCAACAGGGCGGAACCGGGACCTTCGACGATCGCGATGGGCGTCGCTTTCGTCCTCTGCGCTCTCGGTGCAGCCGGCGCGGCGATCGGCTTGTACTGACGATCGTCGGCGCCGGCCGACTCTTGTTGCCGACGGTCTATCGTGCCGCAGAAATCCTTCGAACCCATGACGTTGTTTGCGACGCCATTCCCGATTAGGGCCGGCGTCAGGTCATACAGAAGTCTGATGATCGAGCGGAGAGTGAAGAGTGGCGAAGGTCGTTATGGTGACCGGCGCGAGCGCCGGCCTCGGTCGAGCACTCGTTCGGGCATTGGTGGAACGCGGTGATGTGGCGATCGCGGTCGCTCGCCGGTCCGACCAGCTCGACGAGACGGTGAAGGATCTCGATCCCGCCCGGATCTTAACGGCCACCGCGGATGTGCGCGACGCGGAGGCGTTGGCTGCGATCGCAACCGCTGCCCGCGCTCGGTTCGGCAAGGTCGACGGGCTTTTCGCCAATGCGGCAATCTACCCTCGCGGACGGATTCACGAGCAGGGCTCTGCCGAGGCACTCGACGTGATGGCGGTGAACGTCGTGGGGGTCGCCAATGCGATTCGTGCGGTACTGCCGGGCATGATGCGCGCCGCGCACGGCCGCATCGTCGTGCTCGGTAGCTTCGCCGATCTCGCGCCGTTGCCGGACTCCTGGGCCTACTCCGCTTCCAAGGGCGCGATCCATGCACTCGCGCGTGCAGCCGCCGCGGAAGTCGCCGGCGACTACCCCGATATCCTGGTCAACGAGTGGGTGCCTGGCGTGCTGCGCACCGAGATGGGCATCGCCGACGGTATCGATCCGGCGGTAGCTGCGGTCTGGGGGCTGCGCTGGATCGATCTTCCTCCTGGCGGACCCAATGGACGGATGTTCTCGGGGGAGACGATCGTGGAACCGCCGGTGGGGCTAAAGCGAAAGCTGCTCCGCCGGGTCGGCCTGGGCTGACGACCGCCGCGACGACGCGAACTGTTCGCCGATCCGGTCCGCCACCCGGATCGCATTGGCCGCGATCGTCAGGCTCGGGTTCACCCCGCCGCCGGTCGGCATGAACGATCCGTCGACGACATAGAGGTTGTCGATCCCGTGCGCCTTGCAGTCGCGATCGAGCACGCTGGTGGCGGGATCGTTGCCGAACCTGCACGTTCCCATCGGGTGCCCCCAGTTGATCAGTGCGTCCGCGCTCAACCAGAACAGCCGGCTGTTCGGGAAGGCACGCTTCAACAAGCCGCGCGAGGCACGGGCTCTCGACCGCAATTCTTCGGGGGTGCGATAATGCACCCGAACCCCGGACGGGCTTTTCGGGTCGAGTTCCAGACGATTGTGGAGATAGGGCAGGTCCTCGACCAACATGGTCAGGATGGTCGCGGTCCCGAAGAGCTTCTCGGCGACCTTGGCAGGGACACGCAAGAACGGTCGCGCGGGACGCAGCGCGCGCCAGCGGCTCGCATCGAACCGATTGTACAGGAAAGTGAGGATGTTGCCGTAGCCGGCGGACAGACCGGTCGCCTGGATCATGCCGAGCCGCAGACCGTCCGCGCGGTACAGCTGACGGCTACCGATCGTCTTGGTCGGGCCTTGCCCCTCTGCCTTGCGGCTCGGCCATATCGCGAACCAATTATCGACGTGGAACATCAGGTTGCGACCGAGCACGCCCGAGCGGTTTGCGATCCCCTCCGGCCATGCGGCGCTGCGAGAGCCAAGCAGGAGTGGAGCGGAGCGCATCGTCCCCGCGGCCAGGATGACGATCGGCGCGCGGACACGGTGTAACTTGCCGGCGCGGCGATAGATCACCCCGGTTACGCGCGTCGCATCCGCTTCCAGCCGCACGACGTCCGCGCCGGTCACCAGCGTGGCGCCGGCGCCGAGGGCTGGATCCACCCCGCACGTCTTCGAGTCGCTTTTGCACCCGATGGGGCAAGGCACGCCGAGACATTCCTTGCACCCCGGCTTGTAGGCGATGCCGACATGCAGCCGGTATGGGGCCAGTCCCGCCGCGGCCATATCCTGCATCAGGACCGCATCGCTCGCGCGCATGGGCGGCGGCCGCAGTAGTTCCTCCGCGTCATTCTCGCCCGGTATCGTGGTGCCGTGCACGCGTAGCCAGCGTTCGGCGAGCCGATAATAAGGCACGAGCTCATCATAGGCGATCGGCCAACCGCCGGTCGGATGCGGATGATCCTCGGTCGCGTCGATATCGTCGCGGGCCAAACGCTCGAGCGCCGCCGCATACAGCAAGGTCGATCCACCAACGCCGCAGCCGATCGACATCGAAAGATCCGCATCGATGTCGTCGACCGACGTCCCGAACAGATCTGGCCACAAGCCCCGACTCTGACGCTCCGTCGGATCGTTGCCCGCCGGCGCGATTTGCCGCTCCATCGGCGCCAGCGTGTCTCCCTTTTCAAGGAACAACACTCGCAAGCCTTGCTCGGTCAACCGGCGACCGGCCATGCCGCCGCCCATGCCCGTGCCGACGACGATGGCGTCCCAGTCCTCCCGATCGTCATGAACATCGGCAGGCTCGGTCGAGCCTTGATCTTGCTGGTCGCTCATGGGGACGCGGTGCACGCCCGCTACCTTTTTGTCGAGGGCGGAGACGGATAGAGGCTGGAGCCAAGATCCCCGACCGATGCAAAACCAGCGCTTGGCGTGGTGACCCCTACGAGAATCGAACTCGTGCTTTCGCCGTGAGAGGGCGACGTCCTAACCGCTAGACGAAGGGGCCGCGGTGGAGGGGCGCGTCTAGGGGAGGGGGCGCCGGGCGTCAAGACGGTTGGAGCAGCGCGCCGCCGCGAGGCGGCGCGACGCCCAGTCAGGCGGCGACCTTGCGGCGCTCCGCCATCTCCGCGTTGAGCATCTCCGCCAGCAGGAACGCGAGTTCGAGGCTCTGGCTCGCGTTGAGGCGCGGGTCGCAATGCGTGTGGTAACGATCCGCCAGGCTCTGTTCGGTGACGTCGACCGCGCCGCCGGTGCATTCGGTCACATTCTGCCCGGTCATCTCGGCATGGATACCGCCCGCATGCGTGCCCTCTGCGCGGTGGACCGCGAAGAAGCCGCGGACCTCGGCGAGGATCCGGTCGAACGGCCGCGTCTTGTAGCCGTTGGCGGCCTTCACGACGTTGCCGTGCATCGGATCGCAGCTCCACACCACCGGATGGCCTTCGCGCGTCACCGCGCGGACCAGCTTCGGCAGGTGCGCCTCGATCTTGTCGTAACCGTAGCGCGTGATCAGCGTCATCCGCCCGGGCACCCGCGCGGGGTTGAGCGTATCGAGCATCCGCAGCAGCGCGTCGGGCTCCAGCGACGGCCCGCATTTCACGCCGATCGGATTGCCGATGCCGCGCAGGAACTCGACGTGCGCCGATCCCTCGAACCGCGTCCGGTCGCCAATCCACAGGAAATGCGCGCTGGTGTCGTACCAGTCGCCGGTCAGCGAATCCTGCCGCGCCATCGCCTGTTCGAACGGCAGCAGCAGCGCTTCGTGGCTGGTGTAGAAATGCGTCTGCGCGAGCTGCGGCACGATCTCCGGGTCGATCCCGCACGCCTTCATGAACTCCAGCGCTTCGCCGATCCGGTCGGCGGTCTCGGCGTATTTCTTCGACCAGGGGCTGCGGCCCATGAAGTCGTGGGTCCAGCGATGCACCTGGTGCAGGTTGGCATAGCCGCCCTGCGCGAACGCGCGCAGCAGGTTCAGCGTCGCTGCCGACTGCGAATAGGCGCGGATCATCCGCTGCGGATCGGGAATCCGGCTTTCGGCGCTGAAGCCGATGTCGTTGACGTTGTCGCCACGATAGCTCGGCAGCTCGACCCCGTCGATCACCTCGGTCGGGGTGCTGCGCGGCTTGGCGAACTGGCCCGCCATCCGCCCGAGCTTCACCACCGGCAGCTTCGACGCGAAGGTCAGCACCACCGCCATCTGCAGGATGACGCGGAACGTGTCGCGAATGTTGTTCGGGTGGAACTCGGCGAAGCTCTCCGCGCAATCGCCGCCCTGGAGCAGGAACGCGCGACCCTCGGCCACCTCGCCCAGCGACTCGGTGAGGTTGCGCGCCTCGCCAGCGAACACCAGCGGCGGATAATTGCGCAGCGTCTCGGTCGCGGCGTCGAGCGCGGCGGCATCGGGATAGTCGGGAAGCTGGCGCGCATCGGCGTGAGTCCAGCTATCGGGGGCCCAGTTTGCGGCCATGTTCTCGGTCCTTTGTTCGTGCCCGGCCATGCCCGCAAACGCCGGTTTTCGCAACGAAGGAAAGCTTGGGCGGGGCAGGGAGCGGATGCGCACGGGCGTCCGGGACCGGCGGCGGTGGCGTTCAGCTCCGGGACGGCTTAGGGCGCGCATCGCATGATCATGCCGCTCGTTCCCGCTTTCCGGCGCCGTTTTGCGATCCTCGCCGCCATCGTCGCCCTGGTTCCGGCGCCCGCTTCGCCGCAGGCCGATCCCGCGGCGACTTTCGCGGCGCTGCGCATCGTCGATCAGCGGTTGGCGGGCATCGCCTATCGGCTGACCACCGCCAACGCGACCCTCTGCCGCGATCTCGTGCCGTCGCCGGGCTGGGCGATCCACAGCCTCGGCCAATATGAGCCCGATCTTCGCGCGCAGGCACGGGCGAGCTTCGGGTTCGAAACGCCGATTGCAATTGAGGCGGTCGTGCCCGCCGCACCCGCGGCGCGCGCCGGCGTGGTCGCGAACGACTCGCTCGTCGCCATCAACGGCGAGCAACTGACTGGACCGCCGGGCGCGAAGGCCGACAGCAGCGCGCGCGATGCCGCAAACGCGCTGATCGCCCGCCAGCCCATCGGCGCGCCGTTGCGGGTCGATCTGCTAAAGGGCGGTGCGCGGCGGACGATCGCGATCGCTGCGGTCGCGGGATGTCCGGGGAGTTTCGAAGTGCTGCTCGGCCCGGGTATGGAGGCGTCGGCGGACGGCCGGACGGTACAGGTCGCGGTGCGCTTTTTCGAACGATACACCGACGATCAGGTCGCGGTCGTCGTCGCGCACGAACTCGCGCACAACATCCTGCGTCACCGCGCGCGGCTCGATGCGGCGAAGGTCAGCCGCGGGCTGCTCGCCGAGGTTGGCCGCAATGCCCGCATCTTCCGCCGCACCGAGACCGAGGCGGACCTGCTCGGCATGCACCTGTTGCGCAACGCCGGCTATGATCCGCAGGGCGCGGTCGCGTTCTGGCGCGATCATGGCGGCGACGTCGATGGCGGCCTGTTCCGCAGCCGCACGCATCCGTCGTCCAAAGCACGCGCGCAGGCGATCGCCGACGAGATCGCGCGCATCCCGGCGGGCTCGGCGCGTCCCTACCTGCCGCCGCTGCTCGCCAGCCGCGACGAGGCGCTTCAGTAACCCGCGTCGAGATCGACGACGTTGCGCATCGGCCGGCCCGCGACATAGGCCGCGAGGTTCTCCAGGAACAGCGTGGCGCCGCGGCGGAACATCTTGGTCTGGCTGCGGCCCGACAGATGCATGGTGATCATGCAATTGGGGGCGGACCAGAGCGGGTGATCTGCGGGCAGCGGTTCGGGGTTGGTCGGGTCCAGGAACGCACCCGCGATGCCGCCTTTCGCCAGCGCATCGATCAGCGCGTCGTCGTCGATCATATCGCCCCGCGCGATGTTGATCAGCCACGCGCCGGGCTTCATCGTCGCGAGCTCGACCGCGCCGATCATCGCCTTGGTCGCGTCGGTCGATGGCGCGGCGAGGATCACCCAGTCATAATCGCCGAGCGTCGCCTGCCAAGTATCGGGGGTCAGCGTCCCGTCGCGCCCCGATCGGGTGACGCCGGTCACCGCGACCCCGAACGCCGCGAGCCGATCGCCGATCAACCGGCCGATCGCGCCATAGCCAACGACCAGCGCGCTGGTCTCGAACAGTTCGATCTTGCCCGCCGAATCGCCCGGCCATTCGTGGCGGTCGTGCGCGCGGACGACCTCGTCGAAGCGCTTGGCCGCGGCGAGCACGCCCAGAACCGCATATTCGGCGACCGCATAGGCGTTGATCCCGACCCCGTTGGTCAGCGTCACGCCCTTGCTGCGAAGCGTGTCGAGCGGGAAGGCGTCGAGCCCGGCATAGATGGTCGACACCCACTTCAAATTGGGTCCCGCGGCTTGCAGCGCTTCCGCGACGAGGTGCGTCGGCTGCATGTCGACCCAGGCGATCTCGGCATCCGCGATCATCGCGTTGGCGTCCGCGGGCGAGGCGAACCACGCGGGCTCGACCGTGGCGGGCAGATGCGGTTCGAGCAGCCCGCGCGCGATCGCGGGTAGGACAGCCTTCATGTGTCGATCCTCCAGTCCCAGCCGAGCGGGTCACCGTCCATCACCTCGACACCCATCGCCGCGAGCTCGTCGCGGATCGCGTCGGATCGCGCGAAATCCTTCGCCGCGCGCGCTTCGCGCCGCGCGGCCAGGCGATCTTCGACGGTAGCGGCATCTATCGCCGCCGATACCGGACGGACTCGCAGATCCTCGCGGCGCAAGGTCAGCAGGTCGAGCCCGAGTACCGCGTCGAAATCCGCCAGCGCGGCAAGGCGGTCGGCAGGCGAGATCCGCTTGTCGGCGAGAAGCGCGTCGAGCGCCGGCAGCGCCCTGGCGGTGTTGAGATCGTCGGCCACCGCCTCGTCGAGCTGCGCGCGATACGGTGCGGTGGCGCCCGTCGTGGGCGCGGCGGGGCGATCGCGCAGGGCGGCGACGGCGTGAACCAGCCGCTTCAGCCGGGTCGATGCCGCCGAGAGATTGTCCCACGAGAATTCCAGCTCCGACCGGTATTGCGCCTGGAGGCACATCAGCCGGTATGCGAGCGGGTGGAACCCGCGATCGACAAGCGCCTGCAGGGTCAGGAATTCACCGGCCGACTTCGACATCTTTCCCGCGCGGTCGACGAGAAAGTTGTTGTGCATCCAGAAGGTCGCGCCGGTGTCCGCGCAATCGCAATAGGCTTGGTTCTGCGCGATCTCGTTGGGGTGGTGGATCTCGCGGTGGTCGATGCCGCCGGTATGGATGTCGAACGACGCGCCCAGATATTTGCGGCTCATCACCGAACATTCCAGATGCCAGCCCGGCGCGCCCCGGCCCCAAGGCGAGTCCCACTCCATCTGCCGGTTCTCGCCGGGGGCGGAGGTCCGCCAGATCGCGAAATCCTGCGGATGCCGCTTGCCCGCGACCGGATCGATGCGCCCCTCGACATCGTCGCTCCCGGTCCGCGCCAGCCGGCCGTAGTCGGGGACGGTCGCGGTATCGAAATACAGGCCGTCGGCGAGCTGATAACAATGCCGCTCGGCGATGGTTTCGGCGAACGCGATCATCTCGGCGATGTGATCGGTGGCGAGCGGGAAGGCGGCCGGATCGCCGATGTGCAGATCCTTAAGGTTCTGCTTGAACGCCGCGGTGTAATGCGCGGCGATTCTCCAGATATCGTGCCCGCTCGCTCGCGCCGCGGCCTCCATCTTATCGTCGCCCAAATCGGCGTCCGACGTCAGATGCCCGACATCGGTGATGTTGATGATGTGGGTGAGGGGATAGCCCTTCCACCGCAACACCCGTCCTAGCGTGTCGGTGAAGACATAGGCGCGCAGATTGCCGACATGCGCATAATTGTACACTGTCGGGCCGCAGGAATAGATCCGAACGTTGGCGGGATCGATCGGTCGGAACGGCTCCAGCGATCGAGTCAGGCTGTTGTATAGCGTCAGCGGGGTCATCCACCGGCCTTAGCCCTGCTGCAAGGCGGCGGCAAAGCGTCTCTCCGCGGGCCGGGGAGGGTTGCCATCGCTGGGGCTCGCTGCTAATCGCCCCGTTCGCACGGCGCGGACTGGGTCCGCAGCCGCGTTTGCTATTTGACTGGAGTCCAGGCGGTTTATGCAGATCATCGTTCGCGACAATAATGTCGATCAGGCCCTGCGCGCGCTCAAGAAGAAGCTGCAGCGCGAAGGCGTGTACCGCGAAATGAAGCTGCGCCGTCACTACGAGAAGCCCTCGGAGAAGCGCGCTCGCGAGCGTGCCGCCGCCGTCCGCCGCGCCCGCAAGCTGGAGCGCAAGCGCATGGAGCGCGACGGCGCCCGGTAAGAACCGGCTGCCTTACCTCGCGCGCGCGTGCGCGTAGGGTGTGACTTTTGTGACTTTTCACCGGTGACGGCCGGCCCGGCATCACCCACTCCAGGTGTCTCGCCATGTCGACCGTTACCGCCGTGCCGCTGCAGCCCGTCAAGCGCAGCTATATCGTCTATCTTTGGATCGGAATCGCGCTGGCGTGCATCGCCGCTTTCGCGCTGGCCCGTCAGGGCGACGATTTCATGGCGCGCAACGCCCGCGCCCGCGGTGTGGTGACCACGCCGTCCGGTCTCCAGTACAAGGTGATCGCGCCCGGCAAGCCCGGCGCGGCCAAGCCGACCGACGCCGACATCGCGCTGATCAACTACGAGGGCAAGCTGCTCAACGGCACGACCTTCGACAAGTCGCAGCAGCCGACGCCGATGCCCGTCGCAGGCGTCGTCCCCGGCTTCTCCGAAGCGCTGAAGCTGATGCCCAAGGGCGCCAAGTACCGCGTATGGATCAAGCCGAGCCTCGGCTATGGCGCTGAGACCAAGGGCCCGATCCCTGGCAACTCGACGCTAGCCTTCGACATCGAACTGGTCGACTTCCTGCCCGAGGCGGTCGTCCGCCAGATGCAGCAGCAACAGCAGATGATGGGCCAGGGCGGCATGCCCGGCGGCGCCCCGGGTGGTATGCCCGGCGGCATGCCTGGCGGCCCGCCGCCGCAGTGATGGCTGCCAGGTCGATCAAGGCACGCTCCGGCTGACCCGCAACCAGCGGTGGCACCGTCGTAAGGCGAGATTGGAGGAGGGCTGACTTCCTGTCGTCGCCGACGGCAGTGAGACACGGCATGGTCCAGTAATCGTCGGCCCACTCAGCGTCAGAGAGCTAACCCGATATTGTGAGGTCTAAACGGCCATCGATCTGTTCTTCGGGAATTAGCGAGCTTCGTCGATGCCCGAGCACAGTGCCAGTCTGTCCTACAACACCGACGGTCGATACGCTGCTTGGCGGCTACTATCCCCCATCACTGCGAACGGGGGTGGCTCAGTCGTTGAGTTCCCGAGAGTAGAAAACATCGAGCTGCCCGTTTCCGTCATCCCCGCGCAGGCGGGGATCCAGACTAGCGAACAACGATGCGGCTGACATACTGAAGTCAGCCAGTCTGGCTCCCCGCCTGCGCGGGGATGACGAACAAGCTGGCGGAGCGCTACTTGCGGTCCCCTAGCGCAGTCCGGCTCACTTCGTCTTCGAAAGACGTTTGGGCCGACGATCTCCGCGGCGCCGCGCGGACCGGGTTGTCACGCATAATGCGTGCAAGTGGAGGTAAGCACCCGCGCCGCTCAACTCCTATCGCCCTCAAACACAGGTACAATCATCTACCGCAGACAAAAAAATAGCGGCCCTAGGACCGCTATTTTCCTCAACTGAGCGGTTAAGCTTAGTTGCTGTCTGCGTCGTCATCGCTGTCAGCGACGATTACGATGCCTGCGACGACCGCTGCTGCGGCCAGGATAGCGACGATAACGCCGCCGCCTGCAAGCTTATCCTTCTTCGCGGAAACCGAAGCGGCGCGAACCGACTTCGAAACCGAGAGGCTCGCTGCCGGGTTCGCCGGAGCGGCCACTGCCGGAGCAACTGCCATCGTGGCGGCTGCTGCGGCCATGAAATACTTACCAAGACGCATGTCGAACTCCCTCTTTGCTCGTCAGCCGGTGCCTTGCCACCACCGGGAGAGCAAGGCAACCCGCGAACGGGTTTTATGCGAATGTCTTCCGCACTGTTGCGGCGCTGCAACAATCCAGCGCCGTTTTACCTCATAGCATGCCAGCAAGTTGCGGAAAGAGGGTGTATAGCTGCTCGTCGGGTAATTCTTGCGGTGAAGCGAAGTTAAACTGTAACAATAGTCCAGCTCGTCGCATCTTGGAGCCCGAGCGCCGACAAGTGACCGCTGGTGTAAGCACCGGTATCGACCCCGATCCGATTGCTCCTGAACTCGACCTCCGGAGAGATCGTGTGCCCGTGAACGATCATCTTGTCGAACGAGCGATCATGGTCGAGAAACGGATCGCGGATCCAGCGCAGGTCGCGGCTTTGCTGTTCGCCCAGATCGACGCCGGGGCGTATCCCGGCATGGACGAAGACATAGTCGCCGATCTCGATCATGTCCTCGAAACCATCGATGAACGCCGCGTGCTCTTCCGGCACGAGTTGCTTCAGTTCGGCCGCGAACTCCTCATAATCGAGCCGGTCGTAGCGATCGGGATCGAGCCCGTAACTGATCACCGTCTCCCGCCCGCCAATCCGGCAGAACAGCCGCAGCGCCTTTGGCTCTCCCTCGACCGCGCCGAGGAAGATCTCTTCATGATTGCCCTTCAGGAACCGCGTGTTGGGCCGCGCCGACGCCAGGCGTCTCAGCCGCTCGACTACTTGCGCCGAGGCGGGGCCACGGTCGACGAGATCACCGAGGAAGATCAGCGTCGTCTTCGCCGGCCCACGCGCCTTGTCGTCCGCGTCGATCTGGTCGAGCAGGCGGGCGAGGAGATCGTCGCACCCGTGCAGATCGCCGATCGCATAGACCCGCTCACCGGGCGGAATGGCGAAGCCGGGCTTGGCCGCGCGCGATTTCAGGAAGTTACGTAGCATGGCTGAATGATGTGTCCGGCAAGCCGCCGCCTATAGGTGCCCGTGGGCGCGGTCGCAACTCGCGTCAGCCGGCGAGCCTGAGCGGGGTGGCCGCGGCTGCGTCGAAGCTGGTGATGCGGGGCTGGTCGGGCCAGATCCCACGGGTATCGAGCACCCGCTTGTCGGCGCGCTCTTCCAGCGGGACCGAGCGGAACACGTCGTGATCGACGAGCACGATCATGATTGGGCAGCTGGCGATTGCCGCGTCGATATCGATCAACGTGGCGCCACTGCCGGTGAAGCTGGCTGGCAGCGATGCCGCATAGGGTTCGACGATGCGCACGCGGTTGCCGAAACGGGCGGCGAGCGTCGTCGCAATCAGCAGTGCCGGGCTCTCGCGAAAGTCATCGATATTGGCCTTGAAGGCCAGGCCGAGGCACGCGACCGGCGTGCCGGGCAGCGATTCGATCAATGCGGTCGCTTGCGCGATCACATGCGCGGTCTTGCCGTCGTTGACCTCGCGCGCGGTGCGGATCAGCGGCGTGTTCTCGGGATCGGCATGGACCAGGAACCATGGGTCGACCGCGATGCAGTGCCCGCCGACGCCGGGGCCAGGCTGGAGGATGTTCACGCGCGGATGACGATTGGCGAGGCGAATCACCTCCCAGACATCGACGCCCATCGTATCCGCAATGAGGGAGAGTTCGTTCGCGAAGGCGATGTTGACGTCGCGAAACGCGTTCTCGGTAAGCTTGGTCATCTCCGCGGCGCGCGCGGTGGTCGTCACGCAGGCGCCGCGCACGAATCGCCGATAGAACGCCAGTGCCTTGCGGGCGCAGCGTGGCGTGATGCCGCCGATCACCCGGTCGTTGTCGATGAGTTCGACGAGGATGCGGCCCGGCAGCACGCGTTCGGGGCAATAGGCGATCGCGACGTCGGCGCCGTCGCCGGTCCGCCCCGGCACGCGCAGGTCGGGTCGCAAGCGCGCGAGCAGGTCGCGCACCTGTTCTGTGGTGCCGACCGGCGAGGTCGATTCGAGAATGATCGTATCGCCCGCCTTCAACACCGTCGCGATCGTCGCCGTCGCTTCGAGCACGTAGCGGATGTCGGGTGCATGATCGGCCGCGAACGGGGTCGGAACCGCGATTACGAAGACATCGGCAGGCGCGATCTGCGTCGAAGCGATCAGCGTGCCGCGCGCGACCACGCCCGAGACGAGGCCGTCGAGATCGACCTCCTCGATGTGGACCTTGCCCGAATTGACCGTGTCGACGACCGACTGCGCGACATCGACCCCGAGCACCTGCGCGCCGGTTCGCGCGATCACCGCCGCGGTGGGCAGGCCGATATAGCCGAGCCCGAGGATGGCGACCTTCAGGTCAGGCGCTGACAGCATCGGCGATGATCCTCGCGATTCGTTTACTGGCTTGGCCGTCGCCGAAGGGGTTGTGCGCACGGGCCATGGTGGCGTGGGCGGCCTTGTCGTCCAAAAGCCTGAAGACTTCGGAAACGATGCGCGCCTCGTCGGTGCCGACCAGGCGCGCGGTGCCTGCTTCGACGCCTTCCGGCCGTTCGGTGGTGTCGCGCATCACCAGCACCGGCTTGCCGAAGGCGGGTGCCTCCTCCTGCACGCCGCCCGAATCGGTCAGCACGAGGTGGCAGAGATCGAGCGCGCGGATGAAATGCGGGTAATCGAGCGGGGCGACGCGCGCGATGCGCGGATGATCGCCGAGGATGTCGTCCATCACCGCGACAACATTGGGGTTGGGGTGCACCGGGAAGAGGATGGCGACATCCTCGCGCGCGGCGATCCGCGCGATCGCGCGCGCGATGGCTGCCATGCCGTCGCCGAAATTCTCGCGGCGGTGCGTGGTGACGAGGACGATCTTCTTGCCGGCAAAACGCTCGGCGACATCGTCGAGCCCGGCGGCAATCGCGGGGTCCGCCACGATCCGCGCCTTCGTCCAGTGCAACGCGTCGATCACGGTGTTGCCGGTGACATGGACGCCGTCGCGAATATTCTCGCGCGTCAAGGCCGCCGCAGCGGTGGCGGTGGGCGCGAAGTGAAGATCGGCAATCGGCGCGACGATGCGGCGGTTCACCTCTTCGGGCCAGGGATGGTAGATGTCGCCGGAGCGCAGCCCCGCCTCGACATGCGCGACCGGGATCTTGCGGTAATAGGCGGCGAGCGCGCCCGCCATCGCGGTGGCGGTGTCGCCCTGGACGATGACACGATCGGGCCGCTCGACGTCCATCACCTCGCCCAAGCCCGTAAGCAGCCGCGCGGTCAGGCGGTCCAACGACTGGCCGGGCTCCATCAGATCGAGATCGAGATCGGGCACCAGCCCCGCGACCGCGAGCACCTGATCGAGCAGGCCGCGATGTTGCGCGGTGACGCAGGTGCGCACCGTCAGCCCGGGCGTCGCGAGCAACGCGGTGACCACCGGAAACAGTTTGATCGCTTCGGGACGCGTGCCGAACACGATGAGGATCTTTGTCATCGGGGTGCGTTAGCGTTCGGACTTTAAGACGATGCTAAGCCGACGCGGCGAGGACACGAATCGCGTTTGCGGGGAAGGCGCCGGATCGGTAAGCGACCCCCGGTCGAGACAAGAAGGACGATGTGATGATCAAGCCCGTGCGCAAGGCGGTGTTCCCGGTGGCGGGGCTCGGCACGCGCTTCCTGCCGGCGACCAAGGCGATGCCGAAGGAAATGCTTACCGTCGTCGACAAGCCGCTGATCCAATATGCGGTCGAGGAAGCGCTGGAAGCGGGGATCGAGCAGATCATCTTCGTCACCGGCCGCGGCAAGGGTGCGCTGGAGGATCATTTCGACATCTCCTACGAGCTCGAGGACACCATGCGTGCGCGCGGCAAGTCGCTCGTCGCGATCGAAGGCATCCGGCAGAAGCCGGGTTCGCCCGTCTATGTCCGCCAGCAGGAGCCGCTCGGCCTTGGTCATGCGGTGTGGTGCGCGCGCGAGATCGTCGGCGACGAGCCTTTCGCGGTGCTGCTGCCCGACGAACTGATGGTCGGCACGCCCAATTTTATGAAACAGATGGTCGACGCCTATGCCGGCGTCGGCGGCAACATTGTCGGCGCGCTGGAAGTGCCCGACAGCGAGACCGACAAATACGGCATCATCTCGCCGGGCGCTGTCGACGGTCGCCTGACCGAAGTCACCGGGCTGGTCGAGAAGCCTAAGGGCAAGGCGCCGTCCAACCTGATGATCCCCGGCCGCTATATCCTGCAGCCCGAGGTCATGCGCATCCTGGAGACGCAGGGCGCGGGTGCGGGCGGCGAGATCCAGCTGACCGACGCGATGGCGCAGCTGATCGGCAAGCAGCCGTTCCACGGCTTCACCTTCGACGGGCATCGCTACGATTGCGGTGACAAGGCCGGGTACATCCAGGCCAATTTGGCGCTGGCGCTCGCCCGCGAGGACATTGGACCCGCGGTTCGCGCGTTCGCCCAGTCGTTGCTGAATTGATCGGATGACGATCCTCGTCACCGGGATGGCGGGGTTCATCGGCTATCACGTCGCGCACGCACTGGCGGCGCGCGGCGAGGATGTGCTCGGGATCGACGACCTCAACACCTATTATCCGGTCCAGCTGAAGCATGACCGTTTGGCGGCGCTGGCGCGTGATCATGGCGAGCGGGTGCGTTTCGTCGAGGTCGATATCGCCGACGAGGCGGCGCTGGAGCAGGCGGTGGGCGGCGCGACGATCGACCGGATCGTGCATCTCGCCGCACAGGCCGGGGTGCGATATTCGATTGAGAACCCGCGGGCCTATGCGCGGGCCAATCTGCTCGGTCATCTCAACATGCTCGAACTCGCACGGGCGCGGGAGACGGAGCACCTCGTCTACGCATCGTCGTCGTCGGTCTATGGCGGCAACAAGGAACTGCCGTTCCGGGTCGAAGACCGCGTCGATCACCCGGTCTCGCTCTATGCCGCCACCAAGAAGGCGGACGAGCTGATGAGCGAAAGCTATGCGCATCTGTATCGCACGCCGATGACGGGGTTGCGCTTCTTCACGGTCTACGGACCTTGGGGGCGGCCCGACATGGCGCCGTGGCTGTTCACCAGCGCGATCCTGGAGGGGCGGCCGATCAAGGTGTTCAACGGCGGCGCGATGCAGCGCGACTTCACCTATATCGACGACATCGTCGGGGGCATCGTCGCCGCACTCGATTCACCACCCGCGGACGATCGCAACCCGAAGGCAGGGGGCAGCGTGTCGCCGCACGCGATCTACAATATCGGCAACAATCGCGCTGAGGAACTCGGTCGATTCGTCGACCTGATCGAAGCCGCCTGTGGGCGACCCGCGATCCGCGAGATGATGCCGATGCAGCCGGGCGATGTCGTCGCGACCTATGCCGATACCAGTGCGATCGAACGCGATCTGGGCTTCCGTGCCGCGGTGCCGATCGACGTCGGCATTCCGCGCTTTGTGGAATGGTATCGCGGTTATACCGGCGTTTGAGGCGCGCAGGCCGGGCAGCCGGGGTCCTTCGGCAGAACGAGCGTGCGAAAGCGTAGCGCCAATGCATCGACGAGCAGGAGCTTGCCCGCGCTGTCGTCACCGAACGGCACGACTGCGCGCAGCACCTCGAGCGCGGCGAGGCTGCCGAGGATGCCGGTGACCGGGCCGAGGATACCGTCCTCGGCGCAGCTGTTCGCGGCCTGATCGGGATCGCCGCCCACGAAGCAGCGATAGCAGGGCTTGCCTGCTTCCCAGCCACGATACACCGCGAGCTGCCCTTCAAATTGGCCGACCGCTGCCGAGACCAGCGGGATACGCAGCGCGAGCGCGGCGTCGGCGACCGCCAGCCGGGTCGCGAAATTGTCGCAACCGTCGAGCACGACGTCCGCCCCCGCGATCAAGGTCGCCGCATTGTCGGCATCGATGCGCTTTCGATAGGCATCGACCGCGACATGCGGGTTGATCCGCACCGCCGCCGCCGCCGCCGCGGCGACCTTGGCGGTGCCGACATCGTCGGTCGCGAAGATCGTCTGCCGCTGCAGATTGGATCGGTCGACCACATCGTCATCGATTAGCACGAGCCGCCCGACGCCCGCCGCCGCGAGATACTGGATCGCGGGCGATCCCAACCCGCCCGCGCCGACGATCGCAACCCGCGCCGCGCCGATCCGTCGCTGGCCGTCGCCGCCGATCTCCTTCAGCACGATGTGACGGGCGTAGCGTGCGAGCTCGTCGTCGCCGAGGGTCATCCCTGCCATTGATAGGTCACCGGCAACCGATACCAGCCGGGCTTGACCCGGTTGCGATCGGCCGCGACCGCGCTACGCGCGAGGGTGGAGACATAGCCGACGGTGAACTGCTCCACGGTCGGGCAGTCGATCGCCTGCGGGACGACCTGGCGGATTACGCCCTCGGCGCCGATCAGGATCGCGACCGGCACATCGACGCGCGACATGCCCGCCGGATCGGGCTCGACCCGGCATCGACCCGCCTTCACCTCGCCCTGCACGAACGAAGAGACGTGGAACCCGTCGGTGCGGAGCGGAAGCGAGAACAGTGGCAGCGCGGCCCAGTTCGGCGGGACCGTAGGCGCCACCTGTGCGGCGGCTTGTGCCGCGATCATGAGCCAGCCCGTCATCATCGTCCGGTGGATCCGAAGCCTCCGCTACCGCGCTCCGTGTCGTCGAGCGAGTCGACGGCGTCGATGATAGCATGTTGCACCGGCGCCGGCACGAGTTGAGCGATGCGTTCCCCGCGGACCACTGCGTACGGTTCGCTGCCGAGATTGGCGAGGATCACCTTCACCTCGCCGCGATAGTCCGAATCGATCGTGCCCGGCGTGTTGAGGCAGGTGATCCCGTGCTTGAGCGCGAGGCCCGAACGGGGTCGCACCTGCACCTCGAACCCCGTGGGAATGGCGATGGCGAAGCCGGTCGCCACCGCGTGCCGCGCGCCGGGTGCGAGAACCAGATCCTCCGCGGCGACCACGTCCATCCCTGCCGCACCCGCAGTGGCATAGGCGGGCAGCTGCAGCCCTTCGCCATGCGGCAGCCGCATCAGCGCGATCCGGATGGCGGTCATGCGTCATGTTCCAGCGTGTCGGCGATCCGCGCCACCAGCTTCGCCGCGACCGCCGCCTTGGGGAGGCGATCCCATGATTCGACCCCGAGCGCGGTGGCGATGTGCACGGTGTTGGCGTCACCGCCGAACACGTCTCCCGACACATCGTTGGCGACGATCCAGTCGGCGCCCTTGCGAGTGCGTTTGGCGCTGGCATGTTCGACGACGTGCTCGGTCTCGGCCGCGAAACCGATCAGCAGCCTGGGGCGATCGGGGCTGCGCGCGAGCGTCGCGAGAATGTCGACGTTTTCCGTGAGCGCCAGGGTCGGCGACGCATCGCCCTTCTTCAGCTTCTGCGGGGCAACGTCGACCCGCCAGTCTGCCACCGCGGCGACCATCACGCCGACATCGGCGGGCAGCGCGGCGTTGACCGCATGCGCCATGTCCTCGGCGGTGACGACATCGATGCGGTCGACCCCAGTGGGCGTGGCGAGATCGACCGGCCCGGCGATCAGCGTAACCCGTGCGCCCGCGGCGGCGGCGGCGGCGGCGATTGCGAAACCTTGCCGGCCGGAGGATCGGTTGGCGATGAAGCGAACCGGATCGATCGGTTCGTGGGTCGGCCCCGCGGTGACGAGAACGTGACGGCCGTGCAGCGGCCCGCCGCGGCGACCGTGCAGCGCGTGTTCGATGGCCGCGAGGATCGCCTCCGGATCGGGCAGGCGGCCCTTGCCGTATTCGCCGCAGGCCATCGCGCCGTCGTCGGGGTCGAGGACGGTCACGCCGTCCGCGTGCAATTGCGCGATGTTGCGGACGGTCGCGGGGTGATGCCACATCCGTACGTTCATCGCGGGCGCAACGATCACGGGCTTGTCGGTCGCGAGCAGGACCGTGGTTGCGAGATCGCCGGCGAGCCCTGCGGCCATCTTGGCGATGAGGTCGGCGGTGGCGGGGGCGACCACCACGAGGTCGGCTTCGCGGCTGAGCTGGATATGGCCCATCTCGCTCTCGTCCTTCAGGTCCCACAGCGTCGTGTAGACCTTGTCCTCACTGAGCGCGGCCAGCGTCATCGGAGTGACGAAATGCGCGCCGCCATCGGTCAGGACGCAGCGGACCGCGTGGCCGCGCTTGCGCAGCAGCCGAACCAGTTCCGATGCCTTATAGGCCGCGATACCGCCGCCGACGATCAACAGGATGCGCTTCATCGAACCATCCTCGTCACCGTGATCCGCCGCCGGTCCAGCGCGCCGACGATAAGGTCGCGGACGCCGTCGAGTGCGAAGGCGAGCCCGACGAGCATCGTCGGTGCCACCAGCAACCCCCAATAGAAGGTATCGGTGCGGCCGAACAGCGCCAGCACCAGCGCATAGGAGCCGGTGATTGCCAGTACCCGCAGCGCGAGCGGATCGCGCCACGCCGCCCAACCGAACAGCGCCAGCCCGACCAGCGGTGCCGCCAGCCATTCGGGCGCCAGCGCCAGCGCGGTCGATATCGTCATCGTGCGGACGAAGAAGCCGAAGCCGAGCATGCCGCTCCACCCCGGCGACGCGGGATCGAGCGGGCGGACGACCTGCGCCACCGCATGCGCGTGCAGCCCGACCGCCAACGCCAGCACGCCGATCGCCGCGACCCAGCCGAGCGCCTCGCGCCGATCGCCCTCGATCCAGGCGAACGCTGCCATCAACGCGAGGTAGAGCCCGGCGGTCTCGCGAATCAGCACCGCGGCCAGCCCCAACGCCACCGCCGGCGTCCAATTGTCGGGCCGACGCACGGCAAGTGATAGCGCCACGAACAGCCCCGCCCAAACCTCGTGGAAGGCGACGAGATCCGATTGGACGAACGCCATCATCCCGCCCGCGAGCAGTGCCATCGCGATGATCAGCGGGGGTCCGCGCGAAAAGGCGGAGCGCAGCCGCGCCAGCCACGCGAGCGCGGTCGTGGCGGCGAGCAGGTAGAGCAGCATCGTCGTGACGATCGCGGGAAGCGCCGCCTGCACCATCGCGAGCGTCGGCAGGCGGAAGGTAACGAACGGGCGGAGCGGATAGTCACCGGCACGCAGCGCGTCGGCGGCGACGGGGTAATAGCTGCCACCGTGGCGCACGCCCTCGACGATCGTCTCGTAGAGCACCACGTCGGTCTGGTCGTCCGCGCGATTGGCGGGATCGCCGCTGACCGGGGGCGGGCCCGGCGTGCCGAGCGCGAGCAGCGTCGCCAGCAGCAGCATCGCCAGCAGCGCCAGCGCTACCCGCGCCCGGCCTGCGGACAGCGTGGCGAATCGCGACGGCTGCGACAGCCAGAGGGGGGCCGGGGGACGGCGCATCGCCGATCGCTTACCGCAGCACCAGCAACGTGGTCGCGACGCTCGCCGCGGCGGTCAGCACTGCGACCACCGCATAGCGCCAGCCGCCGCCGATGCGGATCACCTCGATCTCGGCAAGCGGCGGGGCAGGGGGCTCGCCACCGGGCGCGGGGTAGCGCGCCTCGATGCGGCGGATCAGCTCGGGGATGCCGACCAGCGTCCGCACGTCGGCGAGCAACCTGTCGGCGAGCGCCGCCTCGGGGCCCAGTTCGGTGCGGATCCATTCGCGCACGAACGGCGCCGCCGACTCCCACAGGTTGATGTCGGGATCCAGCCCGGTGGCGACGCCCTCGACCATAACCATCGTCTTCTGGAGCAGCAGCAGATGCGGCTGGGTGACCATGTCGAAGTCGCGGGTGATCGAGAACAGCCCGTCGAGCATCATCCCGATCGACATCTCCTTCACCGGCAACCCCCGCATCGGCTCGCCCACCGCGCGCAACGCGGTCGCGAATTCGGCGACATTGTGGTGTGAGGGGACATAGCCCGCCTCGAAATGAATCTCGGCGACGCGTTTGTAGTTGCCGGTGATCAGCCCGTAGAGGATCTCGGCGAGCCACACCCGCGCGCGGCGATCGATCCTGCCCATGATCCCGAAATCGATCGCCGCGATGCGATTGCCGGGCAGCGCGAACAGATTGCCCTGGTGCATATCGGCGTGGAAGAACCCCTCCGCGATCGCCTGGCGCAGGAAGGCGCGGATCAGCGTCTGGGCGAGCTTGGGCAGGTCATAGCCAGCGGCCACCAGTGCGGCGCGATCCGACAGCTTGATGCCGTCGATCCACTCCATCGTCAGCACCTTGGCGGTGGACCGCTGCCAGTCGATCGCTGGGACGCGAAAATCGGGTTCCGCGGTCATCGCCTCGGCGAGTTCGGACGCGGACGCCGCCTCGCGCCGGAAATTCAGTTCGCGCGTGGTCCAGCGCTTGAAGGTCTCAATCGTAAGCCGGGGGCGGAGCCGCCTAGCCTCGACGCTCATCGCCTCGAGCTGCGCCGCGGCCCATTGGTAGGTCGCGATCGCGCGGGTGAAATCGGCCTCGACGCCGGGGCGCAGCACCTTCACCGCGACTTGGCGACCGTCGATGGTCACCGCGCGGTGGACCTGCGCGATCGATGCGGCGCCGACCGGGACCTGCTCGATCCGGGTGAAGAAGTCGCTGGTCGGCCGGCCGAGGCTAGCCTCGATCGCGGCGTGGATGGTCTCGTACGGGACCGGCGGCAGCGCGTCCTGCAAGCGCAGCAGATCGTGCGCGGCGGCGTCGCCGACCAGATCGGGGCGAGTCGCGAGAGTCTGGCCGAGCTTGATCGCGGCGGGGCCGATCGCCTGGAACGCATCCGCATAGCGCGGCACCGCGGGCACGCGCGCACCGAACCGCGCGATCCGCGCAAGCCGGCGCACCGGCGCGGGTGTGTTAGGATCGCGCTCGATCCCGCGCAGCGCACCGTGCCGCGCGAGGATTCGGCCCCAGCGGAGGAGCCGCCAGACATGAACGATGGGGGCGGTCACGCGTCCTGAGCCTGGACCCCGGCCTGCGCCGACGTTTGATCCTGCTGTCGCACGATCAAATCTTCCAGCCGCTGTGGATCGCGACCAGCCCGCCGAGCAGCGGCTCGACCTTGGTACGCACGAAGCCCGCCTCACCGATCATCCGTTCGAAGGTCGGCATGTCCGGGAAGCGGCGGATCGATTCGATGAGATAGCGATAGCTCTCCGAATCCTGCGCGAGCAACTGGCCAAGCTTCGGCACCATCTTGTGCGAATAGGCGTCGTAGATCTCGCGAAAGCCCGGCCACAAGGTGGTGGAGAATTCCAGGCAGAAGAACCGCCCGCCACGGCGCAGCACCCGGTTCGCCTCGCGCAGGGCCTTGGGGATGTCGGTGACGTTCCGGATGCCAAACGCGATCGTGTAGGCGTCGAAGAACCGGTCGGGAAAGGTCAGCGTCTCAGCGTTCGCTTCCGTCCATACCAAACCGTCGATGCCGCGCTTCGCCGCGCGTTCCATGCCGACGTCCAGCATCGCGGGGTTGATGTCCGCGACCGTCACCGACGCACCCGACGAGGCGAGGCGGAACGCGATGTCGCCGGTGCCGCCGGCCATATCGAGGATCTGCTCGCCGGTACGCGGCTGAACGCGGCGGACGAAGCGGTCCTTCCAAAGCCGGTGCATGCCGCCGGACATCGCGTCGTTCATCAGGTCGTAGCGGCTCGCGACGTTGGTGAAGACGCCGCCGACGCGCGCGGTCTTTTCGGTCGCGGGGATGTCTTCGTAGCCGAAGGAAACGGTATCGCTCATCCGCCCGCTCTAGCCAGTGCTTGTGGCGGCGGCAAACCCAACCTAGCTGCGGATCGTGCCCGAACTCCCCGAAGTCGAAACCACGGTCCGCGGGCTCGCCCCCGTCCTGACCGGCCAGCGCCTGATCAAGGTCGAGCCGCGCCGTGCCGATCTGCGCAAGGCGATCCCGGTCGATCTGCGCCAGCGGCTGACCGGGGCGACCGTGACGTCGCTTGGGCGACGCGGCAAATACGGGACGATCCTCACCGATCGCGGCGACACGCTGATCTTCCATCTCGGCATGTCGGGCCGCTGGAGGGTCGATCCGGGCGAGGAGTTAGCGCACGACCATCTGCTCATCGAGACGGCCGAGGGGCGAAGACTCGCGCTCAACGATCCGCGGCGATTCGGCTTTCTCGACCTGTGGTCGAGCGTCTCGATTGGCGACTATCCACCGTTCGCCGCGATGGGGCCCGAGCCCCTCGGCCCTGATTTCACCGGCGATCATCTGCTGGCCGCGCTCGCCGGGCGCAGTGCTCCGATCAAGGCGATGCTGCTCGACCAGCGGATCGTCGCTGGGCTGGGCAACATCTATGTCTGCGAAGCGCTGCACCTCGCCCGGATCGCTCCATCACGGGCAGCGGGCAGGGTTGCGCTGTTCCGGCTCGAACGGCTGGCGGTCGCGGTTCGCGAGGTTTTGCTGGCGGCCATCGACGCGGGAGGATCGACGCTGCGCGATTATGCGCGGCCCGACGGCGAGCTCGGCTATTTCTCGAAGCAGTTCCTGGTCTATGGCCGTGAGGGGGAAGCCTGTCATTGCGGGGGCGTGGTGCGGCGTCGGGCCGAGAATGGCCGGTCGACATTCTGGTGCCCGACCTGCCAGCGCGGTTGACCCGCGGCGTACCTCTCGCTAAGGGCCGCACCTTCGAGAGAGCGTAGGGTGTTCCCGGCGCCCCTTTTTCATCGAACAGAATTTACGAGGACCGAACATGGCGAACACGCCGCAAGCCAAGAAGCGTATCCGTCGCAACGATCGTCGCGCCGAAGTGAACGGCGCCCGCGTCGGTCGCATCCGCACCTTCGTCAAGCGCGTCGAGGCCGCCCTGGCGTCGGGCGACAAGGCTGCCGCCGCAGCCGCGTTGCAGCAGGTCCAGCCGGAGCTGGCACGCGGCGTGTCAAAGGGCGTGCTCCACAAGAACACCGCGAGCCGCAAGTTCGCCCGCCTTACCAAGGCGTTGTCCGCGATCGGCTGATCCCGACTGCAATCGGCTACGATATTCGAGCCCGCCAGATGCAAATCTGGCGGGTTTTTCGTTGCCCGCCGCGCGCCCGCAGGAACGAAAACAGAAACGTAGGATTCACCGCGATTCGCGCCCGGCAAGGCAAGTTGCGGATCGTCGTGCGCGAGGAAAACGCCTGTTAATTCAGCGGGTTGTTAAATATACGACGCAAATCTGCGGGCGAAACCGAGTCAATCCGCATTATTTAGGAAATGTGACAGGTCGTGCTCTTGCTCGACTCAACCGCAGGCGCATAGATCGCACCTCGCAGCGGCGGTGACCACCGATCCGCTTCATACACAGGCAGGAAATGCCGGACGGCCGATCGGCCGAACGGGGGGATATTTTCCGTCGACTTGCAGCGGCACCGCACGAACGCTCGTGCGGGCCGGAGGAGAGGTGCGCGTGGCGAATTGGCAGGGAGGAGCGACGCAGACGAGCGAGGCCGCGCGGGCCTGGGCTCGGGTGCGCACCAATCTGCGCGAATCCGCAGGGGCGCGACTGTTCGACCAGTGGTTGAAGCCGATCGAGCTGATCGAGGGCGGGGATAGCGACTCGATCCGTTTGGGCCTGCCCTCCGCCTTCATGACCAATTGGGTCCGCAATCATTATGCAGACCGCCTGAACCTGGAGTTTCGTGCCTTACTGCCGCAGGTACGCAGCGTCACGATCGAGACGCAGGCGCCCGACCAGGTGCCGGTGGTGACCGCTCCTGCCGATGTCGAGTTCGCGGCCCCCGCCGCGGTCCGTCCGGCAAGCGAGCAGCCGACCCTCGATCCGCGCTTCACCTTCGCAAGGTTCGTGGTCGATGCGTCGAATCGCGTCGCGTTCAACGCCGCTCGGGCGCTGGCCGAACCCGGCGTGCCGCGCTTCAGCCCGCTATTCCTGCATAGCGGCACGGGCCAGGGCAAGACCCACCTGATGCACGCGATCGCCCACGCGTTCCTCGCCATCCAGCCCGACGCGATCGTGCTGTGCATGTCCGCAGAGCGCTTCATGTACGACTTCGTCGCAGCGATGCGCGGCAAGGACACGTTCGCGTTCAAGCAGCGCCTGCGGTCTGCCGACTTGCTGTTGATTGACGATCTTCAGTTTATCGCCGGCAAAGACGCGACTCAGGAAGAATTCTTCCACACCGTCAACGAGATCATCGGCGGCGGGCGGCGGTTGGTGATCAGCGCCGACCGGTGCCCGCAGGCGCTCGACGGCGTCGAATCGCGGATCGTCGGGCGGCTCTCGATGGGGCTGGTCGCCGATATCAAGGCACCCGACCCGGTGCTGCGCCGCGCGATATTGGAGCGCAAGCTGGCCGATATGCCGGACGTCGTCGTGCCCGCCCCGGTGCTCGATCTGCTCGCGGCACGGATCCACGCCAATATCCGCGAACTCGAAGGCGCGCTCAACCGCGTTGTCGCCTATGCGCAGCTTACCGGCGAAACGATCGATCTTGATTTCGCGGTCGCGACGCTCGGCGACGTGCTGCGGGGCGCCCAGCGGCGGGTAACGATCGACGAGATCCAGAAGCTGGTATCGTCGCACTTCGACCTCAAGCCGCTCGACCTGATCTCCGCTCGCCGTGCCCGCGCCGTGGCGCGACCACGGCAGATCGCGATGTACCTCGCCAAGCGGTTGACGACGCGCTCGCTGCCCGAGATCGGGCGGAAATTCGGTGGGCGCGACCATTCCACCGTGATCCACGCAGTGCGCAGGATAGAGGAACTGCGGGATACGGATGGCGACATCGACACTGCGGTGCGTTCGCTAATGCGGGAGCTCGAGGCCTGAACCGTTGGCGCCGCTGGCACGTTGAGCCGGGTCCAACCCGGAGATCATGATGACCAACGACGACACCGTGAACACTCGGCAGCGCGAGATCGCGACGGAGCATTTGCTGTTCAAGCTCATCGAATATGTCGAGGACCGCCATCCGGGGCTGCTCGATCATCTGGAGAACAGCCTCGACCATTTGGGTGACCCGGCACGCGACGAAACCAAGGACGACGAGCGGGTGCGCCAGATCGCGCGCGGGATGATCGATGGAGCGCGCAAAGAAGGGGTGCGTTGAGGGGCTGACGCTGGTTCGCTCGTTCGAACCACTTATCGAATGCTCAACATGTTGTGTCCCCGCGCAGGCGGGGACCCAGTACTGGGCTCCCGCCTTCGCGGGAGCACAAGCAGGCGGGCGGCAAGCCTCCTTTACGCTGCCGGCGCGCGCATCAGATCAGCAAGCCTACCGCTTCCTGCGCGGCCTTTAGCGTCGGAGCTGCGAGGTCGCGAGCGCGCGAGGCGCCGCGCTCCAGCACCACGGCCACTTCCCCGCGATCCTCCAACAATCTCGTGAGGCGTTCGCGGATCGGGCTCAGCGTCGCAACCGCCAGATCCGCCAAGGCGGGCTTGAACGCGCCGAAGCCTTGGCCCGCGAATCGGCCAAGCACCGCCTCCACGCTCTCGTCGGCGAGGGCCGCATAGATCGTCACCAGATTGCGGGCTTCGGCGCGGTCGGCGAGGCCGGCTGCAGTGTCGGGCAGCGGCTCCGGATCGGTCTTCGCTTTGCGGAGCTTCTGGACGATGAGGTCGTCATCGTCGATCAGGTTGATGCGGCTCATGTCCGACGGGTCCGACTTGGACATCTTGGCGGCGCCGTCGCGTAGCGACATCACCCGCGGCGCCGCCGTCGAGATGAACGGCTCGGGCAGGGTGAACAGGTCGATCGAATAGTCGGTGTTGAACTTGGTCGCGATGTCGCGGGCGAGTTCGAGATGCTGTTTCTGATCGTCGCCGACGGGCACATGGGTGGCGTTGTAGGCGAGCACGTCGGCGGCCTGGAGCACCGGGTAGGTGAACAGCCCGACGCTCGCGCCTTCGCGGTTCTTGCCCGCCTTGTCTTTCCACTGGGTCATTCGGTTGAGCCAGCCGATGCGGGCGGTGCCGCCCAGGATCCAGGCGAGTTCGCTATGCGCCTTCACGCGCGCCTGGTTGAACAGGATTGCGCGATCTGGGTCGATCCCGGCAGCGAGCAACGTCGCGGCCATCTCGATCGTGTTGGCGGCGAGCGCGCGTGGCTCTACCGTGCCGGTCAGCGCGTGGAGATCGGCGAGGAAGAACAGGCAGTCGTCGGCCACCGCCATCGCGTCCTGCATGGCCACCCATTGCTTGATCGCGCCGAGGTAGTTGCCGAGGTGGAGATTGCCCGTGGGCTGGATGCCGGAAACGACGCGCAAGGGATTGACCTTATCTGGAACGGACGAGCTGGCGGATGTCGCGCAGGCGGATCGCGCCGGTGGCGAACACCCCGGCCGCATAGACGACCCCGCCGGTTGCGACCAGCACCAGCATCGCGGCCCAGCGCTGCAGGCTGGTGCCGGTGACATAGGGCGCAAACAAATCGTTGAGAAAGTACATCACCAGCCCCATCGCCAGCGCGGCGACCAGTAGCCGCGGGAAACGGCGGCGGAGCTGCGCGTCGGCGACAAAGTGCCCGCGCTTGGCGAGCGTGCGGTAGAGCAGAACGACGTTGACCGTGCTCGCGATCGCGGTGGCGAGGGGCGGGCCCATATGGCCGAGCGGGACGATCAGCGCGAGGTTCAGGATCAGGTTCACGATCATCGACACCGTCGCGTAGCGGACGGGCGTGCGGGTGTCGGAACGGGCGTAATAGCCCGGCGTGAGCACCTTCACGAGGATGTACGACGGAAGGCCGATCGAGAAGGCGGCTAGCGCCTGGGCGGTGGCGAACGCCGCGGTCGCGGTGAACTTGCCGTGCTGGAACAACGCCGCGACGATCGGCATGCCGCAGACGATCAGCGCGACGGTGGCGGGCAGGGTGAGCAGCAGCGCCAGCTCCATGCCGCGATTTTGAGTCTGCATCGCATTGGCTTCTTCACCGCGGCCGAGCTGGCGCGAGATCGTCGGCAGCAGCACGGTGCCGAGGCCGATGCCGATAAGGCCGAGCGGCAGCTGGTTCAGCCGATCGGCATAATAGATGAAGGTCACCGAGCCTTCGGGCAGCAGCCGGGCGGCGAGCGCGGTTGAGACGACGAGGTTGATCTGCACCGCGCCTGCACCCGCGGCGGCGGGGCCGATCAGCTTCATCAGCCTGCGGACGTCGGGGGTGAGGCGGGGGCGCCGGAGCGGCAGGACGACCCCGGCGCGCTTGCAGGCATACCACACCCACAGCAATTGGAGCGCGCCCGATACCGTCACCGCGATCGCCTGGTTACGCGCGGTGTAGAGCGCTTCGTGGTGATGGAAGAACACCAGGGCCGCGATAAGCGTGCCGTTGAGCAGGATCGGCGCGGCGGCGGCGACCCAGAAGCGGTGGAGCGAGTTGAGGATGCCACCGAGCAGCGACACCAGGCTGATCAGCAGCAGATAGGGGATCGTCAGCCGCGAGAGCAGGACGACGAAGTCGAACTCCTGAGACGTGACGTCGTTGAAGCCACCCGACAGCATCCAGGTGATCGGCCACGCCGCGACCTCCATTACCGCGGTCAGGACGATCAGCACCGGCAGCAGCACCGACAGCGTGTCGCGCGCGAAGGCGATGCCGGTCGGCAGGCCCTCGCCCGCGGGATCGGCGACCTTGCGGTTGAACATCGGGATGAAGGCGGCGCTGAACGCGCCCTCCGCGAACAGCGCGCGGAACATGTTGGGCAGGCGAAACGCGACCATGAAGGCGTCGGAGGCGAAGCCGGCGCCGACGAAGCGCGCAAACAGCACGTCGCGCAGCAGCCCCAGGATGCGGCTGGCGAGCGTCAGCCCGCCGACCGATCCCAGGGCCCTGGTGAGGTTCATGGTCGAGGTCCCGTGCGGACCTTATGCCTGACCGAAGTCGCCGAATTCCTGCTGCGTTTTGGCCTCTGCTTGCTGGAGGTAGAGCTGGCCGAAGTCGATCGGCTCGAGCAGCAGCGGCGGGAAGCCGCCGTCGCGCACGCAATCGGCGAGCACGCGGCGCGCGAACGGGAACAGCAGCCGCGGTGCTTCGCCGAGCAGGAAGGGCTGGATATGCTCTTCGGGGACGTTGCGCAGGCCGAACAGGCCCGCATAGGTGAGGTCAACGATGAACGCGGTCGTGCCGTCGGCGTCCGCCTTCACGTCGATCTTCAGCACGACCTCGTGCACTTCGTCGGCGAGCTGGCTGGTGCCGATGTTGAACTGGACGTCGATCGCAGGCGGGTTCTGGTTCTGGTAGATCGCAGGTGCGTTCGGATTCTCGAACGAGAGGTCCTTCACATATTGCGAGATCATGCCCGCTGCCGGTCCGGTATCGGCGCCATTGGCCAGCGGCTGGGTTTCGAGGTTGGTGCCGGTGTCCTGATCGGCCATGAAGATCATCCTTGCTTTGACTGGGCGTTGACTGGAAAAAAGCCCCTCGGGGCCGCTATATCATCTGGAGCGAACTGGCGCCGTCGCGCGTTCACGCGATATCGCGGTGCGCCTAGCAGCGTGTTCCGAACGTTTCAACGGGCGCGGGTTTGAATTGGCGTCGCCTTGGCCTATGTTGACAAGAAGATCGGAGGCCTGGTGTTATACGTCGTTCTTCTCGCAATGGTCGCAGGGTTCCTGGCGCTGAGGCTTTATAGTGTCCTCGGCAAGCGGACCGGCCATGAGCAACAACCGCTGCCTCGTCCCGCCGAAGAGCGGATCGCGCCCTTGTCGGTGCCGCGTACCGTCGATGCCGCTCCCGAGGTTCGCGAAGCCGCGAGCCGCAACATCGATCCGCGCGCCGAAGCTGGCCTGCGGGCGATCGTCGCGGGTGAACCCGGCTTCGACGTGGCACGCTTCCTGGAGGGCGCGCAGGCTGCATACCGGATGACGCTCGAAGCCTATTGGAAGGGCGACGAGGAAGCGCTGGGGTTCCTAGCGGTCGACGAGGTGCGCGATGCGTTCGTCTCGGCGATCCACGAGCGCCGCGAAGCCGGGCATGTTCTCGACAACCGCCTGGTTTCGATCGAGCGCGCGATGATCGCGGATGCATCGCTGAACGGGCGCGAGGCGCGGATCACGGTCAATTTCGACGCGGACATCGCCGCGGTGACCCGCGACGCCGAGGGCGCCGTGGTGGCCGGGTCGGTGACCGATGCGGTCGAGACGCACGATGTGTGGACCTTCGCACGGACCTTGAAGAGCAGCGATCCGAACTGGAAGCTCGCCGACACCGACGAAGCCTGATCCGGGTGGAGATCATGACGGGGGGTAGGCGCTGCCGAGCGGGCGGTTTGCCGCTGTCGCGTGTTGCGGCGATCGGCAGCGGCTTCGCGGCGATCGCGATGCTTGCGGGTTGCAGTGGCGCGATCGTTCCGCCGTCCAGTGCATCGCGCGAGCCGGTCCGTCGCCCGCCAGCTACGGCGCCGTTGCCACCTCCCGCCACCGGCGCGGGTAGCGTCGTCGCGAGCGGACGAGCGTTCGACGGCCGGATCGCCGCCGCGACGCCATTTGCGCCTTTGCCTGCCGTCGCGGCCCCGGGTGCCCCCACCGCAGCGAGCACCGGGGTCGTCGTCGGGCCGCCGATGACCGAGCTGCCGCTGGTCGAGGCGCAGGCGGAGGCGGCGCGGCTCGCCTTTCTCTCCACCTGTCCGACGCTGCAACGCCGCACCGACGCATCGGGGCTGACCCGCGGAGCCGACTGGCGCGCGGCGTGCGTGGCGGCGGCGTCGGTGCCGCGCGGGGGCTCGCGCGATTTCTTCACGCGCTGGTTCGAAGCGGCGCAGATCGGCGACGGCAAGGCATTCGCGACCGGCTATTACGAGCCCGAGATCGCGGGATCACGCACGCGTCGGGCGGGTTACGAGGTGCCGATCTATGCGCGGCCGTCGGATCTGGTCGACGTCGATCTCGGCAAGTTCTCCACCGACCTGAAGGGCAAGAAGGTTCGCGGGCGGGTCGAGGGCGGCAGTCTGGTGCCCTATTACGACCGCGCGGCGATCGTCCGCGGCGCCTTGGCGGACCGCGCGCCGGTGCTCGCCTGGGGTGCGGACGAGGCGGCGGTGTTCTTCCTCCAGATCCAGGGCTCGGGCCGGATACGGCTGCCCGACGGCACCACGATGCGGGTCGGCTACGATACGCAGAACGGGCGCGACTACACCGGCATCGGCGCGCTGATGAAGGCGCGGGGGCTGTTGCAACCGGGGCAGACGTCGATGCAGGGGATCGTCGCCTGGCTTCGCGCGCACCCCGAGGAGGGCCGCGCGATCATGGACGAGAACAAGTCGTTCGTGTTCTTCCGCGAACTGAACACTCCGCCGCTCGGCGCGCTCGGCTATATCGTCAATGGCGGGGTGAGCGCCGCTGCCGATCCTAAGTTCGTGCCGTTGGGCGCGCCGCTGTTCCTGTCGATGGATCGTGCGGATGCGAGCGGGCTGTGGGTCGCGCAGGATACCGGCGGCGCGATCAAGGGGGCCAACCGGGTCGATACCTTCTGGGGCGCCGGACCCGCGGCGGAAGCGACCGCGGGCGGCATGGCGGCGCGCGGGACCGCATTCCTGCTCCTGCCGGTCGGGACCATCGCGCGATTGCAGACCGGTGCGGTCGCTCAGCCCTGACGAGGCAGGGCTGTGGGCGCGGGTCATGGCCAGCGTCAAGCCGCTCCGCGGGATCGTCACGCCGCCGATCGCGCCCGCCGACACCGTCGTCGCGAAGAGCAAGCCCGCGACGCTCAGCCGTGTTCCTGCCGCCGCGCCCCCGGTCGCCAAGCCGAAGCCGCAAAAGCCGGGCGTCACGCTCGACGGCGGATGGGATCGCCGCATTTCGCGCGGGCTGGTGTCGCCCGACAGTTCGATCGACCTGCACGGCCATACCCTCGCGTCGGCGCATGCGATGCTGGACTATGGTCTCGAGCGCGCGGTCGCACGCGGCGACCGGGTGTTGTTGCTGGTGACGGGCAAGCCGCCGCGACCCGAAAGCGAGCGCCCGCATGCGCGCGGCGCGATCCGGTCGGCGGTCAGCGACTGGATCGCATCGTCCCGCCACGCGGGGAACATCGCGGCAGTACGCGGGGCGCATCCCCGGCACGGCGGGATGGGCGCGCTCTACATCATCCTGCGGCGTGGGCGCGGCGGATGATGTCGGCGTAGATGTCGGTGAGCGCGAGGAGGTCCTCAACGGCAACCGCTTCGTCGACCTGATGCATCGTCGCGTTCACCAGGCCGAACTCGACCGTCGGGCATAGCCGCGACAGGAAGCGTGCGTCGGAGGTCCCACCCGTCGTCGACAACTCAGCGACGAGGCCGGTCCGCGCCTCGATCGCTTCGGCGACCATCGTCGAGAGCCGGCCCGGCTGGGTCAGGAAGGCCTCGCCGCTGACGCGACCGGTCACCGTCGCCTCTGGCGCATGGCCCCGGACCAAGTCGGTGATGCGCGCGACCAGCGCGTCGCCGCGTTGTTCGTCGTTAAAGCGGATGCTTAGCCGTGCAGCCGCATGGCCGGGAATGACGTTGGTCGCGGGGTTGTTCACCGCGAGGTCGGTGATCTCGATGTTCGATGCCTGAAACCACGCATTGCCGTCGTCGAGGATTAGTCCTTCGATCTCCGCCAGCGCCGCGACGAGGCGCGTGATCGGATTGTCGGCGAGGTGCGGGTAGGCGACATGGCCCTGCCGGCCGGGTATTTCGATCCAGATGTTGACCGAGCCGCGTCGGCCAATCTTGATCGTGTCGCCGAGCCGAGCCGAGGAGGTCGGTTCGCCGACGAGGCAGAGATCCGGCGCGATGCCGATGTCGGCCATGCGGTCGATCAACGCGCGGGTGCCGTAGGTCGCGGGTCCTTCCTCGTCCCCGGTGAGGATCAGGCTGACGATGCCGCTGCTCGGCGCGACCGCGGCGGCGACGAAAGCGGCGACCGCGCCCTTCATGTCGACCGCGCCGCGCCCGTAGAGCAGTCCGCCCCTGATCTCGGCTGACCAGGGCGATGCGCTCCATCCCTCGCCCGGGGGCACGACGTCGAGGTGGCCGGCGAAGGCGAGGTGGGGGCCGGTGGTGCCGCGGACCGCGAGGATGTTCTCGACCGGTCCGTCGGGTGCCTCGCCGGCGAAGAACCGGTCGATCTCGAAGCCGTGCGGAACAAGCGCGGCTTCGATCAGGTCGAAGACCGCGCCGCTTGCCGGGGTGACACTGTCGGTGGCGATCAGCGCCTGCGCCAGCGCGACCGGATCGATCACGCCCGCATCACCTAGCGGGCTGCTCATATTGCTCGATCACCCATTCCTCTTCCTGCGCGCCCGCGATCCAGTCCTGCATGAACCGGTGTTGCAGCACCGCGTCCATATAGCCGACCGCGAAGCGCGCGATCGGCAGCTGATATGTGACGATCCGCGTGATGACGGGCGCGAACATGATGTCGGCCGCGCCGAACGCGCCGAACAGGAAGTCACCGTCTCCGCCGAAGCGCGCACGGGCCTGCGCCCAGAGCTCCATGATCCGCGCCAGTTCGGCGATGACATCGTCGTCGGGGCGCCGTGCGGGGAAGACCTGGCGGATGTTCATGCTGTGCTTGCGGCGGAGCGCGGAGAAGCTCGAATGCATCTCCGCGGCCATCGACCGCGCCATCGCGCGCGGCGCATCATCGACCGGCCAGAAGACGTCGCGGCCGACCTTGTCGGCGAGGTAGTCGACGATGGCGAGACTGTCCCACACCACCGCGTCGCCGTCCCACAAGATCGGCACCTTGCCCGACGATGGCGCGAATTCGTCGCCCTCGCGACGCTTGTCCCATTCATTGTCGTAGAGCGGGACGACCACCTCCTCGAAAGCGAGACCCGACAGCTTGCAGGCGAGCCAGCCGCGGAGCGACCAGGAGGAATAGGCCTTGTTGCCGATGATCAGTTTCATGGCCGCGGGCTTAGCGAGGTGGCGGGGGCTGGTCTAGCGGGGGTAGTTGCGCCGCCGCAATCCTCCCCTGCAAAAGCAGGTGGCAGTCCGCAGGACTGACGGAGGGGTAATCCGCTATCCGTAAGGGCGTGTCACCCCTCCGTCTGGCTGGCGCCAGCCACCTCCCCTTGCAGGGGAGGATTGGAGATGCCAGCCCGCGATCACCCGATTGCGTCGAGCACCGCTGCGCGTAGTTCGGGGATCCCCATCCCACCTTCGCTCGACGTCGCGAGGATGTCCGGGTGCGCGGCCGGACGCTTGCGCGCCTCCACTTCGGTGGCTTCGGTGACGGCGGCGAGTTCGCTCGCCTTGATCTTGTCGGCCTTGGTCAGGACGATGCGATAGCTCACCGCGGCGCGATCGAGCATCTCGAGGATCTCGCGGTCGACGTCCTTGATGCCGTGGCGCGCGTCGATCAGCACCAGCGCGCGCTTCAGCGCCTGGCGGCCGCGGAGGAAGTCGTTGACCAGGAAGCGCCATTTCTTGACGACATCCTTGGGCGCCTTGGCGAACCCGTAGCCCGGCATGTCGACGAGCCGGAACGCGAGCGGCTGGCCGACGTCGAAGAAGTTCAGCTCCTGCGTCCGCCCCGGCGTGTTCGAGGTCCGCGCCAGCGCGTTGCGCCCAGTCAGCGCATTCAGCAGCGACGACTTGCCGACATTCGATCGTCCTGCGAACGCAACCTCCGACACCGAAGCATCGGGCAAGAATTCGAGGGTCGGCGCTGATTTGAGGAACGTCACCGGCCCCGCGAACAGCTTGCGCGCGGCTTCGATCGTCTCGGGGTCGAACTCGGCCATTATTTGGCCGGTGCCGTCGCGAGATCGGGGTGGCGGCCGTAGAGGATCTTCTGCTGGAGGATCGCGAGGAAATTGGAGGTGATCCAATAGACCTGCAGCCCGACCGCGAACGGCGCCATCACGAACATCAGCACCCAGGGCAGCAGCGCGAACACCTGCTTCTGGGTGTCGTCCATCGGCGCGGGGTTCAGCTTGAACTGGAAGTACATCGAGATGCCGAGGATGATCGGCACGATCCCGATCGCGAGGAACGCGGGCGGGGTGAAGGCCAGCAGCCCGAACAGATTGACCGGGGTCAGCGGATCGGGCGCGGACAGATCCTTGATCCACGCGACGAAAGGCTGGTGACGCATCTCGATCGTCAGCATCAGCACCTTGTACAGCGCGTAGAAAATCGGGATCTGGAGCAGCGTCGGCAGGCAGCCCGCGACCGGATTTACCTTCTCGGTCTTGTAGAGCGCCATCACCTCCTGCTGCATGCGCGGCTTGTCGTCCTTGTAGCGATCCTGGAGCGCCTTCATCTTCGGCTGGATCGCACGCATCTTGGCCATCGACGCGAACTGGCGCTGCGCGATCGGAAACATCAGCCCGCGGATCGTCACCGTCAGCAGGATGATCGCCACGCCGAAATTGCCGACCATGCGGAACAGCCAGTGGAGATAGGTGAAGATCGGCTTCTCGACGATCTCGAACCAACCCCAGTCGATCGCCTTGTCGAGCTTCTCGACGCCTTCCTGATCCTGGTAGCGCTGGAGCGTGCGGACTTCCTTGGCGCCGGCGAAGAAACGGCTGGTCTGGGTGATCGACCGGCCCGGGGGCAGCAGCTTGGGCTGGAAGGAGTAATCGGCCTGGTAGCTGTCGCGCGCGCCGCCGCGGAACTGGCCGTCGAAGGTCGCGCGCTGATCGGGGATCAGCGCGGTCAGCCAATATTTGTCGGTGAAGCCGAGCCAGCCGCCGGTGGTGCTGAACCGCGACGGCGCCTCCAGCAGGTCGTCGAAATTGGGCCGGTAATGCGCGCCGCCATTGTCGACCGACATTGGGCCGACATGGATCGTCATGCTCGATGGATCCTTGGAGATGCCGGTGCGGTTGACGAAACCATAGGGGGCGACGGGAACCGGCGAGATGCCACCGTTCAGCACGGTCTGTGTGACGGTGAACATATAAGCGTCGTCGACCGCGAGAACGATGCGGAAGCGTTGGCCGGTCGCGTTGGCGGCGTCGAGCGTGACCGGGCGGCCGGGCGAGAGCGTGGTTCCGGTCGCTTTCCACAGCGCATCCGCTGCGGGGGGCTTAAGCCCGTCGTCGCGCCAGCCGAAGCCGGCGAAGTAGGATTCAGGGGCACCGGCGGGGGAGAGGAGGCGGATCGGCGCCGAGTTCTTGGCGATCGTCTCGTTGTACTTGACCAGCACGAGGTCGTCGATGCGTGCGCCCTTCAGGTTGATCGAACCCTTCAGCGTCGGCGTGTCGATTGCGATCCGCGGTGCTTCGGCGAGCACCACGGTGCGGCTGCGGATCGCCCCCGCAGTGTCGGCGGTCGGATCGGCGGTCTTGTTCGCGACGACCTTGGTCTGGCCGGCCTCGATCTTGGTGACGGGCGGATTGGCTGTGGGGAAGAACTTGCCCTGGATCAGCGGCCACCCGAACAGGATCAGCGCCGCGATCACCGCGAACAAGACGAAATTCTGACGATCTTGATTCAAGACGTGGCCCCAGTGCTCGGCGAACGGGTCATGGAACGGGATCGGGTCCGTACCCGCCCCAGGGATGGCATCGCGCGATCCGCTTTACGGCCAACCAGCCCCCCTTCGCCGCGCCATAGCGGCGAAGCGCGGTGATTGCATAGGCCGAACAGGATGGCTGGTAGCGGCAGGTGGGCGGCAGGATCGCCGACGGGCCGATCTGCCAGCCGCGCGCCAGCAGGATCAGCAGGCGGGCGATCACCGGGCCACCTTGGCGAGCGCCTTACCCAGTTCGGTGCGAAGCAGCGCGAAGTCGCGCTCGTTGCCGCCGTTGCGGCCGATCAGGACATGATCGGCGCCGAGCGTGCCGGTGGTCGGCAGCAGGTCACGTGCCAGGGCGCGCAACCGGCGCTTCATCCGGTTGCGAACCACGGCATTGCCAATCTTCTTGGTGACGGTGAACCCGATCCGCATCGTCGGGTCGCCATCGTCACGCCGGCGCATCAGCAGCACGAAGCCCGGCATCGGCGCACGCCGGCCCGCGTTGGCCGCGAGGAAATCGCGGCGCGCGGTAAGCGTCTTTACGCCGACAGCTTCTTGCGGCCGCGGTTGCGGCGGGCGCGGATCACCGAGCGACCGCCCACGGTTGCCATCCGTGCGCGGAAGCCGTGACGGCGCGCACGCACCAGGTTGCTCGGCTGAAAGGTCCGCTTCATCGTTCATTCCCTGATCGTCTGAATAGAAAACGGCCGCCCCGAGGACGGCCTTGTCGGCGGTGCGCATAGCCAGACCTGTTGCCCAAGTCAACGCAGGGGAGAGGCGGGGCGCGGCCATCGTGATGCGATGTAGAGCCGGTGTGTTGTTTTAGCAAGACAGTGAAGATAGGCGGCGACTAGGTATTAGCCGCAAGCATCGCTGCCCGTCGAAAGCGCTTAAGGATCACGCGGATTGGGGGCGACTTATGGCGACGATCGTACGGACGGTGGCTTATCTTGGGCTGGAGGCGCGCGCCGTCGAGGTGCAGGTGCAGCTGATCCCCGGCCTGCCGGCGTTCAACGTCGTCGGGCTCGGCGACAAGGCGGTCGGCGAAAGCCGCGAGCGGGTGCGCGGCGCGATCTCCGCGATGGGACTGGCGCTGCCGCCGAAGCGGATCGCGGTGAACCTGTCGCCGGCCGACCTGCCCAAGGAGGGATCGCATTTCGACCTGCCGATTGCGCTCGCACTGCTAGGGGCGATGGGGGTGGTCGACGTCGAGACGCTGGCGGACTATGTGGTCGTCGGCGAACTGGGGCTGGACGCGCGCATCGCGCCGTCGCCGGGGGTGCTGCTTGCGGCGCTGCATGCGTCGACCGAAGGTGTCGGGCTGGTCTGTCCGGCTGCGCAGGGAGCTGAGGCGGCGTGGGCGGGATCGATCGAGGTGATCGCCGCGCCGGACCTGCTGGCGCTGATCAACCACTTCAAGGGTCACGGGCTGCTCGCCGCGCCGCGACCGGGGGAGGCGGAGGAGATCGCGCGCGGGCCGGACCTCGCGCAGGTGAAGGGGCAGGAGATTGCGAAGCGTGCGCTGGAGATCGCGGCGGCGGGGGCGCACAATCTGTTGATGATCGGGCCGCCGGGTGCGGGCAAGTCGCTGATGGCGGCATGCCTGCCGGGCATCCTGCCGCCGCTGGATGCGGGGGAGGCGCTGGAGGTGTCGATGGTGCAGTCGGTCGCGGGAACGATGACCGGCGGGCGGTTGACGCGGACGCGGCCGTTTCGCGCGCCGCATCACTCGGCGTCGATGGCGGCGCTGACGGGGGGTGGGTTGAAGGTGAAGCCGGGCGAGGTGAGCCTCGCGCACCTTGGCGTGTTGTTCCTCGACGAGCTTCCCGAGTTCCAGCGCGCGGTGCTCGATTCGCTGCGCCAGCCATTGGAGGTGGGGACGATCAGCGTGGCGCGGGCGAACGCGCACGTCACCTACCCGGCGCGGGTCCAGCTGATCGCGGCGATGAACCCGTGCCGTTGCGGGCATCTCGGCGATGCGAGCCTCGCCTGCGCTCGAGCGCCGCGCTGTGCCGCCGATTATCAGGGCAAGGTGTCGGGCCCGCTGCTCGATCGGATCGACCTTACGGTCGAGGTGGGCGCGGTGAGCGCGGCGGACCTGATGCTGCCGCCGCCGGTGGAGGGATCGGCCGAGATCGCGCTGCGCGTAGCGGCGGCGCGCGCCATCCAGCGCGACCGTTATGCGGGGACGAGCGTGCGGACCAATGCGGAGGGGGACGGCGAGTTGCTGGAGCAGGTGGCGGTGCTGGAGGAGGATGCGCGCAGGCTTCTCGCGCAGGCTGCGGAGGCGATGCGGCTGTCGGCGCGAGGCTTCCACCGGGTGATCCGGGTGGCGCGAACGATCGCGGATCTAGCGGGCGCGGACCGGGTGGCGCGGATCCATGTCGCCGAGGCGCTGAGCTATCGGCGTCGGGCGCCGACGAATTGAGCCCGAACTCGATGTCGTGTGCCGGTTGAAATCGTCGGGCGTGGCGATTAGTAGCCGCGCTTGCCGGTTCGACCGGCTGTGCGGGTGTGGTGGAATTGGTAGACGCGCTGGACTCAAAATCCTGTTCCGAAAGGAGTGCCGGTTCGACCCCGGCCACCCGCACCACCATCTGATCGATCGCCGAGTGCGACGGTCTACGCGCAATGCATGGTAGCCCTACCGTGCAGCTTGACGCGTGTCCCGGTTTGGACGATCGTTTCGTCGACGTACCTTCCTTCTGGGCATTTGATCTATGGCTTCCGTGCCCGCTACCCAGCTGCACGACGACCGCGACGACGCGTCGCTGGTCACGCGGCGATTCCTGATGGGGCGGGGGCGCGACACCCTTAGCGCCGGGGAGCGGCGTGCGATCGAGGATGCGAAGGGCAGCATCCGCGACTTTCCCGCGCGCAGCCAGATCATCAGCCGCGGCGAACGGCTCGAGAACAGCACCTATCTGATCGAAGGCTATGTCTGCCGCTACATGGACGATCGCGACGGTCATCGTCAGCTGGTGGCGATCCACGTGCCGGGCGACTTCATCGATCTCCATGCCTTTCCGATGAAGCGATTGGATCACGACATCGGTACGCTGGGGCCGGTCAAGATCGCAGTCTACGATCACCGGGTGCTTACCGAGCTTACCGAGCAGATGCCGCATCTGACCCGCAAGCTGTGGTTCTCGACGCTGCTCGATGCGGCAATGCACCGCGAGTGGATCTTCCGGCTGGGACGGCTGGGCGCCGACGGGCGGATTGCGCATTTCTTCTGCGAGCTGTTCGTCCGGCTGAAGATGGTCGAGCTGGTGGACGGATCGTCGTTCCAGCTGCCGTTGACGCAGACCGATATCGGCGAGGCGTGCGGGCTGACCGGCGTCCACGTCAATCGCACGCTGCGCGCGTTGCGCGAGGACGGCTTGCTGGCGTTCCGCAGCGGCGAGGTCACGATCATCGACTATAACCGGCTCGCGCGCGTCGCCGAGTTCGAACCGGACTATCTCTACTCCGACACTGCCGGATGGGCCCAGGAAAGTTGAGCGTCGACCGGCGGCTGCGGTCGATCCTCGGCGGATCGGCGGGCAACCTCGTCGAATGGTACGACTGGTACGTCTATTCGGCGTTCACGCTGTACTTCGCGCCGGTGATCTTTCCGAAGGCGAGCGCGACCGCGCAGTTGCTGAACGCCGCGGCGATCTTCGCGGTCGGGTTCCTGATGCGGCCGGTCGGCGCGTGGGTGATGGGCATCTATGCCGATCGCCACGGGCGCAAGTCGGCGCTGACGCTGTCCGTGACGTTGATGTGCGCGGGCGCGTTCCTGATCGCGGTGACGCCGACCTATGCGGCGATCGGCTGGGGCGCACCGGCGCTGCTGGTCGTGGCGCGGTTGCTGCAGGGGCTGAGCGTCGGCGGCGAATATGGCGCGAGCGCGGTGTATCTGTCGGAGATGGCGGGGCGGGAGCGGCGCGGTTTCTATTCGAGCTTCCAATATGTCACGCTGGTGGGCGGCCAGATCGCGGCCTTGTGCGTGTTGCTGCTGTTGCAGGCGGTGCTGAGCGAGGCGCAGCTCGAAAGCTGGGGCTGGCGAATCCCGTTTGCGGTCGGCGGGTTGCTGGCGATCGCGGTGTTCCGCATCCGCCGCGGGCTGATCGAAACCGAGAGCTTCACGAACGCCGCCGCGGCCGGATCGCCGAGATCGAGCGCGCTGGCGCTGTTCCGCGACCATCCGCGGGAGGCCACGAAGGTAATGCTGCTGACTGCGGGGGGTACGCTCGCCTTCTACGCCTACACCACGTACATGCAGAAGTTCCTGGTCAACACCAGCGGGTTCAGCCGCGAGACCGCGACCTGGATCATGACCGCCGCGCTGATCGTCTATGCCGCGATCCAGCCGGTGGCGGGTGCGTTGTCGGACCGGGTCGGGCGCAAGCCGTTGATGGTCGCGTTCGGCGTCGCCGGCGTGGTCGCGACGGTGCCGATCTTCCTCGCGCTGGAACGGGTGACGAACCCGTGGGCGGCATTGTCGCTGGTGTTGTCGGCGCTGCTGATCGTGACCGGCTACACGTCGATCAACGCGGTGGTGAAGGCGGAGCTGTTCCCCGCGCATATCCGCACGCTGGGGGTCGCGCTGCCCTATGCGCTGGCCAACACGATCTTCGGCGGGACGGCGGAATATGTCGCATTGTGGCTGAAGAATGCGGGCTTGGAGCGGGGCTTCTATTGGTATGTGACCGCGATGATCGGGGTGTCGTTGCTGGTGTATCTGCGGATGCGGGATACGCGGGCGCACAGCCGCATTGTCGAGGATTAGGTCGTCGTAGGTCCTCCCCTGTAAGGAGGGGATTGTTCTCACATGCGGTTTCTCGACCGCGCTCGAAACGAACGCAAAAAATTCTAAGGCAGGATGACGTTGGATTGACCCACCCCGTCATCCCCGCGCAGGCGGGGATGACGGGGTGGGTGGCTTCAGCATGTCAGCCGCAACGCTTGCCAGTCTGGATCCCCGCCTGCGCGGGGATGACGAAGAGGGTGGTCTGGTTCGACTTGAAGTCATCATGCTCAGGTCCGGGGACTCAACGCGGTTTTCGTGGCAGCGTAATCGTCGCGGCGAGGCCGCCTTCGGGGCGGTTGGTGAGGGTGATGTCGCCGCCGGCTTCCTGGACGATGGTGCGGGCGAGTGCGAGGCCCAGGCCGATGCCGCCGGTGTTGCGGTTGCGCGAGGTTTCGAGGCGGGTGAACGGCACGAACACGTCCGCGAGCCGATCGGCGGGGATGCCCGGCCCGCTGTCGGCGACGACGATCGCGACGTCTTGCGCGCGGGCTTCGACGGTCACGATCGCGGCGTGGCCGTACTTCACCGCATTTTCGATCAGGTTGCGGATCGCGCGGCGCATCAGCGACGGGCGCAGCCGCATCGGTAGGCGTGCGGCCTCGACGAAGGTGACGTCGTTGCCGAGATCGCGGAAGTCCTCCACCACCGCGTCGACCAGCGCGGCGAGGTCGACCTCGGTCAGCGGTTCGCTGGGGCGGCCGAGGCGGGCGAGCGAGAGGATGTCGTCGAGCGTGCGGTTCATCTCCGCGACGGTGTCGGCCATCTTGGCGCGGTCGGTCTCGTCCTCGACCGATTCGATCCGCACCCGCAACGCCGCTAGCGGGGTACGCAGGTCGTGGCCGATCGCGCCGAGCATTCGATCCTTCTCGTCTAACATTGCAGTGACGCGCAGGCGAAGCGCGTTGAACGCCGCGATCAGGCGAGCGACGTCGTCGGTGCCCTGGATTGGCACGGGATCGCCGCTGTCGGTCGAGCCGAATCGCTCCGCCGAGCGGGTGAGTTCGCGCAAGCCCTGCGAGATGCGTCGGCCGATCCACAGCACGGGGACGAGGACGACGCCATAGAGGATCAGGGTCTGGCCTATCAGCCGCCAGATGATGCCGTCGTCGCCGCGGGGCCATACCCCGCGGAGCACCAGCCAGCCCCGCCCGGGCTGCTCCACCGCGATCACCAGTTCGTCATTATAGCGGGCGAGGCGATCGGGCCCGCCGCGTTGCAAGGTGCGGAAGGGTGGATCGCGTGGGTCGATCGGGCGGATGCCCGTGGCGATGCGCCCGACCTGGAGCCCGGCTTCGGTCAGTTCATGGCGGATACGGCGCTCGACCGACGGTTCGGGCGCCATGCTGGGGGTGATCGGATTGGTAGCGGCGCGGCGGACGCGGCCGCGATCGGCGGTGGGCCCGCGGCCCTGCGCGGTGCGCTCGGCCGCGTCGATCAGCCGGGTGACCGCGGGCCCGGTGATCTGCGCGAGGCGGAAGCTCTGGCGTTCGCGGAGCAGCAGCCCGAAGTTGATCGCCTGCGCGACGAACAGCGCGAGCGCGACCAGCAGCGCCATCTGCCCGCCGAGGCTGCGCGGCCAAATACGCATCACGGTTGGGTCACAGGCAGGCGGATCACAGGCGGGTCACCTCGGCCGCCAGCGTGTAGCCGCCGCCCCAGACGGTCTTGATGATGTCGGGGTTCTTGGCATCGGTCTCGATCTTGCGGCGCAGGCGGCTGACCTGATTGTCGATGGCGCGGTCGAACGCCGCGGCCTCGCGCCCCTGGGTGAGATCGAGCAGCTGATCGCGGGTGAGGACCTGGCGCGGGCGGGTCACCAGCGCGAACAGCAGGTTGTATTCGCCGGTCGACAGCGGCACCGATACCCCCTCGCGGTCGACCAGCGCGCGTTCACCGGTCTTCAGCACCCAGCCGGCGAAGGCGTAGGAGCCGCTTTCGGGCGCATGCTGGCGCGCACCGCCGACGGTGAGGCGACGCAGCACGACCTTCACGCGGGTCGCGAGTTCCCGCGGGGAGAAGGGTTTCACGACATAATCGTCGGCACCCATTTCGAGCCCGACGATGCGGTCGGTCTCCTCGCTCTTCGCGGTCAGCAGGATCACCGGCACGTCGGATGTCGCGGCGATGTGACGGCAGAGGCTGAGGCCGTCCTCGCCGGGCATCATGATGTCGAGGATGACGAGATCGATCGCATAGGCCGCGAGCCGGGTGCGCGCGCTCTCCGCGTCGCCGGTCTGGGTGACGCGAAAGCCCTGTTTGGTGAGATATTGCGCGAGCGGTTCGCGGATCGAACGCTCGTCGTCGACGAGCAGCAGGTGCGGCGAATCTCCCATCGCATCGGGGTTTACCATGGCGAATGCTCCTGGGAAGCGCGGTCGAACCCGGTGGGGTGCGCTCGTCCCGTGAGCTTATCGCGGATGGCTGTCGCCGGGGTGTGTCGGGGGTGGAGCGATGTGTCGCAACTTGTCGCGTGCGCTGGGCGTCACCACGCCAAAATGGGCGCCGCGAGGGATCGCCGACGCCCAGGTAGGTTGCGCCTCAAGTCAGGAAGAGGCTAACAATTGTTAGGCGTCCCGATTTCGGATTCCAAGCGACACATTGTAATCACGATGAAATTTGCGACGGACCGAGGCTGCCCCAATCGTGCGGTCGTCAGGCGAAGATCGCGACGCTCTGCATCTGATCGGCGATCGGCGTGCCGTCGCTGTTCCAGATCGCCATGGTCTGGCTGGAGCTGCCGTCCTTGGCATGATCCGACGAGGCGCGGAGCAGCCACCAGCCATTCTCCGTCCTCGGCTTCGCGCCGAGCAGGTTGAGCTGCCAGGTCATCGAGCTGACCGGTGCGGGTCCGCCGATGAGCTTCAGCGCGGCGGGGGGTAGGCAATCGGCGATGCAGATCAGCTCGACCGTCGGATCGACGCCGTCGCGATCGGCGAGCCGCACCCAGCGCAACCATTCGGTGGGCCCGAGCGTGCCGTCGCGCAGATCGAGCATCTCGAAATTCTGCGTGAAGGAGACCGCGGCGAGGCCGTTGAAGACCTTGTCCTCCGGCGTCGGCATTGGGAAGTCGGGCGCGGTGCCGACCCGGTGATCGACCTTCGATTCGACGGGACCCATGAACACGAAGGTCGCACGCAGGCCGAGCCCGGCCTCGCTCTCGACATCGACCTGGATGAAGGCGGCGTTGCGGCCGCGCCGCAGCCGGGTCGCGCGGATCGTGATCTCGCCGGACAGCGGCCCGATGAACGCGACCAGCGCGGACCGGAGCGGTGGCAGATCGACGTCCGAGTGTTGCGCGACGTGGAGCGCGAGTGCTGCGGAAAGGCCGCCATAGCTGGTGCGCCCCTGTAGCCACGCGTCGGGAATGGTGCCGCGCCAGCCGCCGTCGACCGGCTGGAGCGAATCGATGATCGCCTTCAATGTCGTCATGCCGTCCCCGTCAGCCGATCGCGCAATTCGCGCTTGAGCACCTTGCCGATCGCGCTGCGCGGCAGTTCGTCCGCGCGGTGGAGCGCGGACAGACGCTGGGTCTTGCCGACCTGCGCGTTGAGCCAGGCGAGAATCGCGTCGCTATCGTCCGCTGCATCGGCGCGCGGGACGTAGAAGCCGACCGGAGTCTCGCCCCAGGCTTCCGACGGCGCGCCCACCACGGTGCAGTCCGCGACGGAGGGATGCTGCGCCAGGATAGCCTCGAGATCGGACGGGTAGATGTTGTAGCCGCCCGAGATGATCATGTCCTTCTTGCGATCCATGAGGATCAGGAAGCCGTCGTCGTCGAAGCGCCCGACATCGCCGTGGCGGATGTAGCGGTTGCCGTCGGCATCGAACCATTCGGCGTCGCGGGTCGCGGCGTCGCGGCCGAAATAGCCCGTCATCATCGTCGGCGACCGGCCGACGACCTCGCCCATCGCGCCCGGAGGCACCTCGACGCCGTCCTCGTCGATCAGCCTGATCTCGTGCCCCGGCAGCGGGCGGCCGACGGTGTGGAGCTTGTCGGGGAATTCATTGGCGTTGAGGCCGGTGGAGGCGCCGCCTTCGGTCATGCCGTAATATTCGATCAGCAGCCCGGGCCAGCGCTTCACGACGTCGACCTTCAGCGCGGCCGAGAAGGGCGCGCTGGTGCTCGTCTTCAGCCTGAAGCTGGACAGATCGAAGCGGTCGAAATCGGAGAGCGCCATGATGCGCTGGTATTGGACGGGGACGAGCATCGTATGGGTGGCGCGGTGACGCTCGGCGAGTTCGAGGAAACGGCGGGCGTCGAACTTGCGCATCACCACCGCGGTGCCGCCCCAGCCGAGCGTCGGCAGGAAGCTGACCAGCGTGGTGTTCGAATAGAGCGGCGTCGCGAGCATCGTCACCGCGCGATCGAACCCTGCCGCGGCGTTGCGCGCGATATGTGCCCAGCGCATCGCATGGCTCTGGACGATGCCCTTGGGCGTGCCGGTGGTGCCGGACGAATAGATGATGTTGAAGCCGTCGGCGGGGGAAACGACGACGGGCAGGGGTCTTGCGCCGACGGGTGCGAGCCACGCCGCGAACGCCGTGCCGAACCGTACCGCACGAGCGGGCAGTTGCTCGCCCGCGAGTGCGGCGGCGTTATCGTCGTCGAGGAAGACGATCGGGGCGCGACAGTCGGCGATCATCGCGACGATCGATGCGGGGGTGGCGGACGGCGCGATCGGGGCGGCGACGCAGCCGGCGCGGAGGGCACCGAGGAAGACGCAGGCATAGTCGACCGACGGTGCGGCGACGATCGCGATCGCGGTGCCGGGCGCGATGCCGTCACGCTGCAGGGCGGCGGCGACGCGGTCCATCAGCGTGTCGAGCATCGCATAGTCGATCGCGCCGTCATCGTCGGCCACCGCGATCCGGTCGCCCCGTTCGCGAGCATGCGCCGAGATCAGGACGGGCAGCGTCGCGAAGTCGGATGCGAGCAGGTCGGCGGTCTTATCCATCCCGCCACCGCTAGGCGAACCGCCCCGCGAATGCCATACGCGATCTTCGAAAACACAAAACGCAGGAGAGACGCCGCCATGCTGTTCTACGATAGCGCCAACCCAGCGCCCAATCCGCGGCGGGTGCGGATCTTCCTGGCGGAGAAGGGACTGCGGGTGCCGATGGCGCACGTCTCGATCCGCGAGGGCGAGCACAAGTCGCCCGACTATCTGGCGGTCAATCCGCTCGGGCAGACGCCGGCGCTGGCGCTCGACGACACCAGCGTGCTGACCGAGAGCATCGCGATCTGCCGCTATTTCGAAGCGCTGCATCCGGAGCCGCCGCTGTTCGGCCGCGATCCGCGCAACATCGCTGAGATCGACATGTGGACCCGCCGCGTGGAGCTGCGGCTGATGATGCCGCTAGGCCTGGTATGGGCGCATACCCATCCGTTCACCGCGCGGGTGGTGAAGCCGCAATACAAGGAATTCGGTGAGAGCCAGCGCCCGCGGGTGACCGCGGCGATGGTCGAATTCGACCACGCGCTGGCCAAGCACGACTGGCTCGATGGCGAGCGCTATACGATCGCCGATATCGTGTTGCTGACCACGATCGACTTCGCGGCGTTCGTCGGCATCCCGATCCCGGATGAGCTGACCGCGCTGCGCGGCTGGCATGACCGCGCCACCGGGCGCCCGAGTGCGCAGGCATGAGGGGCGCGGTCGCGATCGTCACCGGCGGCGGCACGGGCATCGGCGCCGCAGTGGTGCGGCGGCTTGCCGCCAGGGGCGTGCGCTGCGCGATCAACTATGCGCACAGCCGCGACGAGGCGGAGGCGCTGGCGGCGGAACTCGGCGAGGGCGCGATCGCGGTGCAAGCCGACATCGTCGAGGATGCGGCGTGCCGGACGCTCGCGGGGGCGGCGCTGGACGCGTTCGGCCGGATCGACTTTCTGGTCAACAATGCGGGTCGCACCAAATACGCCAACCACGAGGATCTCGACGCGCTGGACGCGGAGGACTTCATCGACATCTACCGGCTCAACACCGTGGCGCCGTTCCAGATGATCCGCGCCTGCGCGCCGGCGCTGCGCGAGAGCGGGATGGGTGCGGTGGTCAACGTCGCATCGGTCGCGGGTGTATTCGGGATCGGATCGTCGGTTGCCTATGCCGCGTCCAAGGGCGCTTTGGTAACGATGACCAAGAGCCTGGCGCGGGTGCTGGCGCCCGCGATACGGGTCAACGCGGTGGCGCCGGGCTATGTCGGCACCGGCTGGTTCGAGAAGCGGCTCGGCACGGAGGCGTTCGGGCGGCTGAACGAGCGCATTGCGGCGGCGACGCCGATGGCGATGGCGGCGGGGCCGGAGGATATCGCCGGACCCATCGAAATGTTGCTCGATCCGATGAGCCGGGTGATCACCGGCGAGACGCTGCTGCTCGACGCCGGCGCGCATCTCGACATCGGGCTGTCGCGGCGGCCGGGCAAGGAAAGCTGACCGGCTGCACGGGGCGCGGGGCGGCGCGTCTATAATGTCTCGTTCGGCGATCAACGTGCCGGCGAGGTAGGGGACGGTGCAAGGCCATGACGCTTCGGGTTCTCGTCAGGATCAGCGCGGCATCGCTGATCGCGCTGCTGTGCGCAGGGGCGATGCTGGCATCGTGGCGGATCGACCGGATCCGCGTCGGGGGCCCGATCCAGGTCAAGCTGCAACAGGCATCGGACCTGATCGCCGACATCCTGCCGCCGCCCGCTTATGTGATCGAACCCTATCTGGAGGCGACGCTGCTGGTGCGCGATCCGTCATCCTATGCCGAGCATGCGGGAAGGCTGGCGCGGTTGCGCAAGGATTATGATGCCCGGCAGGTCTATTGGCGGGCATCGGATCTCGACCCGGCACTGAAGACTGCGATCACCACGCGTACCGATGCCCCGGCGCGGCTGTTCTGGCGTGAACTGGACGACACGCTGCTGCCCTCGGTGCGCCGTGGGGACGCGGCGGCGGCGGCGGCGAGCTATCGACGGCTGAGCGCCGCCTATGCCGCGCATCGCCGGATGATCGACGAGACGGTGACGGCCGCAGCGGCTTACCAGACGAAACTGAATGCGGATGCGAAGAGCGAGCTTCGGCTCGGGATCGCGGTGCTGATCGCGCTGGCATCGGCGATCGTGTCGATGGCGATCGGCGCGGCGTTGTATCTGGTCCGGCGGGTGGTGGTGCCGCTCGGCGAGGTCGCGACGGCGACGACCGACCTCGCGGCCGGCGGCGACTGCGCGGTGCCGCACCTGGCGCGGGTGGACGAGCTCGGCACGCTGGCGGTCGCGGTCGAGCGGTTCCGCGTCGCGGCCGAGACGCGCCGCGCGGACGATGCGCGGAGTACCGCGGACCAGCAGGCGGTGTCGGACCTGCTCGCGGTGGCCCTACGTGCGATGGCGGCGGGCGATCTCACCGGGCGGGGCGGGCGCACGTTTCCGCCGAGCTATGCCGCGATCGGCGCGAATCTGGACATGACGGTGACGACACTGCGCGAGATGATCGAGGCGGTGATCGACGGCACCGGACAGATCGGCACCGCGTCGAGCGAGATCGCGGCGGCGTCGGACGATCTCGCGGCGCGATCCAAGCGCAACGCGGCCGATCTGGAGGAGACCGCGGCGGCGCTGGGGGACATCGACGCGCGGCTGAAGGCGACGACGCAGGTCTCGACCGATACCGCAGACCGCGCCGACCGGACGATCGCGACGGTCGATCAGGGTCGCGCGAGTGCCCGCGGGGCGGTCGACGCGATGGTCCGGGTGGCGGGCAGCGCGCGCGGGATCGACGAGGTGATCGGCGGGCTCGACAAGATCGCGTTCCAGACCCGCGTGCTGGCGATGAATGCCGCGATCGAGGCGGGGCGCGAGGGCGAGGCGGGGCGCGGCTTCGCGATCGTCGCCGATCTGGTCGGGGCGCTCGCGATCCGCGCGGAGGCCGAGGCGCGACAGGCACGCGAGCGGCTGACGGTCACGCAGGTCGATATCGAGGCGGCGGTGGGCGCGGTGTCCGAGGTCGACGGCGCGCTGGTGACGATCGCGGCCGCGATCGGCGAAGTGCACGCGATGCTCGGCACGATTGCGCGCGACAACCGCGCGCAATCGGTTGCGTTCACCGATGTCGCGACCACGGTGGCGGGGATGGACCGATCGACCCGCCAGAACGCGGCGATGGTCGAGCAGACCTCCGCGGCGGCGCGGACGCTGGCGAGCGAGGTCGGTTCGCTGGTGGCGAAGGCAGCGGCGTTCGACACCGGGCGGCGGGAGGTTGCGCCTGTGGTCCGGAGGTTGGAAGCGGCTTAGGTCGGCGTTGAAGAAGGATGTTCGCGCGGAGACGCGGAGGACGCGGAGGTGGTGCGTTCGCCGCCTGTGGCGGCATCTTCACCTCACAGGCGGCAGCAAGGTCGGCGGTAGCGATGAAGGATCAAGCTACCGCAAGCGAAACGCCTCCGCGTCCTCCGCGTCTCTGCGCGACAATCAACTTCTGGCTGGCGCACGGTTCAGGACGAAGGTCACGATGATGACCAGCGCGGCCGTAGCGAGCAGTCCGGCGAGCAGGAACGACGCGCCGGGGAAACCGCGCGCGGTGCCTGCCGCGAGTGCCTGGGTGAGGACCAGCGGGCCGATGATCGAGGCGACGCTCGACATGCTCGAGATGCCGCCTTGCAACGCGCCCTGGCGATCCGCGTCGACCATGTGCGACAGCAGCGCGTTCATCGCGGGGAAGACGAAACCCTGGAACGCGCCAGCGACGAACAGCGCATAGACCATCCAGCCTTGCGTGACGAAGGCGAGCGCCGTGAACGCGACCGCGCCCGATATGAGGCCGATCACCACCGTCACGCGCTCCCCGAAGCGCGCGATCGCGCGGCCGGTGAGCGCGATCTGCACCACCGCCATGCACATGCCGGTGAACGCCAGCGACCAGCCGATCGCCCGCGCGTCCCAGCCGAGCTGGATCGTCGCCCAGAACGACCAAGTCGACGGGTAGACCATGTGCGCGAGCTGCCACAGGAACCACGCGCCGAGCAGCGCTGCGGCGTTGCCTGCGGCGAACAGGGGGCGGAACGCACCGACGATGTTCGCGGCGCGCCAGTCGAACGCGCGGCGGTTCTCGGGGGCGAGGGTCTCCGGAAGAGCGATCATCATCGTCAGCGCGTTAATCGCGGCGAGCACGCCCGCGGCCACGAACGGCGCGCGCGGGCCGAGCCCGGCGAGTAGCCCGCCGATCGCGGGGCCGATGATGAAGCCCATCCCGAACGCCGCGCCGATCAGGCCGAAGGTGGCGCCGCGCTTTTCGGGTGGGGTGACGTCGCTGAGCACCGCCATAGCGGGCGCGTATACCGCCCCTGCGACGCCCGCGATCGCGCGCCCGGCGAACAGCCAGGCGAGCGTCGGAGCGAGCGCCATCAGGCCGTAATCGATCGCGAAGGCGAGCATCGACGCGATCAGCACGCGGCGCCGGCCAAAGCGATCGCCGAGGCTGCCCATGATCGGCCCCGCCACGAACTGCGTCGCGGAGAACAGCACGAGCATATAGCCCGCGAGCCGGGCGCCCTGTTCCAGATCGACATGGCCCAATTCGGTGATCAGCCGCGGCAGCACCGGGATGACGATGCCGAACCCGATCGTGTCGATGAGCACCGCCGCCAGTACGATCGGAATGGCATTGTGGTGGAAGCGCATCGGTGGAGTCCCCCCGCATGCGGGCTACCGCGTGCGTGGACTGGGTCATTGGCGAAATGCGGGCCGGAGGGAAGGGGGGCACCCATTCCTTCTCCGCTGAAACGAACGAGCGCTATCAGCATTGCCTTTGCATCCGGGCGCGATCCGTGCGACAGACCGGCCATACCCGATCTTCAGATTGACGTTCAGGAGAGACCGCATGGCGACCGCCGCCGAACTCGACGCCCCGACCTCGCCACTGGATGCGTTTCGTACCGAGGTGCGCGAATGGCTCGCCGCGAACTTCCCGGCCGCGCTCGCGCACAAGGACAATGCGATGTCCGCGATCGACGGGCCGTCGGAGAACAGCGCCGACGAAGCCGCCTGGCAGAAGGCGATGGGCGAGAAGGGTTGGGGCGTCCCGACCTGGCCCAAGCAATATGGCGGCGGCGGGCTCGAACGCGATCAGGTTCGCGTGCTTCAGGAGGAGATGGCGCGGATCGGCGCGTGGAACCCGATCGGCGGCATGGGCGTGATGATGTTCGGCCCGACAATGCTGGAATACGGCACCGAGGCGCAGAAGCAGGAACATATCCCCAAGATCGCGCGGGGCGAAGTGCGCTGGTGCCAGGGCTATTCGGAACCGGGTGCCGGATCGGATCTGGCGTCGCTGCAGATGTTCGCGGAGGACAAGGGCGACCATTATCTGGTCAACGGCCAGAAGACCTGGACCTCGGGTGGGCAGTGGGCGGACAAGTGCTTCGCGCTGGTGCGCACTGACAAGACGCAGAAGCATGCCGGGATCAGCTTCCTGTTGATCGACATGGATGCCGAGGGCGTCGAGGTGAAGCCGATCCGCCTGATCTCGGGCGCCTCGCCATTTTGCGAGACGTTCTTCACCAACGTGAAGGTGCCGAAGGAAAATCTGGTCGGCCAGGAAGGGCAAGGCTGGACGATCGGCACGCGGCTGCTCCAGCATGAGCGATCGAGCCTGTCGGGCGGCGGCGGCAGCGCCGGTCGGATGATGGCGGGCAAGCCGGTCAGCGCGCTCGCCAAGGAATATCGCGGTGAGGTCGACGGCAAGATCGCCGACAGCGACCTGCGGATGCGGATCGTGCGGCACGAGATGGATACCCGAGCCTTCATGCTGACGCTGCGCCGTGCCGCGCTCGACGCCAAGTCGAACCAGGGGCCGTCGGCGGCGACGTCGATCATGAAGAATGTCGGTGCGCGGATCACCCAGGACAAGGCCGAACTCGGCGTCGAGATCATGGGCATGAACGGCGTCGGCTGGGAAGGCGAAGGCTTCAGCGAGGCCGAGCTGGCGCAGACCCGCACCTGGCTGTGGGGCAAGGCGGTGTCGATCTATGGCGGATCGACCGAGATCCAGAACAACGTGATCGCCAAGCGCATCCTCGGGATGCTGGATCACCAATAAGGTTGGAGAGCGGGGCGAGGCGGGAGGCCGGCAGGACCGGACCTCCCGCCATCCTTGGCTAACGAGGGAATGAACGAATGGCCGTCCTGAACGACGAACAGACGATGCTGCGCGACATGGCGCGCGAATGGGCCGACAATGAGTCGCCCGTCACCGCGTTTCGCAAGCTCCGCAATGCCGCGACGCCCGGGGGCTTCGATCCCGCGGCGTGGACCGAGATTGGGCAGATGGGCTGGGGCGGTATCGTCGTGCCGGAGGAGCATGGCGGATCGGCGTTCGGTTATCTGTCGCTGGGGCTGGTGATCGAGCAGCTTGGCCGCAATCTCGCAGCGACGCCGCTGGCCTCGACCGGGCCCGCGGCGACCGCGATCGCGATGGGATCGTCGGATGCGGCCAAGAACGACTGGCTGGCGAAGATCGCGTCGGGCGACGTGGTCGCGACGCTGGCGGTGGATGAGGGGCCGATCCACGATCTCGGCAAGATCGCAACGACGGTCGAAGGCGGATTGCTGACGGGCACCAAGGCGTTCGTCGCTGAGGGCGACACCGCGGCGCTGTTCGTGGTGGCGGCAGTCGATGGACTTTACCTCGTCGCGGGCGACGAAGGCGTGACGCGGGCGACGCGCAAGATGGCGGATTCGCGCAGCCATGCGCAGATCGTGTTTTCGGGCGCGCCGGCGGAAAAGCTCGGCGGGCCCGAGCTGACTCGCGCGGTAGTGGATCGCGCCGCGGCGCTGCTATGTGCCGAGATGCTGGGGATGGCCGAACAGGCGTTCGCGGTGACCAACGACTACCTCAAGACGCGGGTGCAGTTCGGGCAGCCGCTGTCGACCTTCCAGGCGCTGCAGCACCGTATGGCCAAGATGTTCACCGAGCTGGAGCTGATGCGATCGGTTGTAGAGGCGGCGCTGGAGGCGATCGACGCTGGGCGATCGGACGTCGACCAGGCGGTGAGCCTGGCCAAGGCGGTCGGCGGCGAGACGCTGAAGCTGGTCAGCCGCGAGATGGTGCAGCTGCACGGCGGCATCGGCATGACCGACGAGCACGACGCGGGGCTGTACATGAAGCGCGCCGCGGTGATCGAGCCGATGTGGGGCAACGCGGCGTACCACCGCGAGCGGTTCGCGCAGCTCAACGGGTATTGATGGGGAGGCGGGGTCGGCCGGAGTCGTGCAGGCCCTCTCGAGCTTCGTCGGCAAAGCTGAAGCGCGAACATACATTTATTTCCCACCCCGGCGGAGGCCGGGGCCCAGGTAGACAGGCGGCTGTGACGACGGACGGTCCGTAGTTACTATCGTCACCGAACTGGGCCCCGGCCTCCGCCGGGGTGGCGGAGATGGAGGTGGTGGTGCCGCGCATTACTGCTGCAGCTATCGACAGGCGCTGCCGCTCCGGGTCTCGGGGTGGGAAAGTGTGGGTGACGACCGCGCCGGCACTTTGGTAGACCTGCGTCATGCCTATCCGCCTGATCTGCCTCGATGCCGACGATACGCTTTGGCACAACATGCGTCACTTCGAAGCCGCCGAGGCGGCGTTCGCGGCGATTCTGCGGCCGTTCGCCGACGTGGCGGCGACGCGGGCGACGCTGGAGGCGTGCGAGGCGCGCAATCTGAAGCTGTACGGCTATGGCGCGAAGGGCTTCACGCTATCGATGATCGAGACCGCGGTGGAACTCGGCGGCGCGGCGTTGCCGGCGGCGGCGATCGGCGAGATCCTCGCGGCGGGGCGGCAATTGCTGGCGCACCCGGTCGAGCTGCTCGATGGCATCGAGGCGACGCTCGACGCGCTTGCTGCGCGTGGGCGGCTGGTGCTGGTCACCAAGGGCGACCTGCTTCACCAGGAGGCGAAGCTCGCCGCGTCGGGGTTGGGCGACCGGTTCGCCGGGGTCGAGATCGTCAGCGACAAGACCGCGGACACCTTCGCGCGGCTGTTCTCGCGGTACGGCGTGGCGCCCGATGAAGCGCTGATGGCCGGCGATTCGATGCGATCGGACGTGCTGCCCGCGCTGGCGGCAGGGGCGTGGGCCGCGTTCGTTCCGCAGCCGCTCGCATGGGGGCATGAGCATGCGGCGCCACCGGGCGGGCATCCGCGCTTCCGCGAACTCGTCGGGCTGGCCGATCTGCCCGCGTGGATCGACCTGATCTCGAGCGGGAGCTTGTCGTAAACGGCGCATTATCGAAGACTTGGTCTGTTGCATCATGATTAGTCGGTATTGCTGACATGCTCGCCCATGAGGCAAATACCGTAGCGAAACGCAACGTTTGTTTCGCTTGACGACTGCTTCCGCCCTCTATCTATTCGAGGATGCGGTACGGAACCATCAAGCGTTCCGGCCGGCGGGAGAGGACATCATGATCAAGCGGCATTATTTGGCGGCCTGTGCGCTGTCGACTTTGGCGATCGCACTCGCGAGCCCGGTACAGGCACAGGTCGGCGGCGCCGCCACGCCTGCACAGGCGGAACTGCCGGCCGATGCGCAGAACATCGCCACCGCGGAAGCACCGACCGCGGTCGATGCGGGACCGGACATCGTCATCACGGGGTCGCTGATCAGGGGATCGACCGAGGACGCTGCGGCGCCGGTCGACGTCATCTCTGGCGACGAACTCGCCAAACAGGGCGCGCCATCGGCGGTCGACCTGCTGAAGAACCTGCCGACCTCGAACGGTGTGACCGGCGACGCCAACCAGTTCGACAGTCGGGCGCAGGGCAACGAGGGCATCGCATCGGTCAACCTTCGCGGGCTTGGACCGCAGCGGACGCTGGTGCTGCTCAACGGCAAGCGGCTGGTGCCGGTCGGCGGCGGCATCCCGATCGTCGACATCAACCTCATCCCGCAGGGCGCGATCGGCCGGGTCGAGGTGCTGAAGGACGGCGCCGCCGCGACCTATGGCTCGGACGCGATCGCGGGCGTGGTCAACTTCATCACGCGGACCGACCAGCAGGGTTTCCTCGCCTCGGGCGACTATCGCTACATCGATGGATCCAAGGGCGATTACGGCGGCGCGGTAAGCTACGGCCATAGCGGCAACGGATTCCGGATGCTGGCGTCGATCGGCTACCAGCACCGGTCGGAGCTGCGGACCACCGACCGCGACTTCACCATCCAGCCCTACGCGGCCAATCCGCAAGGCGGTTGGACCGGCGGCGGCAATCCCGGAAATTTCGATTTCAACGCGACCCAGCCCTACAACGATCCTTCGGGGCGGCTGTTCACCGGCTTCGGCGCGACCGGCGTACCGAACGGGGTGAACTTCATCCGCGATCTCGGCTGCGAAAACCTCGGCGGCTTCCGCAGCACGCCCGGTTCGTTCGCGCCGACGCCGACCACCATCGGCGTGCTCAACCAGGCGACCGACCGCTGCTTCAACAATTACGGCCAATTCGGCAATCTGGTCGAGCCGGAAGACCGGTTGCAAGCCTATGTCGAGGCGGCGGTCGACCTGACCGATACCGTCCGCTTCACCGCCAGTGCGCTGTATGGCACGACGTCGACGCGGATCACGACGTCGCCGACCTACCTGCCGACCCTGCCGCCGTCCGCGAACGCGGCGAGTGGCGGTTCCGGGTTCTTCCAGATCCCGACCTATGCGCCGGCGCTGCGCGATTATTGCAACTTCTACGGCGCGCAATCGGGGTGTCTTGCGCCCGCTGGCGTGCCGCTCGCCCCGGCGCTGGCGTTCCCGGTACTGTTCCGGCCGGCGCTGCTCGGCGGCAATCCGCTGCTGCTCGATCGCAAGGGTAACGACCGCGGTTCGGCCTATACCAAGCGCCAGTCGGACCAGATCCGCTTCACCGCCGACCTGTCGTGGGAGGTAACGTCGGATCTCAACCTGACCACCAGCGGAACCTATTCGCAATATTATCGCGAGGGCGAAGGGACCGACACGTTCGGCGACCTGTTGCAGAATGCGCTCGCGGGGTTCGGCGGACCGAACTGCGCTTACGCCAGCACGGCATCGCGGGTGGGGCTGACGGCGCCGCAGCTGGCCGCGCTCGCGGGTACGGGCGGTTGCACCTTCTTCAACCCCTTCTCCACCGCGTCGGCCAGCAATCCGGTGACCGGGCAGATGAACGCCAATTATGCCGGCGCGCGCGGCACCAATGGACTGAGCGTGACCCCGGGCGCGGGCCTGATCAACGACGCGGCGACCTTCGACAATTTCTTCCGCACGACGCGCACGACCTACAACACCCAATTGTTCGTCGGCGACGTGGTGCTCAGCGGCAAGACCGGGATCCGGCTGCCGGGCGGCGATGTCGCCTTCGCGGTCGGCGGCCAATATCGTCGCAACAAGTACAAGGTGAACTACAACAACGACAGCAACCTGGCGGTGAACCCGTGCCCCGGCACGCCGTTGAACCCCAACGCGACCTGCAACCCGCAGACCGGCGCGCTCGGCTTCCTCGGCACCAACCGCAACAACGAGGTGTCCGGCGACGTGAAGGCGCTGTTCGCCGAGTTGCAGCTGCCGATCATCGAAGCGATCAACCTGCAGCTCTCTGCCCGCTACGAGGATTATGGCGAGGATGTCGGATCGACCTTCAACCCGCAGGCAAGGCTTCGCTTCCAGGTCACGCCGTGGCTGGCCTTGCGGGGCGGTGCGGGTACGACGTTCCGTGGCCCACCGGCACAGCAGCTCGAGGGTAACCTGACCGCGTTGCAGATCATCGGAACCTCGTTCCGCGCGGTCGACATCAGCGGCAACGCCAATCTGCAGCCGGAAAAGGCGCAGACCTATAGCGGTGGCGTCATCGTCCAGGTCGGCGGCCTGAACGCGAGCCTCGACTATTTCAAATATGATCTCGACGGGCCGATCGAGGGCGAGCCGATCCAGGGCATCGTCACCGCGCTGTTCGGCGCATCGGGCGCGGCGAACTGCGCCAATCCGGCCTATGCGGCGCTGGCATCGCGCTTCACCTTCAACGGCGGGATCTGCAACGTCGCCAACGTGCAGCGGCTGCGGACCAACGTGATCAACTCGGCGGACGTCAGCACGTCCGGGCTCGACCTTCAGGCGAGCTACCGCGGCGAGATCGGCAACGGCGCGGTCACGGTCGGGGTGAACGGCACCTATGTGATCGACTACAAGACCAAGGACATCACGGTCGAAGGCATCGTCGTCCAGCCCGCGTTCGACGGCGTCGGGCTGCTCAATTACCAGACCACCGCCTATCCGCTGCCGCAGGTGAAGGGCAATTGGTACGTCCAGGGCGACCTGGGTCTGACCAGCCTGCGCATCCAGTTCAACTATCTGGACGGCTATACCGATCAGCGCGGCGCGGCGATCTTCGGACCGAACCCCGGCGCGCTTGCCGGTGCGTCGGTGACGCGCGGCAAGGAGATCGGTGCGTACAAGACGATGGATGCGACGCTGCGGGTCGGCCTGCGGACCGGCACGACGCTCGCCCTCTCGGCGCTGAACGTCTTCGATCGCGACCCGCCGTTCGCGCGGCTCGACCAGAACTACGACCCGTTCACGGCATCGCCACTGGGCTTCACCGCAAAGCTGGCGATCACCCAGAAGTTCTAAAGCCATGACGTTCGGCAATGATTTGCAACGAACGGAATAGTTGACCCGGTCTGGCCCCGCTGCGAGTGTCTGCGCAGCGGGGCCTTTGTTTTCGTAAAGCGAGTATGGCGATGACTGGAATTGCGAGCCACCCGGAAATCGCCGCGACGCTGGCGCTGAAGCGGCGCGGGATCACGCTGACGCTGCTGACCACCGCCTATTTCTTCAGCTACATGGACCGCCAGATCCTGGCGATCCTCCAGGAGCTGATCCGCAAGGACCTGCTGCTCAGCGACACCCAGCTGGGGCTGCTCGCCGGGTTCGCGTTCGCGATCTTCTACGCCACGCTCGGCATCCCGGTCGCGCGGCTGGCCGACCGCGGCAATCGCGTCAACATCATCGCGATCGCGCTGGCCCTATGGAGCCTGATGACCGCGGTGTGCGGGCTGGCGCAGAACTTCGCGCAGCTGCTGGCGGCGCGGATCGGGGTTGGGGTCGGCGAGGCGGGATCGAGCCCGCCCAGCCATTCAATCATCGCCGATCTCTACCCGCCCGAAAAGCGCGCGGGGGCGATGGGCATCTATTCGCTCGGCGTGGTGCTGGGCACCGCGTTCGGGACGATGATCGGCGGCACCGTCGCGCATCTCTATGGCTGGCGGGTGGCGATGTTCACGGTCGGGCTACCGGGCATCGCGCTGGCGATCCTGGTCAAGCTGTTCGTGGTCGAGCCGCCGCGGGGGATGTCGGACGCACAGATCGTCGCGGAAGGACAGGACAAGGGCGTGATCCCGCCGCTCGGCGACGGGTTCCGCACGATGCTGGCGAGCGGGCCGGCGTTCAACCTGGTGATGGGCGTGACGATCACGTCGCTGATCGGCTATGGCCATGCTGCGTTCGGGCCGAGCTTCCTGCAAAGATCGGTCGGGCTGTCGATGATCGACGTCGCCCGCTACGTCGCGCCGGTCGGGGCGGTGTGCGGCACGATCTCCGCGGTCGGGGGCGGATGGCTCGCGAACAAGGTCGCGGCGCGGTACGGCTTGCATGCCCAGGCGTGGCTGGTGCTGGCACTCAAGTGCATCGGGCTGCCGCTGTCGTTCCTGTTCTACGCATCGAGCAACCCCTATGTCGCGGTGCCACTCTACTGGGTGTCGCTATTGTTCGTCAGCAGCTACCTCGGGCCGAGCTTCGCGCTGATCCAGGGTCTGGCGCCGTTGCGGATGCGCGCGTTGTGGGCGGCGGTGACGCTGCTGGTGATCAACCTCGTCGGGCTCGGCCTCGGGCCGACCGCGATCGGGGTGATCAGCGACCTGCTGCGGCCGGCGTTCGGCGAGGATTCACTACGCTATGCGATGCTGACCTTCGCGGCGGCGACGCCGTGGGCCTTGTGGCATTATTGGCGGGCGGGTGTGTTGCTGAAGCGAGCCGGGGCTTAAGGATCGAGCGATCGGCCAGCGTCAGCGGAGGCGAGTGCATCAGGGCGCGACGACGACGCAGCTGGTGCCTGCCGCCGAACAGGCGCGCTGGGCGTCCGCCTTGCCCGCATAACCGGCCGCTTGGAGACGGGTGACGGCGCCGGCCTTCACATAGGTCGGCTGTGCGCTGCCGAGTTTGGCGCGGACCTGCTTCCACATGGTTTCGGCATTAGCGCGGTCGTGGAAGGCGCCGAGCTGGATCCGCCAGGCGCCTTGCGGGGTGGGCTTCGGGGTTGCCCTTGCGAGCTTTGCCGGCGCGGGGGTGACCGACGGCTTGGCGGCGGCGACCCTTACTGGCTTAGGCATGAGCGTCGCCGTCGGGTCCGGTGCGATTGCCGAGGAGCCGGCGAGGAGGCGGACGCCCTTCTCCCGGTCGCCAGCGGAGATGTACTGGTCCATCTGCGCCAGGGTCTCGGAGGCGGACTTCAGGCCCTTTTGCGAGGCGAGCGTCATCAGCGAATACGCGCGGGGCACGTCACGGGCGATGCCGTCGCCGTTGAACAGCATCGTGCCGAGGACGAGTTCGCTGCGCGCCTCGCCGCGGGCGACCGACTTCGCCAGCCACGGCACCGCGTCGCTCTTGCGGCCGGCGGTGTAGAGCGCGAGGCCGTAATTGTCCTCGGCCTGCTGGTGGCCCTGCTTGGCCGCCTTCAGGAACCATTCCTGCGCTGCGGCGCCATCCAGCGGTACGCCGCGGCCGAGCTTGTACGCCTGACCGAGGTTGAACTGCGCGTCGGGATCGCCGGCGAGCGCGGACGGGCGCCATTTGGCTACTGCGGCGGCATAGTCGCCGCTGGCCCACGCATCGACGCCGAGCTTTACCTCGCCAGCGCTTACCGTCTGCGCCGCGGCCGGCGCGACGGTGACCACAGTCATTGCCGTCGCCAGCATCGCGCCAAGCCCGATCATGTTCGTCCGTCGCATCGTCCCGACCCCCGCCAACCCCACGCGCATCATGACGCGAACCGTGCTCATGGCAAAGGCTCGCTTCACCATCTGTCGCCGCGACCTATGACCAATCGGCGTTAACGGCTTCTTAGCGCCCCGCATGGCAATCCTCCCGTCGGTTAGCGGGAGTTCAGAGGTCCTATGCGCGTTCTCGCGATGGCATCGCAAAAAGGTGGTTCGGGCAAGACGACCTTGTCGGGGCACCTCGCGGTGCAGGCACAAATGGCCGGTCACGGCCCCGTGGTTCTCATCGACATCGATCCGCAAGGGTCGCTGGCGGATTGGTGGAACGAGCGCACCGCCGAATATCCGGCTTTCGCCCAGACCACGGTGGCACGGCTCGCCGCGGATCTGGAGGTTCTGCGTCAGCAGGGCTTCAAGCTGGCGATGATCGATACGCCGCCCGCGATCACGATGGCGATCCAGAGCGTTATCAACGTCGCCGAATTGGTCGTCGTTCCGACCCGGCCGAGCCCGCACGACCTGCGCGCCGTCGGTGCCACGGTCGACCTGTGCGACCGCGCGGGCAAGCCGCTGATCTTCGTAGTCAACGCCGCGACGCCAAAGGCGCGGATCACCAGCGACGCCGCGGTGGCGTTGTCGCAGCACGGCACGGTCGCGCCGATCACGCTTCACCAGCGCACCGATTTTGCGGCGTCGATGATCGATGGCCGTACGGTCATGGAGTGCGATCCCAAGGGCAAGTCGGCGGCGGAGGTCGCGGCGTTGTGGTCGTACATCGCCGATCGGCTCGAGAAGAACTTCCGCCGCACCGTGTTCTCGGTGCCGAGCGCGAACGGAGGAGCGGGCTTCGGCCAGCGCAGCGCATCCGGCGGCTTCGGTCGCCGGGTCGTCGGTTGAAGGGCGGCACGATGTTGGGGAGTGCCAAGATCGGCTCACTTTCGTCCAGCCTGCTCGCCCGCAAGGGCCAGGCGCGGCCGGCAATGCGCAGCCAAGGTTATGCGGGGTTCAGCGGCGTCGGGCAGGGGCTCGACGATCTCGGCTGGAACGACATGGGGGCAGGCGACGCGGCGTCGCTGGCGGTGACGCCGGTCGAGGTCGCGCCCGCACCGGCGCCGGTGGTCCGGATCGAGCCGATCGAAACCGAGCAGCCGGTGGAAGCGCCGGTGCCGCAGGTTCTGGTCGAGCGCGAGGCGCTGGAAGATTTCATCACCGCGCCGGTTGCGGTGAAATCGGTGTCTGTCGCGACCGCGACACGGTTTCGGCGCGAGACCGCACGGTCGGGGAAGGCAGCCTTCACGCTGCGGCTCGATGCCGAGCGCCATCTGCGGCTGCGGCTGGCGAGTGCGGTGACCAACCGATCGTCGCAGCAGCTCGTCACCGAAGCGCTGGACGCGCTGTTGAAGTCGGTCACCGAGGTTGAGGCGCTGGTCGCGCAGCTCCCCGCGGCGAGCCGCAAGCGGTAACAAGGGAATAGCTCGATGAAGATCCGGTTGGTTCTGACGCTCGGCCTGTCGGCGTTGGTGTTCGGCGGCACGATGGTCGGCTGCACTGCGGGCGGCGGCAAGGGTGTCGCTTCCGCCAGCGATCGCGATGCCGGGATCGTCGCGAAAGCGGCGGCGGACAATGCCCGCAAGGCCGAGAAGGCGCTGGCACGCCGCGACGGCAAGGCGGCGATCGGCTTCGCGGAAGCGGCGGTCGAGTTGGCGCCGCGTGAGGCGGGGTATCGCATGCTGCTCGGGCAGAGCTATCTGCAGGGCGGTCGGTTCGCGTCCGCGCAGCAGATCTTCACCGACGTACTGACCTTGTCGCCGGGGAACGCCAAGGCGGCGCTCAACCTCGCGTTGACCAAGGTCGCGACGGGTGACTGGGCGGGCGCGCGGCGGACGCTGGATGCAAACGCGGCGGTGATTCCGGCGGCGGATCGCGGGCTGGCGATGGCACTGGCGGGTGATCCCGCGGGGGCGGTGGCGTTGCTGACGCAGATCGCGCGGACGCCGGATGCGGACGCGAAGGTGCGGCAGAATTTGGCGCTTAGCTTCGCATTGGCGGGGCAGTGGAACATGGCGCGGGTCGTTGCGGCGAGCGATATGTCGCCCGCCGATGTCGACCGGCGGATCGAGGAATGGGCGGCGTTCGCGCAGCCCCAGGCAGCATCGGACCAGATCGCCGCGCTGCTCGGCGTGAAGGCGTCAGCGGACGGCGGCATGCCGGTGGCGCTGGCGCTGAACGCGCCGGCGCCGGTCGTGCCGGCTCCCCTTGCTGCGGCGCCGGTACAGACCGCTGCGGTCGAGCCGATGATCGTTCAGGTGCCCGTCGCCCAGCCGGCGGCGATTGCTCAGCCACTGCCGATCGCGGTGCCGACGCCGGTCCCGGCGATGCTGGCGAAGGTCGCGTTCGCCGCGTCGAGCGAGGTCGTCCAGCCGTTGCCGGTGACGTTGATCCGCGCCGAGCGAATCCCCGCCAAGGTCTTCTTCCGTGCCGCTCAGGCTCGTGCACAAGGCGAGCTGCAGGCGCGCGCCAAGGGCAATTGGTACGTCCAGATCGGCGCGTTCCAGAACGCCGGGGTGGCCAAGAACGGCTGGAGCCAGGCGACCCGCCGCTTCGCCGCGTTGCAGGGCCATGTGCCGACCGGGACCGCCTTCACCTCGAAGATCGGCGCGGTCTACCGCCTGTCGGTCGGTGGCTTCACGCGGGGCGACGCCGACGCGATGTGCCGCCGCTATCGTGACGCGGGCGGCGCCTGCTTCGTCCGTGCAGGAGCCGGCGACCAGACCGCGCAGTGGCTGCGCAAGCCCGCCACCCAGCTCGCGTCTAGCTGATCTCGCGACCGCCCTTCCAGAGCCGCAGCACCCGGCCCTGGACGGGAAGGCCGTCGAAGGGGGTGTTGCCCGCCGACGCGCGCATCATGCTGGTGTCGATCCGCCACGGTGCATCCGGATCGAACAACAGCAGGTCGGCGGGTTGGCCCGACACCAGCGTGCCGGTGTCCAGCCCGAGCACCCGTGCCGGATTGCGCGCGAGCAGCGCGAACAGGGCGGGCAGCGACAACAGCCCGTCGCGCACCAGCATCGCCGCGAGCGGGAGCAGCGTCTCCGCCCCCGACATCCCCGCCGACGAATCGGCGAAGGGCAGGCGCTTCTCCTCGGCGCTGCGCGGATCGTGGCCCGAGGCGATGACGTCGATCGTGCCGTCCGCCACCGCCGAGCGCGCCGCCTGACGATCGCTTTCGGCACGCAGCGGCGGCGAGAGATGCGCGAAGGTGCGGAAGTCGCTCATCGCGATGTCCGACAGATGGAGATGCGCAGGCGTGATGCCGCAGGTGACGCGCACGCCGCGGCGCTTGGCGGCGCGGACCAGATCGAAGCCCGCGGCAGTGGTTACCTGGCGGATATGGATCGCCGCGCCGGTATCTTCCGCTAGCATCAGGTCGCGCGCGATCGCGAGCGCCTCGGCGATGGCGGGGGCGGCGGGCAGGCCGAGCCGGGTCGCGGTCTCGCCCTCGGTCGCGACCGCGCCGGCGATCAGGCCGCCGTCTTCGGCATGAGTGACGACGACGATACCGAGGTCGTTGGCATAGGCGAGGACCCGGCGCATGACCCCCGAATCCGCGATCCAGCGGTTGCCGGTGCCGACCGCGCGCGCGCCGGCGGAGCGGCACACCGCCATCTCGGCGAGGTCGGTGCCCGCGAGACCGCGGGTCGCGGCCGAGATCGGATGGATCCACAGGTCGGGCTTGCCGATCAGCGCCGCGCGCTGGACAATGCCGGGATCGTCGAGCACCGGCGAGCCGTCGGGCACCAGCCCGACGCGGACGATGCCGCCGGCGCGACAGGCGGCGCGATCGATCGCGAACACGCCGAGATCGACGATCGCGGGGGCGAGCACCATGCCGCCGCCGTCGATGCGATCGGCGTCGGCGGGCAGGTCGATCACGCCCACCGCGGTGATCGTACCGTCGCGGACGAGGAGGTCGCCGCGCTTCTCGCCGCCGACCGGGCAGACCAGCCGGACGTTGAGGATCGCGAGCGTCACGCCCAGCCCGCCACGCCGCGCGCGCGCCGCGTTAATACGTCGAGGCAGGCCATGCGCACCGCGACGCCCATCTCGACCTGTTCGGTGATCGCGGATTGCGCGCCGTCGGCAACGCTCGAATCGATCTCCACCCCGCGGTTCATCGGGCCGGGGTGCATCACCAGCGCGCCCGGCAGCCGCGCGAGGCGATCGGGGGTGAGGCCGTAGCGCAGCCGGTATTCGCGGCTCGACGGAATGTAGCCGCCGGCCATGCGTTCGTTCTGGACCCTGAGCATCATCACCACGTCGGCGCCGACCAGCGCCGCATCGAAATCGGTGAAGGCGGCGACCCCCATCCGCTCGATCGCGGCGGGCATCAGCGTCGACGGCGCGCAGACCCGAACCTCGGCGGCGAGCGCGGTCAGCGCGAGGATGTTCGACCGTGCGACCCGGCTGTGGAGGACGTCGCCGCAGATCACCACGCGCTGCCCGGCGATGCTGCCGCGGCGGCGGCGGATCGTCAGCGCGTCGAGCAGGGCCTGGGTCGGATGTTCGTGGCGGCCGTCGCCGGCGTTGAGCACCGGGCAATCGACCTTGTCCGCGATCAGCCGTACCGCGCCCGACGACATGTGGCGAATGACGATCACGTCGGCGCGCATCGCGTTGAGCGTCTGCGCGGTGTCGATCAGCGTCTCGCCCTTCTTCACGCTCGACTGCGCGGCGTGCATGTTGACGACATCGGCGCCGAGCCGCTTTCCGGCGATCTCGAACGACAACAGCGTGCGGGTGCTGTTTTCGAAGAAGGCGTTGATCAGGGTCAGGCCGTCGAGCCGCTTGTCGGGCTTGGCATGGGTGCGGTTGGCGTCGACCCATAGCTCCGCCTCATCGAGCAGGAATGCGATCTCATGCGGCTGGAGGCCGTCGATCCCGGTGAGGTGCCGGTGCGGGAAGACGGCGCCGCCCTCGATCAGGGTGGCGGGGCGGTGATCCGATCGCGTCATCAAGAGCGCGGGGTAGCGCCGGGGCGGGGCGGGGGCAAGCGCAGGTTGAGCGGGGACGGTGCTTCGACTGCGTGGATTGGCTGCGAGGGCGGACGGACAGTCAAGCCATTCGGATGCTCGGTCAATTACCCGTGGGATAGGATAGGGTAGGAAGCTTCCCGGAGATTTTACGAATTCTACTGAGGTAAGCATGAAGAAGTTCCATTTCGCCGCTGCCGTATCCGGGCTGCTGCTTGGCGCCGCCACGCCGGCGGCCGCGGCCACCTATCTGCTGACCGATTTGGGCGACCTGCCCCGCGGCATCGATCAGAGCTTCGCGCACGGCATCAACGATGCGGGTCAGGTCGTGGGATATAGCGGCGCATCTACCGGCAACCGCGGCTTCCTGTGGACCGCCTCGACCGGCATGCAGGATCTGGGCGACCTGCCGGGTGGCGGCAACAACAGCGTCGCCAATGCGATCGACGATGCGGGGGACGTGGTCGGGTCGAGCCGCGCGACGGAAGGAACCCGCGCCTTCCTGTCGAGCAATAGTGCGACCCTGCAGAACCTGGGTACTTTGCCCGGTGGGACCGGGGACAGCATCGCCAACGGCATCAACGATGCCTGGCAGGTCGTGGGGTCGAGCCAATTACGGACGGGCACCCGTGCGTTCCTCTGGACCGCGAGCGGGGGCATGGTGAACCTGGGCGACCTGCCCGGTGGACCCGACAACAGCGTGGCATTCGGCATCAACGATGCCGGTCGCGTGGTGGGCGCGAGCGCGATCGCCACCGGCCGGCGCGCCTTCGTGTGGGTGGCGGGCGCGGGCATGCGTGATCTCGGGGACTTGGCGGGCGGGACCGATGTGAGTGGTGCGCAGGCCATCAACGCGTTCGGTCAGATCGTCGGATTCGGCAACGCCGCGAGCGGCCAGCGTGCGGTCCTGTGGAGCGCGAGCGGGGGCATGCTGGATCTCGGCGACCTGCCCGGCGGGCTCAACACCAGCATCGCCTACGCGATCAACGATGCCGGCAAGATCGTGGGGTCCAGCGGTGGTGCGAACGGCGAAACCGCGGTGCTGTGGGACGCGGCGGGGCGCATGCAGAATCTGAACGACCTGATCGATCCGCGGACGCGCTTCACGCTAGCGGTGGCGCGGGGCATCAACACGCGGGGGCAGATCGTCGGCTGGGGCACCAACGCGAACGGCGCACCGCACGGCTTCCTGCTGACGCCTGTTCAGGCGGTGCCGGAGCCCGCGACATGGGCGCTGATGCTCGTCGGGTTCGGGCTGGTCGGCGCTGCGATGCGGCGGCGGAGTGCTGTGCGCGTGACGTACGCGTGAGGGCGTCGGGGCCCTTTCATCGATCGATCAACAATCCTCAAGACAGGAGAACCACCATGAACATCAAGATCGCCGCACTGATCGGCGCCGCCGGCGCAATCCTCGGTGCGAACAGCGCCGCAGCATCCGAGATCGTCAACGATCAAGGCATCTTCGGCAGTGTGCAGATCGCGCATTTCGCCCCGCTCGGCCAAAGTTTCGTGGCGGTCGATCCGTGGCTGAAGAGCATCGGTTTCAGCTATCTGGTCTTCAATCCCGAGCCTTCGGACTCGCTGCTAATCGATTTGTATGACGGTGTCGGCGCGGGTGGCGACCTGATCGCGTCACGATCCTTCAAGCCGACGAAGAACGGGTTCTTCGACACCGATTTTACCGGGACCGGTCTGACCGTGGGATCGACCTATACTGCTGCCGTGAGGGCTACCACGAGCGAGTATTTCGCGGTCATCACCGGCAACAATTACGACGGGGGGCAGATTAGCAGCCCGCGGGACGTGGGTCCTGCGCTCGGCGTCAGCACGAGCTCAGTCGACCTCGCGTTCCGCGTCATCGGGACGACGGTATCCCCGGTGCCGGAGCCCGCGACCTGGGCGTTGATGCTCGTCGGGTTCGGGCTGGTCGGGGTCACGACGCGCCGTCGACGCGCGGTGCGAGTGACCTACGCCTGAGCGCGTCGAGGCGCCTTCATCGACCGACAGCCAGATAAAGTGAGAACGACCATGAACGCCAAGATGACCGCATTGATTAGCGCGGCCTGCGCGATGTTCGGCGCCGGCGGTGCCTCCGCCGCGGAGATCGTCAACGAGAGACCGGTGCGGGGAACGCTTCAGATCTCGTTCTTCGGCCCGGTGGGGCAGAGCTTCGTCGCCTTCGCGCCGAAGCTCACCAGCATCGGCTTCGGTTATCGCGTGAGCAGCTCTTGGCTCCCGATCGCTCCCGTCACGATGAACCTGTACGAAGGTGCCGGCTTTACGGGCAATCTGGTCGCGACGCGGACCTTCACGCCCACGGCCGCCACGAATTCGATCTTCGACGCGGACTTCACCGGCACGGCGTTGACCGTCGGATCGATCTATACGGCCGCTGTCTCTACCTCGAATGCCTATTTCGGTGTCGCCGCCACACCGAACAATTACGATGGTGGGCAGGCCTATACCCAGCTTGACCTGTCGGATTACCCGATCGGGGCCGGGGGCGGCACGCTCGACCTTCAGTTCCGCATCGTCGCAGCGGACTCAATCGCCGCGGTTCCGGAGCCGGCGAGCTGGGCGTTGATGATCCTCGGCTTCGGCATGGTCGGTGCGGGGCTGCGCCGACGCAAGCCGGTGATACGTGGTTCGGCTGCCTTCGGCTGAGGGTGTGCGGTCTTCGTTGGTGAGGCTCGCGTAGCGAGAAGAAGAGTGGTTCACGCGGAGACGCGGAGGGCGCGGAGGTGATGCGGTTGGAGGCGGCGTCTCGCCGTCGCTGCGGCGGGCAGTGGGAGCAGCGTTGCTGCTCGGGCGATTAATTCCGCGGGCGACACCTCCGCGCCTTCGCGCCTCCGCGTGAGCAGAATCGTCCTATCCCGCTGCATGTGAGCGTCGTCGTGGCAATGTGGTGCGGGCCGACCGATGTGGCGAGAACGCGGCTTACCTCCTCTTCCCGGACTTGATCCGGAATCCCGCTGATGCGCGCGAGCCGGAGTCATGGAACTCGCGCAAGCGGGACCCCGGATCAAGTCCGGGGTGACGATGGTCAGGGTGGCGATAGCCAAACTTCGCTCGACCGAGCAGCTGGATCCGCGATGCGGTACTTCTGCACTGGTAGGGAGCAATATCGGTCGGCCGCAGACAGTGGCGATCGTCTCGTCAGTCCTGGATCATCACCAAGGCGTCGATCGCGGCTTGGAGGATGTGGGCCGCCGCTAGGTTGTCGATGCGGTCGGCACGTTTGGCGCGGCTCATGTCCTGTTCGATCATCGTGCGTTCAACCGCGACGGTAGACCAGCGCTCGTCCCATAGCAGGATGGGCCCGAGATCCTCGCAATTGCGCGCGAAGGCGCGGGTGGATTGCGAGCGGGGGCTTTCGGTGCCGTCGAGGTTGAGCGGCAGGCCGAGGACGATGCCGCGGACATTCTGGGCCCCCATCAGGTCGGATAGGGCAGCCTTGTCCTTGGTGAACTTGGTGCGGCGGACCAGGGTCGCCGGGCTCGCATAGCTCCAGCCGGCGTCGCACAAGGCGGTGCCGATCGTCTTGGTGCCGAGATCGAGCCCGATCAGGCGGCCGCCGCTCGGCAGCGCATCGCGGAACGCCTCGCGTGCGGTGGTAATCATGAGGGCTCGATCATCACCGTGATCACCGCCGGGCGAAGGCGGCGAGGCGCCTTGCTGCGTCGGCGCGGACGTTCGCCCAGAACAGGCTGTAGTCGTAGACGTGGTAGTTGTTGCCGGGCAGCACATAGCTGCCGAGATCGGGTGCTTCGCCGATCAGCAGGAAGCCGCGATCGTCGCACCGCGCGCCGACGGTCCCGGGGCGGATGTCGGCGGTGGCTAGGTCTGCGGACGGGTAGAGCGTGCCGAGATTGGCGGCCGCGGGGGCGGTCGCGCCGGGGGCGCCGGTGAGCGGATTGGTGCAGACCATCGGCTCGCCCTTGCGCGGTCGGCCGTCGAAGCCCTTCGTCGCGTCGTACACGTCGAGGATTTGCGACGGATCGGCTGGCTCGGCGAAGCTTTGCCACGACAGCACGCACCCGGCCTGATCGGCGCGGGCGCATTCGGACAGGCCCATCGCGGCGAGATCGTTGGCGCGCGAGACCGGCCAGCCGACGACATAGGCGGCGACGATCCGTCGCGCGATCGGCTTGCCGGCGATGCGTTCGCGCAGCAGCCGGGTGAGGTGGAGCGCGCCCTGGCTGTGGCCGGCGAGGATGATCGGGCGCTTGCGATCGACCTGCGTCACGAAGGCGTCGAAGGCGGCGAGGACGTCGGTATAGGCGAGGGCAAGCGCGCGGTTGGCGTCGTCTGCGCTGGTCAGGAACGCGCCGAAGGTCGCCTGGCGGTAGCGCGGCGCCCAGATTTGCCCGGCCTCGTTGAAGGCGCTCGCCTGGCCGCGGAGGAAGATGTCGGCGCGGGCATTGGTCTCCGCATCGGTGAGCAAGGCGTTCCAATGGTCGCGACCGACATAGGAAGTCGGGTGGACGAAGAAGACCGCGGCGCCCGGGGTCTTGGCGGGTGTGTAGCCGGCCGGGGTCCAGAGCGCTGGGTTGTTGCCGATGTCCGGCCGCGCGATCCACATCCGCGCCTCGCGATAGGCGCTGGGCGCGACCGCGGGCTGGGTCCGAAACGCCTCGCGCGGAACGAGGGCGAACTTCAGCATCTGCGGGCCGAACAGCCGGTAAGCGACCGCACCCGCGATCGCGAGGGCGATCAGGACGACGACGACGTAGAGGAATTTACGGGCCAAGCGGGGACTTTCCGAGTGTTCGATCGCTCGCGTACGCCTAGCCGCTGTGCCGTCGATCGAACAAGGGTGCTGACGGTCGAGCGACCTTCGCGGTTGCGCCACCGCGAGCCGGGATGCTAGCCGCTGCGGCCATGTCCGTAGACACTCAAACCGTGAACAAGATCGCGCGCCTCGCGCGGATCGCCATATCGGAGGAGGAGGCGAGCCGGCTCGCCCCCGAACTCGACAACATCCTCGGCTGGATCGAGCAACTGGGCGAGGTCGACACCAGCGGCGTCGAACCGATGACCGCGGTGATCGCGAATACGCTTAGGTTGCGCGACGACGTGGTCGACGATGGCGGCATGCGCGAGCAGTTGATGGCGAACGCGCCCCAGGCCGAGCACGGCTTCTTCACGGTGCCGAAGGTGATCGAATGACCGAGCTGACCGACCTGGGCGTCGCCGCGATCCGCGACGGGGTGCGCAGCGGCGCGTTCTCCGCGGTGGATGTCGCCGATGCCTTCGTGACGAAGGTGTCGCGTGCGAAGGCGCTCAACGCGTTCCTGGTGGAGACGCCCGATCATGCGCTGGTGGCGGCGCGCGAGGCGGATGCCGCGCGCGCGGCGGGCGAGACGCTGAAGCCGCTCGCCGGCGTGCCGATCGGGATGAAGGACCTGTTCTGTACAGCCGGCGTGGCGACCACTGCGGCGAGCCATATCCTCGAAGGCTTCGTGCCGCCGTATGAATCCGCTGTGTCGCAGAATTTGTGGGACGCGGGCGCGGGGATGCTCGGCAAGCTGAACATGGACCAGTTCGCGATGGGATCGTCGAACGAGACCAGCGCGTTCGGCAACGTGATCTCGCCGTGGCGGCGCCAGGACGGCGGCAACGCGGCGCTGACCCCGGGCGGATCGTCGGGCGGCAGCGCCTCGGCCGTGGCGGCGCGGCTGTGCCCGGGTGCGACCGGGACCGATACCGGCGGCTCGATCCGCCAGCCGGCGTCGTTCACCGGGATCAGCGGGATCAAGCCGACCTATGGCCGCTGTTCGCGCTGGGGCACGATCGCGTTCGCGTCGTCGCTGGACCAGGCCGGGCCGATGGCGCGCGACGTGCGCGACTGTGCGATCCTGCTCGAGGCGATGGCGGGGTTCGACAAGCGCGACGCGACCTCGCTGAAGCTCGACGTACCGGCGTGGGAGCGCGGCCTGTCGGGCAGCATGGCGGGCAAGCGCGTGGGTATCCCGCGCGAGTACCGCGTCGACGACATGCCGCCCGCGATCGAGGCGCTATGGGATCAGGGCGTGGCGTGGCTGCGCGATGCCGGCGCCGAGATCGTCGAGGTGTCGCTGCCGCACACCAAGTACGCGCTTCCCGCCTATTACATCATCGCGCCGGCCGAGGCGTCGTCCAACCTCGCGCGCTATGACGGCGTGCGGTACGGGTTGCGCGACCTGCCCGAGGGCGCGGGGCTGCAGGACATGTATGCCGCGACCCGTGCGGACGGCTTCGGCGACGAGGTCAAGCGGCGCATCCTGATCGGGACGTACGTGCTGTCGGCGGGCTTCTACGACGCCTACTACACCCAGGCGCAGAAGGTGCGGACGCTGATCGCGCGCGATTTCGAGTTGGCCTTCGCGCAGTGCGACGTGCTGCTGACCCCGACCGCGCCGTCGGCGGCGTTCGCGCTGGGCGAGAAATCGGCGGATCCGATCGCGATGTACCTCAACGACGTGTTCACGGTGCCGTCGTCGCTGGCCGGGCTGCCGGCGATGAGCGTGCCTGGGGGCCTTGATGAGGGCGGGCTGCCGCTGGGGCTGCAGATCATCGGCCGGCCGCTCGACGAACAGGGCGTGCTGAACGCAGGGCTGGCGATCGAGGAACGCGCGGGGTTCGTGGCGCGACCGGAGGCTTGGTGGTAGACGGTAGAAAGGCAACGACTGCCCGTTGTTTTCCCGACCTAACCCTCATCACCCCAGAGACGCATCCATGACCGACACCGATTACCGCATCCAGGGCGACACCGGCGCGTGGGAGGTCGTGATCGGCCTGGAGGTCCATGCGCAGGTGACCTCGAACGCCAAGCTGTTTTCGGGCGCGGCGACCGCGTTCGGGGCGGAACCGAACACGCAGGTGTCGCTGGTCGATGCGGCGATGCCGGGGATGCTGCCGGTGCCGAACCGCGAGTGCATCCGACAGGCGGTGCGCACGGGCATGGCGATCGATGCGCAGATCAACAAATGGTCGCGGTTCGACCGAAAGAATTACTTCTACGCCGATCTGCCGCAAGGCTATCAGATCAGCCAGCTCTACCATCCGCTGGTCGGTGAAGGCGCGATCGACATCAGCCTCGACGACAAGAACCCGGACGCCAGCGGCAAGCGGATCGGGGTGGAGCGGATCCATGTCGAGCAGGATGCGGGCAAGCTGATGCACGACCAGCATCCGACGCGCAGCTATGTCGACCTCAACCGGTCGGGCGTTGCGTTGATGGAGATCGTCAGCCGGCCCGACATGCGCTCTCCGGCCGAAGCAGGAGCTTACCTGCGTAAGCTGCGTGCCATCCTGCGCTATGTCGGCAGTTGCGACGGCAACATGGAAGAAGGATCAATGCGTGCCGACGTCAATGTCAGCGTGCGCAAGCCGGGCGACGAGCTGGGCACGCGGACCGAGACCAAGAACGTCAATTCTGTGCGCTTCGTCATGGCCGTCGTCGAGCAGGAGGCGCGGCGTCAGGTCGCGCTGCTCGAGGGGGGCGGCACGGTGGTGCAGGAGACGCGGCTCTATGATCCCGACCGCAACGAGACGCGGTCGATGCGGTCGAAGGAAGACGCGCACGACTATCGGTACTTCCCTGATCCCGACCTGCTGCCGCTGGAATTGGATGACGCGTTCCTCGACGAATGCCGCGGGTCGCTGCCCGAGCTGCCCGATGCCAAGCGCAAGCGTTACGAGGCGGCGGGGATCAGTGCCTATCAGGCGGCGGTGCTGACCGCCGAGGTCGAAGCGGCTCGGTGGTTCGATGCGCTGCTCGAGACGGGGACCAAGCCGGTCGCTGCGGCGAACTGGACGACATCGGAGCTGTTCGGCGCGCTCAACCGTACGGGCAAGGACATCGAGCATTCGCCGGTGTCGCCTGCGCAGGCGGCCGAGCTGCTCGGCCTGGTCGCGGACGGCACGCTGTCGGGCAGCCTCGCCAAGCAGGTGTTCGAGGTGATGCTCGAGACCGGCGACAGCCCCGCTAAGATCGTCGAGGAACGCGGGCTGAAGCAGACCAGCGACACCGGCGCGATCGACGCGGTGATCGCCGAGATCATGGCCGCCAATGCCGACAAGGTCGCGGATTACCGCGGCGGCAAGGACAAGCTGTTCGGCTTCTTCGTCGGGCAGACGATGAAGGCGATGGGCGGCAAGGCCAATCCCGCGGTCGTCAACGAACTGCTGAAGACCGCGCTCGGCTGATGCGATTAGCGCGCGTCATGCGGCGAGCGGGCGTGCCTTGTTCAGTGCCGCTAGGAACGCGTCGGCGTCGAGCAGGACGATCGGATCGCCGACGCCCTGGATGATCGCCTCGACTCCGCTGCCGGTGTCGCCGACCCCGGGGTCGCTCAGGCGATCGGCGGGAACCGTCATGACTTCGCCCAGCGCGTCGACGGCGAGTCCTTGCAGGCCTTGGTCGGTGCGCATCATGATGACAGGACGGCGGGGTTCGACGGCGGGGGGCAGGCCGAAATAGCTTCGCGGGTCGAGGACGAGCACGCCGCGGCCGTCATGGACGGCATAGCCCGCGATGCCGTGCGACCTGTCCGACGCGCGGGCGATTCGATCTGGGATCATCGCCTCCTTCAGTCGCTCGCAGGGCAGCGCCAGACGGTGGTGGCCGAGCTGGAAGGTGGCGACGCGCCGGCCGTCGCGCGACGACCGGCCCGCCGGGATCGCCGCTAGCGGTGTGGCCTGCCGTGCGGTGGCGGCGACCGGCTGCTGGGCGCCGAGCGGCACCACGCAGATCGCGTGGACCGCGTTACGATACGCGTCCGCAGGTCCCTTATACTCGCGGTAGCCCGTGCTGGCGCTCGCGCCGACCGCGTAGGAGTTGCCCTGCCACTCCATCAGCCGCGTTCCGGCCGGGTCGCCCGCGGTGATCGGTAAGGTCAGCTTGCTGCCGGGGGGATGATCGTCCGAGGTACTCGACAGGATGCGTCCGGCGCCGTCGACGAAGACCAGCGCCGCGCCGGGCAGCACCTCGCCCGCGGCGTCGGTCGGGAGCGAGTCGGAGAGCATCGACTGGAATTGCAGCGTACCGTCGAAGACGATGGCGATGCCGCCGATCGCCCGGCCCGGCTCCGCGGGATGCAGGACCGGCGCGCCGTAGATATAGGTGGCGCCATCGCCGTAGAGCGGCGTCGGCCGGAAGTCCGACACGCCGTAGAAGGCGGTGGCGGCGCGCGCCATGAACCTCGTCGCGAGCCCATCGGGCAGGGTCGTGCCGACGAGGTGCTCCTGCGCGGGATCCGACACTGCCTGCACCAGCCCATCATGATCGAACAGGATGAGATTGGTGTACACGGTGTACAGGTCGTTGATGTAGCGCAGGATCGCGGTAAGTTCGGCGCGGAAGATGGCGATCGTGTCCGGCGCAGCGAGCGCTTCGCGGAAGCGTGTCGTCAGCGCCCACCAGCGGCAGTCGTTGGCGCGTTCGTAGAGGTTGCGGTCCATGATATCGACCGCGAGCGCCGCCGACGCCGCGCAATCGGCGACGATCGCACCCACCGCCGTGCTGGTCAGGGTGGCGATCGCGTCGGCGAACACCTGGCGCGTCCGCCCACCGGTCGCGCTGATCTCCGTCAATAGCGTTCGGCGCGCGGCGGCGTCGCTGTCGCGGGCGACGACATCCTGCGCATCGTCGCCGATCGCCAGCGTGCCGTTCCAGACGGTGAGGTTGAGCGCGGCCTGGATCGCTTCGGCGCGGCGCGGAATGTCGCGCACCGCGGCGGAGAAGATCTCGCTGTCGCAGGCGATCGCGCCGTGCGTCTCATCACCTGAGTCGCCGTCGAACGCGACCTCGACCGGGATCAGCGCGCAGCCGCGCCAGCCGGGGCCGGCATAGCCCTGATAGCCTGCGGTGGTACGCGCGGCGGCGATATAGCGGCGGCCGGCGAGGCGGACGATCTGCTGGTCGGCCTGGGGGTTGACGGTCAGCCGGGTCGCGATCGGCAGCTGGGCGGGGTCGCTGGAGGCGAGGACCAGCCCGTCGGCATCGAGCAGCGCCGCGATCGTCCAATCGTCCGGGGCGAGCAGCGTGCCGAACACGCCGGCGAGTTCCTCGGCGAACCCGAACAACAGCGCCAGCACGCCGAGCGGCCGGCCGGACGCGTCGTCGATGCGGTGCGAGTAGATGAGCTGCGGCGTGGTTCCCGGTGCCAGATCGGAGGGCGCGAAGGTCTCGACATAGGGCGCGGCGGTGGCGAGCGCCTGGCGGATGAAGGCGTCGTCGCAGCGGTCGGGCAGTCCCGCGGTCTCGGCCGCCGCGCGGATCTCGCCGCCGGTGTCGAGGAGGACGACGTTGCGGTAGACCGAATATTTGGCGCGATATTCGATCAGCCGCTGACGGATCGCCTCCGTCGAGGGCATGGCGCCGGGTGACAGGAACTGGCGGAGGTCTTCGTCGGTGGCGAGGAAGCCGATGTCGGCGGTGCGTTCGAACAGATTGCGGACGACGATGTCGACGACCATCTGCGCCCGCGTGCCGAGGGAGGCGGTGACCTTCTTGAGGCTCTCCTCGGCCAGCGCGTCGATCAGCGCGGCGTTGAGCGCGCTGAACTCGCGCCGCGTTCGGCTCACCTCGGTGGGCACGTCGATGACCCGCCCGAGCACGTCGAGCAGGTCCCAGCGCTGCTCCAGCGCCATCAGCGCCTCGCGGCTTTCGTCGATGCAGTCCATGTAACGGATCACGTCCTGCACGCGATCCGATACCTGTATGCCGCGGTAAGTCGCCATCTTCGCCGTCTCAGTCGCCACCTTGCGAGCGGACACCGCCGCGCAGTCGTCGAACCCTGTCTTCGCTATTATAAGCGGGACGCAGGGAGAGCGGGCGCGATGCGGTCTAGCTTGGACAACGTGCGCGGTTTTTCATGAGGTCGAGATAGGTATCGAGCACCGCCTGGTTCGCGGTGTCCCAGCGGTAGCTCGCAGCCTTGGCATGGCCGGACTCGCCCAGTCGGCGCATCAGATCGGAATCGGCGACGATGCGCTCGATCGCGTCCGCATAGCCGGCGACGTCGGTCGGCGCGACCAGATAGCCATCGACGCCGTCCGCGATCAGGTCGACCGCGCCGGTCGCCCGCGCAGCGACCACGGGCACGCCCGCGGCCATGGCTTCGGTGGTGACGTTGCCGAAGGTCTCGGTGACCGAGGGATTGAAGAAGATGTCCATCGACGCGACCGCGCGGCCGAGTTCATCGCCCGACTGGAAGCCGGCGAACACCGCACCCGGCGCCTGCTCGGCGAACCACGACTGGGCGGGGCCCTTGCCGACCACCAGCACCTTGTGGCGTACGCCGCGGCGGCGGAGTTCGGCGGTGACGTCGGCGAAGATGCCGAGGCCCTTTTCCTTCACCAACCGGCCCAGGAAGCCGAGCGCGATCTCGTCGTCCGCGATCCCCAGCGAGCGGCGCCAGTCGAGGCTGCGCCGCGTCGGGTGAAAACGATCATGATCGATCCCGCGCGACCAGATCGCTATACCGGTGGTGACGCCCCATTGGTGCAATAGGGTGCGGATGCTCGGGCTCGGCACGAGGACGCGGTCGGCGCGATTATAGAAGCGCTTGAGCAGCCGCTCGATCATGGGTTCGGCGAAGCCGACGCCGTAATAGCGCAGATAGGTCTCGAACCGGGTGTGGAGCGACGCCACCGACGCTATCCCGCGCCGGCGGGCGTAGGTCAGCGCGGCGTGGCCTAGCATATCGGGCGCCGAGACGTGGATGATGTTTGGCGCGAAATCAGCGAGATCGCGGCGAGTGCGCGCGCGCAGGCCGAGACCGATCTTGTATTCGCCACGCTCGCCGGGAAGCGCGAGCGCGGGCACGCTGACAAGGTCGCCGATCGGCGCGAAGGCTGGGGTCGCGGTGGTCGGCGAATAGATGCGTACGGCGGCGCCCTGCGCCAACAGATGCCCCACAAGCAGATTAAGCGCCTGGTTCGCACCGTCGCGGACATAGTTGTAGTTGCCGCTGAACAGGGCGACGCGGAGCTCGGTTGGCTTCATGGTGCGCGGGGGCATAGCGGGCGGGGGCGGCGGTGGCCACACCGCGCGCCGTCAGGCGCGACGAGTCGGGTGTTCCCCTCCCGTTCCGCTTTTGCTACGGTTGGCGGCATGGCAAAACCTCAGAAGCGTTACGTGTGTCAGGCTTGCGGCTCGGTCGCCTATCGTTGGGCGGGGCAATGCGCCGACTGCGCAGAATGGAACACGCTGGTCGAAGAGGCGGGCGCGACGATCACGCCGTTCCAGGCCAAGCACAATTTGCAGACCGGGGGACGGGCGTTGCAGCTCGTCGGGCTCGACACCGAGATCGCGTTGCCCGATCGGATGGCGACCGGGATCGCCGAGTTCGACCGTGCGCTCGGCGGCGGCTTTGTCGAGGGTTCGGCGACGCTGATCGGCGGGGATCCGGGGATCGGCAAGTCGACCCTGTTGTTGCAGGCGGCGGCGAAGATGGCGCTTGCCGGATTGCCGGTCGCCTATGTCTCGGGCGAGGAAGCCGCGGACCAGGTGCGGCTGCGCGCGAGGCGGCTGGGGCTCGGCAATGCGCCGGTGCAGCTCGCGGCGGCGAGTTCGACCCGCGATATCCTGACGACGCTGGGGCAGGGTCGGGCGCCCGCCCTGCTGGTGATCGATTCGATCCAGACGATGCATTCGGACCTGATCGAGGGCGCGCCCGGCACCGTCAGCCAGGTGCGGGCGTCGGCGCAGGAGCTGATTCGCTTCGCCAAGGAACGCGGCACCGCGGTGGTGCTGGTCGGGCATGTCACCAAGGACGGCTCGATCGCGGGACCGCGCGTGCTCGAGCACATGGTCGATACGGTGCTGAGCTTCGAAGGCGAGCGCAGCCATCAGTACCGGATCCTGCGCGCAGTGAAGAACCGCTTCGGGGGGACCGACGAGATCGGCGTGTTCTCGATGCAGACCGAAGGCCTCGCCGAGGTCGCCAACCCCTCGGCGCTGTTCCTCACCCACCGCGACGAGGGCGTGACCGGGACCACGGTGTTCCCCGCGCTGGAGGGGACCCGCCCGGTGCTGGTCGAGATCCAGGCGCTGACGGTGCGGTTGGCGTCGGGCGCCACCCCGCGGCGTGCGGTGGTCGGCTGGGACTCCGGGCGGCTGGCGATGATCCTCGCGGTGCTGGAGGCACGCTGCGGGCTGAGCTTTTCCAGTTGCGAGGTCTATCTCAACATCGCCGGCGGCTACCGGGTTCAGGATCCCGCCGCCGATCTGGCGGTCGCCGCGGCGTTGATCTCGGCGCTGTCCGAGCGGCCGGTGCCGGTCGACGCGGTGGTGTTCGGGGAGGTCGCGCTGTCGGGCGAGATCCGCCCGGTCGCGCACGGTGCGCTGCGGCTGAAGGAATCGGGCAAGCTCGGGTTCGAACGCGCGATGGTGCCGACCGCGATGGCGAAGGATGACGGCGCGATGGCGTTGGCGGGGTTCCGCACGTTGGGGGCGTTTGTCGATCACATGTTGGGCAAGGGGTAGAGAATGATGACTCCAGCCTGACTGGTCCCGCTCGCGGTCCATCTCCGCCGTTCGTGTCCTTTTTTCCCGTTCGTGCCGAGTAGAGACCGAGTAGCTGCGTCAGCAGCGTAACGAGGGCTCGTATCGAGGTGCAGGTTCCACGTGCTAACCTGTCCTTCGATACGCCGTCTCGATACGCCCCTGCGGGGCTACTCGACGGCTACTCGGGACGAACGGCTGGGGGCGGCGGCGAGGGTCGATAGGTGTAGAATTGCTTCCAGGCACCGGGAAGAAGCTCGGTGGCCACCCGCGCTCCAGGATTGTAAGCGACGCTGCATGGATCTTACCGCACTCGACATGATCGTCCTTCTCCTCGTCCTCGGTGCTGCGGCGATGGGGTTGTGGCGGGGGTTTGTGACTGAAGTGCTGTCGCTGTTCGCGTGGCTCGCGATCGTCGCTGCGCTGAAACTGCTCCACGTGCCGGTCGCGGCGGCGCTGACCGGGGTGATCGGCACGGTGTCGGGCGCGGCGGTCGCGGCGTTCGCGCTGATCGCGGGGGTCACCTATCTGGTCGGGCGGCTGGTCGCGACCGCGATCGGCAAGCGGACGCGGACCTCGGTTCTCGGGCCGGTCGATCGCGCGCTGGGCTTCGGCTTCGGTGCGGTGAAGGGGCTGATCCTGGCGAGCCTTGCCTTTCTGCTGACGACGTTGGTGATCGACACCGCGAGGGGCGGGCGGGCGCAGCGCCCCGACTGGATGACCAAGTCGCGCACCTATCCGCTGCTCAACGCGACCTCCGCCAGCATAGCCGACTTCGTCGATCGCCGGCGCCGCGGCCTGCCGGTGTTCGGTCCGCGCACGCCGGCCTCCAAGGCGACGGAGAAGGGCGCATGAGCGCACCGCTCTACAATGCCGAGATCCTGCGGCTGGCGACCTCGATCCCGTATCAGGAACGCCTGCCGGCGCCGATGGCGACGGTCGAGAAGCGCTCGCCGATCTGCGGCAGTCGGGTCACGGTGGACGTCGATGTCGACGAAGAGGGGCGGATCAGCGCAGTCGGCATGCTGGTCCGCGCCTGTGCCCTGGGGCAGGCGTCGTCGGCGCTGCTCGGCGCGAGCGTGATCGGGCGAACCGCGGAGGAGATCGCGGCGACCCGCGATGCGCTGACCGCATGGCTCGCGCGAAGCGGCGACGCCCCCGATTGGCCGGGCATCGACGTGTTCGGCCCGGCGCTCGATTATCCCGCGCGCCACGCCTCGATCCGGCTCGCGTTCGAGGCCGCGGCCGAGGCCGCTGCCGCGGCACGGCTGGTCCGCGCGGATGGATGACGTGCATTCGGTGTCGCTGCTGCGCGACGGGGTGATCCTGTTCGGCTTCGGGCTGGTTTTCGTGCTGCTGTTCCGGCGGCTCGGGCTGGGTGCGACGCTGGGCTATCTGGTCGCGGGCGCCGTGGTCGGGCCGCAGCTGCTGGGGCTGGTCGGCGACGCCGAATCGAAGATCGGGATCGCGGAACTCGGCATCACGCTGCTGCTGTTCATCGTCGGCTTGGAGCTCAATCCATCGCGATTGTGGCGGATGAAACAGGAGATCTTCGGGCTCGGGCTGATGCAGGTGGTCGCCTGCGGGCTGGCGATCAGCGGCGTGATCTGGGTGAGCACCGCCTTCTCGATCCCCGCCGCCTTCGCGTTGGGATTGCCGCTGGCGCTGTCGTCGACCGCGCAGGTGCTGCCGATGCTGCAATCGTCGGGGCGGTTGCGGACGCCGTTCGGGGAGCGCGCGTTTTCGATCCTGCTGTTCCAGGACCTGTCGATCGTGCCGCTGATCACGATCGTCGCGGCGATGTCCCGCAACCCCGCCGACATCAACGCACCGCCGGGGTGGCTGCTCGGGATCAATACAGTGCTCGCGGTGGTCGGGCTGATCATCGCGGGGCGGTTCCTGCTGCGGCCGTTCTTCCGGCTGATCGGCAATCTGGGTGAGCGCGAGATGTTCGTGTTCGCGGGGTTGTTCACCGTCATCGCCGCGGCGGCGTTGATGGAATGGCTGGGGCTGTCGCCCGCGCTCGGCGCGTTCATCGCGGGCGTGATGCTCGCGGACAGCCCGTACCGGCATGAGATCGAGGCCGATGTCGAGCCGTTCCGGTCGATCCTGCTCGGGCTGTTCTTCCTGGCGGTCGGCATGATGCTCGACCTGTCCGCGATCGCCGAGCGCCCGTTCTTCGTGGTGCTGATGGCGCTGGCGCTGGTCGCCACCAAGACGGCGGTGATCTTCGCGATCGGGCTGTTGTTCAAGATGCGGTGGCGCGCTGCGCTGGCGCTTGGCCTGCTGCTCAGCCAGGGCGGCGAGTTCGGCTTCGTGCTGCTTGCCCAGGCGCAGAAGGGGCTGCTGGTATCGGGCGAGGCGGTGAGCCTGTTCGGGGCGATCATCACGCTGTCGATGGCGACGACGCCGTTCCTGATGTCGGCGACGCGGCGGTTCCGCGAAGAGCCTCTCGCCAAGCACCAGGAGCGCGACGGCCCGACCGCGGACGGCGCCAATGCGCTGATCGTTGGCTATGGTCGCTTCGGTCAGACCGTGGGGCAGATGCTGCTCGCGCAGGACATCCCGGTGACGCTGATCGATACCGATATCGACATGATCGACATCGCCGGCGAGTTCGGTGCGAAGGTCTATTATGGCGACGGCACGCGGCTCGACCTGCTGCGCCGGGCGGGCGCGGCGGAGGCGGAGCTGATCATGTTCTGCATCGACGGCGACCAGATCACCCGCGACATATTGGAGGCGGTGCACGAGGCGTTTCCAAACGCGGCGATCTACGTCAGGGCCTATGACCGCCGATCGCTGGTCAAGCTGAAGCAGGGGCCGGTCAAGTTCGTGGTCCGCGAGGTGCTGGAATCCGCGGTGAAGATGGCGCGGCTGGCGATGGAGGAACTCGGCATCGAGCGCGTCGACATCGACCGCGCCGAGGACATGTACCGGTCGAAGGATCGCGAACGGTTGCGCATCCAGATCGCGGCGGGGGACATCCAGGCGGCGCGCGCGCAGACCGCGGCACAGGTGCCGTGGGGGACCGACAGATGAACCTGCTGATGATGCTGGCCGCGCTGTCGGGCGCGATCGCGGTGGCCGCGGGGGCGTTCGGCGCGCATGGCGCCGGCGGTGCGGCGGTGGAGTGGTTGAAGACGGGCGCGCATTACCAGCTGGTCCATGCGGTGGCGGCGCTGGTGGCGCTGCGGTTGGAGGCGCGCGGGCCGGCGTGGTTGTTTGTGATCGGCGGCGCGGTGTTCGCGGGAACGCTGTACCTGATGGCGCTCGGCGCGCCGCGGTGGCTGGGGGCGATCACGCCGGTGGGCGGCGCGCTGTTGATTGCCGGGTGGTTGTGGTTGGCCTGGGTGGCGATGCGGGGGTGATTGGCCGTCGGCCGCTCGGAGCACGACCAACGCGTGATCTCGCCTTGCTGAAGTCACCACCCCGGCGGAGGCCGGGGCCCAGTTGCGAAGGTGGAGGTAACGGGGCGCAGCGCGACGTCACGCACGTTGCGTAACTGGGCCCCGGCCTTCGCCGGGGTGGTGCGAAGTGGTGAGGCCCTCTGCTCGCCCGAGGACGAGCTCTGCCCCTACCGCTTCTTCCGGCAGGCGTCGGAGCAGTAGACCACGCTATCCCAATCCCGCGCCCATTTCTTGCGCCAGGCGAAGGGGCGGTCGCAGGCGGGGCAGGTCTTGGTCGGGAGATCCTGCTTGCGGACGCCGTTGGGCATCAGCGCGGCTCGGCGTCGAGGAAGGCTTCGACGTCGGCGAGCGCCACGGTCTTATCGAGGAAGGTCTCGCCGACGCCGCGCGCGAGCAGGAAGGGCAGGGTGCCCGCGGCCATCTTCTTGTCGTGGCGCATATGGTCGATCAGCCGTGCGGACGGGGCGGCGATGCCGGCCGAGGCGAGCCCGTCCGGCAGGTCCGCCGCGCGCCAGTGCGCCGCGACGCGGTCGGCATCGGCGTGCGAGCACAGACCGTGCGCCGCCGAATAGCGGAAGGCCAGCGCACAGCCCGCGGCGACCGCCTCGCCGTGCAACAGCCGGCCCGAGAAACCCGCCTCCGCCTCCAGCGCATGGCCAAAGGTATGGCCGAGATTGAGCAGCGCGCGGACGCCGCTGGTCTCGTGTTCGTCCGCGGCGACGATCCGCGCCTTTGCCGACACCGCATGTGCGATAGCGTGGACGCGGGCGGCGGGGTCGCCTGCCAGCAGGTCCGCACCGTGCGCCTCGCACCAGTCGAAGAAAACGACGTCGTCGATCAGCCCGTATTTCACGACCTCTGCATAGCCCGCGCGCAACTCGCGTGGCGGCAGGGTGTCGAGCAGGTCGGGGTCGATCAGCACCAACGACGGCTGATAGAAGGCGCCGATCAGGTTCTTGCCCGCCGCGGTGTTGATGGCGGTCTTGCCGCCGACCGAGCTGTCGACCTGCGCGAGCAGCGTGGTCGGGATCTGGATGAAGCCGCAGCCGCGCTTGAGGATCGCGCAGGCGAAGCCGACGAGGTCGCCGATCACCCCGCCGCCTAGTGCCACGACATGGTCGCCACGCTCGACGCCGAGATCGAGCAGCCGGTCGCACAGCGTCTCGAGCACGCCCCAGCTCTTGGTCTTCTCGCCCGGCGCGAGGACGATCGCCTCGCTCTCGACCCCCGCTGCGGACAGCGACGCCTGGAGCGTCGGCAGGTGCACGCGGACATTCTCGTCGGTGACGATGGTCACCCGGCGCCCCCGCGCGAGCGGGGCGATATGTTCGCCCGCGCGACCGAGCACGCCGGCATCGATCAGGATCGGATAGCGGCGGTCGCCGAGTTCGACGGTGATGGTCTTCAACGGCCGATCGCTCGCATGATTGCCTCTACGGTGTTTTCGTGCGGCGCCTTGTGGCTCGACACATGGATTGGAGCGAGCGCGTAGATCGGATCGCGGACCCGCGCCAGTTCTTCGAGCACCTCGCGCGGATCGCGGCCGCGCAGCAGCGGACGGGTATCGCGACGGCGAACGCGTTCGGCGAGCACGTCGGGGTGCGCGTTGAGCCAGATCGCGGTCGCCTCGTCGAGGATCATCGCGCGCGTATCGTCGTTGATGAACGCGCCGCCGCCGGTGGCGATGACCTTGGGCTTGCCGTCCATCAGTCGCGCGATCACGCGGCGTTCGCCGTCGCGGAAATAGGGCTCGCCGAAGCGATCGAAGATCTCGCTGACGGTCATCCCCGCCGCTTCCTCGATCTCGTTGTCGGCGTCGACGAAGGGCAGCGCCAAGCGACCCGCGAGGCGCCGCCCGACGGTCGACTTGCCGACGCCCATCAGCCCGACGAGCACGATCGGCCGTCCGGTCCAGCGGGGCATCGGGTTGGCGCTTTGCAACATGGCGGTCGGCGCTATACAGCGCGACCACGCATCGGGCAAAAGCTCGCGTCCATTAAGTACCAGGGTATCGCAATGACTCGTTTCGCCATCTCGGTCGTCCTCGTCGTCGTGGTGCTGATCGGGGGGCTGTTCCTGCTGGCCGGCCGCGCCACCGAACAGCCGCAGACCCGCGTGGAAAAGGCCGTGACGCTTGCCAATTTCAGCTAGCACCCGGCTGGGCGTCGCCGGGCTGGCGATCGCGATCGCGGCATTGCCTGCGATCGGGCAGGAGAAGCCCGAATCGATCCTGCCGCCCGGTTTCGGCACCACTGCGCCTGCGCCTACGCCAACCCCGGTGCCGACCGGACCGACGCGTGTGACGCCGCCGGCCCCCGATGGGGCGCCGGTCGCGACGGTGCAGCCGCTGCCGTCCGCCACGCCGACGCCGTCCGACAGCGCATCGCCGACGCCGACTGCCTCGGCGACGATCGATCCGGCGATACTTGCGCAATATGAGATGCCGAGCTTTGCGCGCCGGTCGCTGGCCGAGGTCGGCCCGACCGGGACGAGCGAGGGCGGCCTTGCTCCCGATGCGTTCGGGGCGACCGACGGGCCGTTCCTCGAAACGCTGATGCGCCGGGTCGCGGCGCCGCTGCCATCGCGGTGGCTGTCGATCCTGCTGCGGCGGACGCTGGTGTCGCGCGTGACGACGCCCCGCGGGGTCGGCGGGGCGGACTTCGCTGCGGAGCGCGGCTGGCTACTGCTGCGGATGGGCGAAGCGGCGGCGGCACGCGCGGTGGTGCAGGCGGTCGACAATGGCGATTACACGCCCAAGCTCTACCAGGTGGCGATGAACTCGGCGCTGGCGAACGGCGATCCGGGCGAGCTGTGCCCGATCGCCGACGCCGCGTTGGCGGCGACGCGCGAGCGCGGCTGGACGGTTGCGCAGGCGATGTGCGCGGGACTGTCGGGCAACCCTAACGAGGCGAAGTCGCAGATCGCCGCAGTGCGCCGACGCGGCCTCGCCACCGGGATCGACCTGCAGCTCGCGCAGAAGGTGGTCGGCGCGGGGCCCGATGGCGGGCAAGCGGTGACGATCGAATGGGATGGGGTCGACCGGCTTTCGGCATGGCGCTTCGGTCTGGCGACCGCGACCAACGTGGCGATCCCGGCGGCGCTGTTCGACACGGCCGGGCGGCAGGCGCTCTACTGGTACGGCATCGCGCCGGGCATCGCGCTAACCGACCGGCTGCCTGCCGCGGAAGCCGCCGCGGCGCAGGGCGTGATCTCGGCCGCTGCGCTGATCGACGTCTACGGTGCGCTGGCGGGATCCGAGGATGCCGGGGCGGCGGGGGCGATCGCGACCGATCTTCGGACCGCCTATGTCGGCGCGGATCGTGGTGCGCGCCTGGCTGCGTTGCGATCCGTATGGGGCGATCCTGCCGGCGCACCCGCTTACGCCAGGCTGGTGCTGACTTCGCGCGCGGCGGCCCGCGTGCCGGTCGCGAACGACACCGATGAGGCGCCGCTGCTGATCGCGTCGATGCTGACGGCTGGGTTGGACCGCAGCGCCGCGCGCTGGACCGGCGCGGTGGAGGCGGGGAGCGATAGCTGGGCGATGATCACGCTATCGAACCCGGACGCGCAGGGGGCGGTGGGCTATGGCAGCCTGTCATCCTATGCCGGCAAGGGCGACACCGCGTTGAAGCAGCGGTTGCTGTTCGCGGGGCTGGCGGGGCTGGGGCGGATGTCGGCGGAGGACGTCGAGCGCGCGGCGACTGCGCTCGAGGTGCCGATCGGTGCGCAGAACAGCTGGACTCGCGCGCTCGATCGCGCGGTCGCGGCGCGCGAGCCGGGAACGGTGGTGCTGCTCGCGGCGATCGGTATGCAGACCGGGTCGTGGCGCGGTGTGCCGCCGGCGATGCTCTACCGCATCCTCGCGGCGCTGCGCAGCGTCGGGCTCGACGGCGATGCGCGGATGATCGCGGCCGAGGCGATCGCGCGCGCGTGACCCGCGCCAGCGACGCCGCGCTGATCGACCGATTCCTGGAGATGCTGGCGGCCGAAGCGGGGGCTGCGGCGAACACCATCGCGGCGTATCGAAGCGATCTGATGTTGGCCGCGGGTGCGATCGAGGGGTCGCTGGGCGAGGCGGATGCGGACGCGCTGACCGCGCTGTCGTCGCAATGGGCGGGGCTGGCGCGGAGCACGGTCGCGCGCAAGGCGGCGGCGTTGCGGCGCTTCTATGCGTTCCTTGCCGACGAAGGGTTGCGCGCGGACGACCCGGGCAAAGCGCTGCCGCGTCCGGGGGCGGCGCGGTCGCTGCCCAAGGTGCTCGGCCATGGCGATGTCGACCGGCTGTTCGCGACGATCGCCGAGCGTACCGAGGTGGCTCACCCGTCGCCGGGCGACCTCCGGCTCGCGGCGCTGATCGAGCTGCTCTACGGATCGGGCCTGCGCGCGACCGAGCTGGTCAGCCTGCCGCGCAACGCGGTCGCGCCCGATCGCCCGTTCCTGATCCTGCGCGGCAAGGGCGGGCGCGAGCGGCTGGTGCCGATCTCCGACCGCGCGCGCGCCGCGGTGGCGACATGGCGCGCGCATGTCGCGGTGGACCGCGCCTGGCTGTTCCCGTCGGGGCGAACGCACCTGTCGCGGATCCGGCTCTACCAGCTGGTGAAGGCGCTCGCTGCCGATGCGGGCATCCCGCCCGACCGGGTCAGCCCGCACGTGCTGCGGCATGCCTTCGCCAGCCACCTGCTGGAGGGCGGCGCCGATCTGCGGGCGCTGCAGGCGATGCTCGGTCATGCCGACATCGCGACGACCGAGATCTACACGCATGTCGATGCCAGCCGGCTGGTCGAGCTGGTCAACACCCGCCACCCGCTCGTTGACGCGGGGCGCACGCGGTCCTAACCGCCGCCGATGCCAAGTTTCCTCGACTTCGAGAAGCCGATCGCCGAACTGCAGGGGCGCATCGATGAACTCCGCGAGACCGCCGCGGACGGGAATGTCGACATCGACGCCGATGTCCGCCGCCTCCAGGCTAAATCCGACAAGCTGCTGAAGGACACCTTCGCGCGGCTGACGCCGTGGCAGAAGACGCAGGTCGCGCGTCATGCCGAACGCCCGCACTTCAAGGATTACGCGGCAGGGCTGTTCGACGAGTTCATGCCGCTGGCGGGGGACCGCGCGTTCGGCGACGATCAGGCGATCCTCGGTGGCTTCGCGACGTTTCGCGGACGCCGGGTGATGGTGCTCGGCCACGAGAAGGGTGAGGATACCGCGAGCCGGCTTCGCCATAATTTCGGGATGGGTAAGCCCGAGGGTTACCGCAAGGCGATCCGGCTGGTCGAGCTTGCCGACCGGTTCGGCCTGCCGATCGTGACGCTCGTCGACACCTCCGGCGCCTTCCCCGGCATCCAGGCGGAGGAGCGCGGCCAGGCGGAAGCGATCGCGCGGTCGACCGAGGCGTGTCTTGCCGCTGGGGTGCCGGTGGTCGCGGCGATCGTCGGCGAGGGCGGATCGGGCGGCGCGGTGGCGCTGGCAGCAGGCAACCGGGTGCTGATGTTCGAACATGCGGTGTATTCGGTGATCAGCCCGGAAGGGTGTGCGTCGATCCTCTGGCGGACCTCGGACCGTGCGGCCGATGCCGCGGAGGCGATGCGGATCACCGCACAGGATCTGAAGTCGTTCGGGATCATCGACACGATCGTGCCCGAACCGGTCGGCGGCGCGCACCGCGATGCCGCGGCGGCGATCGCCGGACTGGGCGATGCGATCGAGGCGGCGCTGAACACGCTCACCGCGCTGTCGCCGGCGGTGTTGCGGCAGGAACGCCGCGACAAGTTCCTGGCGATGGGGCGGTTGTAGAGGACGAGAATTCGCCCACCCAAGCAAGATTTCACGCAGACTCCCTCCGTGGAAGCAGGTGTGATCTCGACCTTCAGGTTGTTCTCGCGCCGCCAAACGAAAAAAAAGGCGGCGCGACCGAAGTCGCGCCGCCCTTTGTGCAATCGAACCAGGTTCGATCGCAGTCCCGATCAGGTCGGGCCCTTCATGTTCGTCGCGACGTTGCCAAAAGTGGTCTTGAGCTGGTTGCCCAGGCCCTGCATCGCTGCGATGGCGGCAACGGCGATCAGCGCGGCGATCAAGCCGTACTCGATGGCGGTCGCGCCCTTGCTGTTCTTGATGAAGTTGCGAATCTTCTGCATTCCGGTCTCCATGGTCTAACGCTTCAGTCACCCGGCTGAACCGGCATTCCGGAGCAGCAAGGATCGATCTAAGGGTCGTAGGTTGAGAAAGATTTAAGCCGGTTGGTAAGTAGACAGTGAACGATCAGCGCGCGGCCTGAACCTTGGTGCTGATGTCGTTCCACATGTCGATCGTGACCTTTGCGGTCTCGCGCAGGCCGACTATCATCGCCAGGACGACGAGCGTGATGATCAGCCCGTATTCGACCGCGGTCGCGCCTTTGCTGTCCCTGCCGAAGCGGCGGGCATGTCGCATGGCGGCTTTGACCAGGGGCGCGAGAATTCTCATGCGAACCGAATAGCCATTTAGGACTTAACGAATGACCAATGATGTGCCCGCCCCGGCCCTTCTGCTGGTCGTCGCCGCGGCGCTGATCCGACCTGATGGCACGGTGCTGGCCCAGCAGCGGCCCACGGGTAAGCAGTTGGCGGGGCTGTGGGAATTTCCCGGCGGCAAGATCGAAATGGGCGAGAGCCCGGAAGCGGCGCTGGTGCGCGAGCTGCGCGAAGAGCTGGGGATCGAGGTGGCTTTGGAGACGCTGTCCCCGGTGGCGTTCGCGAGCGAGGCGCTGGCGGGTCGGCACCTCGTACTGATGCTGTACGCGGCGCGGACGTGGCAGGGTGATCCGCAGGCGCTGGAGGCTAGTGCTTTGCAGTGGGTGACGATGGACGAGATGGCGGCTTTGCCAATGCCGCCGGCCGATGTGCCGCTGGTTGCGGCTTTGCAGGACTTGATAGACCGATAGCCTCGGACTCCCTTTAGGAGTTCAATCAGCGACAGGCTCTCTTTCGAAGGCCCCGCTGCGGTTGTCTACCACAGCCCGCATCGCTATCTGCGCGGCATGAACGAGATGACCCCGCTCGCCCGGCCCGCCAGAGAGCGCAAGCCCGACTGGATCCGCGTCAAGGCGCCGACCAGCATCGGCTTCGGCGAGACCAAGGCGCTGATGCGTCGGCTCAACCTCGCGACCGTCTGCGAAGAGGCGGCGTGCCCCAATATCGGCGAGTGCTGGACCAAGAAGCACGCGACGGTGATGATCCTGGGCGACACCTGCACGCGGGCCTGCGCGTTCTGCAACGTCAAGACCGGCATGCCGCGCGCGGTCGATCCGCTGGAGCCGCAGCATACCGCCGATGCCGCGGCCGAGCTCGGCTTGCAGCACATCGTGATCACTTCGGTCGATCGCGACGACCTGCCCGATGGCGGTGCATCGCAGTTCGTGAAGGTGATCCAGGCGCTGCGTCGGACCACGCCGTCGACCACGATCGAGATCCTGACGCCCGACTTCCGCAACAAGGCGCAGGCTGCAGTCGAATCGATCGTCGAGGCGCGTCCAGACGTCTACAACCACAATCTCGAGACGGTGCCGCGGCTCTACCCGACGATCCGTCCCGGCGCGCGCTATTATGCCTCGCTGCGGCTGCTGGAGAGCGTGAAGCGCCACGATCCGTCGATCTTCACCAAGTCGGGCGTGATGCTCGGGCTGGGCGAGGAGCGGCTGGAGATCCATCAGGTGATGGACGACATGCGCTCCGCCGACATCGATTTCCTGACCATGGGCCAGTATCTCCAACCGACGCCGCGGCATGCCAAGGTCGCGGAGTTCGTCACCCCCAAGGCGTTCGACGCCTATGCCGGGATCGCGCGCGCCAAGGGATTTCTGCTGGTCGCATCGTCGCCGCTGACCCGGTCGAGCTATCATGCCGGGGACGATTTCGCGAAGCTCCGCACCGCGCGCGAGGCGCAGCTGGCGCGCGCCTAGTGCCCAAGCATAGCGAGACCCGGCACCTGCCGTACACGCCCGAGCAGATGTACGACATGGTCGCGGACGTGAAGAGCTATCCGCAATTCCTGCCCTGGGTCAGCGCGATGCGGGTCCGATCGGACAGTGCGACCGAGACGCTTGCCGACATGATCGTCGGCTTCAAGGGGCTGCGCGAGACCTTCACGTCGCGGGTCAAGAAGTCGCACCCGGACACGATCATGGTCGACTATATCGACGGGCCGCTGAAATACCTGCGCAACGAATGGCGTTTCCGGCGCGAAGAGGGCGGCTGCGCGGTCGACTTCTCGGTCGACTTCGCGTTCAAGAACCGGATGTTCGAGATGCTTGCCGGGCAGGTGTTCGGGCAGGCGCTGCGCAAGATGATCGGCGCGTTCGAAACCCGCGCCGCGGAGCTTTACGGCTCCACCGGCAACAGCAGCTCGAGCGCGCACAGCGCCGCCTGAAGGCGTACGCCGCCGCGGCCGAGGTCGCCGAACTCCTTGCGATCGGCGTGTACGTCGGACGGATCGCCGCCCTTCATCGCGCGCGCGAACACCACCGTACCGACCGGCTTCTTCGCGGTTCCGCCCCCCGGACCTGCGACGCCGGTGATCGCGACCGCGACATCGGCGCCCGATCGCTCCAGCGCCGCCTGCGCCATGCTCCACGCCACCGCGATCGACACCGCGCCGAAGGTGTCGAGCACGTCGGAGCTGACCTTCAGCAACGCCTGCTTGGCGTCGTTGGAATAGGTGACGAAGCCGGCTTCGAGGACATCTGACGACCCCGGGATCTCGGTCAACGCCGCTGCGACCAGGCCACCGGTGCAGCTTTCCGCGAGCGTCACGGTGCGGCCTGCCGCGCGGTTCGCCTCGATCACCTTGCGCGCGGCCTCGACCAATTGATCGGGCAGGATCGTGTCCATCGTCATGGTGCCTCCGCCGGGCAGAGCGGCAGGTCGGGAACCGACACGCGGTCGCCCTTGGCCTTCTTCGCCTTCAGATATTGCAGCGTCGCGACGACGATACCCGCGGTGTTGCGCGGCGGCAGCGGTTCGAGCAGCGAGACCAGCCGATCGATCGTGCCGCAATCCGCGGGCGCGATCCGACCGACCAGCAGCGGCACCAGCAGCGACGTCAGCAGCGGACGCGCGAATTCCGAGTCGAGTAGCGCATCGACCGCGGGGTCGCTCAGCTTGACGATCGCACCTCGGGCCACGGGCCAGGCGCGCACCGCCTCCGCTTCGTAGCGCCCGATCAGGCGGCTTTGCGGGTTGCGCAGCGAACTCGCCGCGGGCAGCCGGCCGACGCAGACGATGCCGGTCTGGCGCATGAGGTCGGGCAGCGCGACCAGCGCCATCGCCTCCGCCTCGGGCGTGGTGATGCAGCGCTGCTGAGCGGTGGCGGGCGAGGCGACCAGAGCGGCCGTAGCCAGGGCGAGCGCGATCCTCTTCATGTCCGCGGTACGCTGACGGTAGCCACGGCCTGCGCGGCGATGCCTTCGCCCCGGCCGGTGAAGCCCAGGCGTTCGGTCGTGGTCGCCTTGATGCTGACGCGATCGGGCGAAAGATCGAGCAGCGCCGCAATGCGGGTGCGCATGGCGTCGCGGTGTGGGCCGATCTTGGGCGCCTCGCAGATGATCGTGAGGTCGACGAAATCGATGCGGCCGCCGCGTTCGACGATCAGCGATGCCGCGTGCTGGAGGAACTGCGCCGAGTCGGCACCCTTCCACTGCGGATCGCTCGGAGGGAAATGGGTGCCGATGTCGCCAGCGGCAATCGTGCCGAGCAGCGCGTCGGTGAGTGCGTGGAGCGCGACATCGGCGTCGCTGTGGCCCGACAGGCCCTTGTCGTGCGGGACGAGCACGCCGCCCAGCCACAATTCTTCACCGCTTTCGAGGCGGTGGACGTCGAAGCCGCTGGCGCTGCGGCTCTCAAACGCGATCCGCGCCTCGGCGATCGCGAAGTCCTCGGGATGGGTAACCTTGTCGAGCATCGTGTCGCCCTGCACCAACCGAACGTCGCCGCCAAGCCGCCGTACCATCTGCGCGTCGTCGGTGGCTTCCGCGTCTTCGGGCCAATGGACATGCGCTGAGATGAGCACGGACGTGCGGAAGCCCTGCGGCGTCTGGATGCGCACCAGCGCCTCGCGGGGCACGATCTCGCCGAGCAGCTCGTCGTCGTCCATCGCCAGCGTGTCGGCGACCGGCAGCATCGGCGTAGCGCCGTCGACCTCCTCCAGCGCCGCGATCACGCGGTCGATCACCGCTGCGGGTACGAGGGGCCGCGCCGCATCGTGGACCAGCACCAGCCGCGCGGTGACATGATGAAGGCCGTGCCGCACCGAGTCGCGGCGGGATGCGCCACCGGTCACGATCGTTGCCGCGCCGAGCGCGTCACGGGCGAGGGCCTCGGCGCCGGGCGCGACGACGACGATCACCTCGTCCACTGCGGGATGGTTCGCGAAGGCTGCATAGGCATGAGCGACCAGGGCGCGGCCCCCGAGGTGACGATATTGCTTGGGGGTGTCGCCGCCCGCACGGACCCCGGATCCGGCGGCGACGATCAGCGCGGCTACGCGGGGCTGGGCGGTCATGGCGTCGCCCTAGCGTCGCATCGTCGCGTTCGCCAGCCTTGCCGCCGCCAGCCTTGCCTAAGAGGCGGCTTTGCCTTAGGTGCCCGTTTTTCAGGCACATGCGTAAATTGAACCCCATCCAGATCGGGCCCGTCCGGATCGACCACCCTGTGGTGCTCGCGCCGATGACCGGCGTCACCGATATGCCGTTCCGCACGCTGGTACGCCGCTACGGATCGGGCCTGAACGTCACCGAGATGATCGCGAGCCAGGCCGCGATCCGCGAGACGCGGCAGTCGATCCAGAAGGCGGCGTGGCATCTGTCCGAAGAGCCGGTGTCGATGCAGCTGGTCGGCTGCACGCCGTACGAGATGGGCGAGGCTGCACGGCTGGCGGAGGATCGCGGCGCCGCGATCATCGACATCAACATGGGCTGCCCCGTGCGCAAGGTCACCAATGGCGATGCCGGGTCGGCGCTGATGCGCGATACGGCGCTTGCTGGTGCGATCATCGCCGGGGTGGTGAAGGCTGTATCCGCACCGGTGACGCTGAAGATGCGGATGGGCTGGTGCCATGACAGCCTCAACGCGCCCGAGCTCGCGCGTATCGCAGAGGACCTCGGCGTCCGGATGATCACCGTTCACGGCCGCACCCGCAATCAGATGTACAAGGGCGAGGCCGACTGGGCCTTCATCCGCCGGGTGAAGGAGGCGGTTACCGTGCCCGTCATCGCCAACGGCGACATCAACACGATCGAGGATGCCGACGCGGCACTGGAGCAATCGGGCGCGGACGGGGTGATGATCGGGCGCGGTGCTTACGGTCGGCCGTGGTTCCTCGGCCAGGTCATGGAATGGCTCGCCACCGGGGAACGCCGGCCGGATCCGAGCATCGCCGAGCAATATGACGCGATTGCAGAGCATTACGAAGCGATGCTCGAGCATTACGGAAACGTCATCGGCGTCAACATGGCGCGCAAGCATATCGGCTGGTACACCCGCGGGCTGACCGGATCGGCGGAGTTTCGGAACGCCGTGAACCAGGTGCCGGATCCCGATCGGGTGAAGGCGATGTTGGCCGACTTCTACCAGCCCTGGCGTCAGCGCGAAGCCGCCTGATCCGGATGGTCGCGGGACGCCCCGGCTTCGCGGAGTTGTTCGCCGCCCTGCCGGTCGCGGTGCTCGTGGTCGATCCGGACGATCGCATCGCGCACGCCAACAGCCTTGCCGAGGAACTGTTGAACCTGTCCGAACGGGTGATGACCGGGCAACCGCTGCACGCGATCCTGCCGCCGCCGACTGCCAACGATCGCCGCGACGGGCAGGGCGTCGCGGTGTACGATACCGAGATCGCGACTTCGCGCGGCAAGATCCGCGTCGATTTCGTCGAGGCGATGATCGCCGACCATCCGGGCTGGCGCACCATCTCGCTTCACTCCGCCGCGGGATCGCGCGGGCTGGGACATGCCGCGGATCGTGCCGGGGGGGCGCGGGCCGCGGTGGGCGCGGCGGCGATGCTGGCGCATGAGATCAAGAACCCGCTATCGGGGATTCGCGGCGCGGCGCAGTTGATCGGCGCGGGTGAACTCACCAACCTGATCGTCACCGAGGTCGATCGGATCGCGGCACTGATCGACCGGATGCAGGATTTCAGCGACACCCGACCGCTGCCGCTGACCGCCGAGAACATCTACCCGCTGCTCGATCACGCCCGCAGCGTGGCGCTGGCGGGCTTCGCGCGGGGCATCGTCATCGAAGAACGCTTCGATCCCTCGCTTCCCCCTGCGACGGTCAACCGCGACGCCGTCCTGCAGATCGTCATCAACCTGCTGAAGAATGCGCGCGAAGCCGTTCGATCCGTGACGAAACCCCGGATCATCCTGGCCACCGCCTATCGCCACGGCATGTCGGTCAGTGCCGGTCCGGGGCGGCCGCGGGTGCCGCTGCCGATCGAGATCTGCGTGATCGATACCGGGCCGGGCGCGCCGCCCGAGATCGTCGATCACCTGTTCAACCCGTTCGTGTCGGGCCGTCGCGAAGGGCAGGGGCTCGGCCTCGCGCTCGTCGACAAGCTGACCCGCGACATGGGCGGAATCGTTCAATATGCCCGCGAAGGATCACCCGAGATGACCGTCCTCCGCCTCCTCCTGCCGCGTGCCGCGCCGTGAGCCGCGTGCTCGTCGTCGACGACGATGGCGCGATCCGCACCGTGGTCGCGCAGGCGCTGCGCCGCGCAGGGCATGAGGTCAGCACCGCCGAGACGCTCGCGCAGCTCGACCGCGCGCTGGCGACCAGCATCCCCGACGTGCTGATCAGCGACGTCGTCTTGCCCGACGGCGACGGCATCGCGCGGATGGCGGAGATCACCGCGCGGATGCCGACGCTGCCGATCATCATCCTGTCGGCGCAGAACACGCTGACCACCGCGGTCCGGGCGGCGGAGGTCGGCGCGTACGAATACCTGCCCAAACCGTTCGACCTCGACGATCTCACCCGCGCGGTGTCGGGGGCGCTGGCGCGGGGATCTGTGTCGGCGTCGCTGCCGATAAGCGAAGATCACGCGCTGCCGTTGATCGGGCGGTCGCCGGCGATGCAGAATGTCTACCGGGTGATCGCGCGGGTGGTGTCGAACGACCTCACCGTGCTGATCTCGGGCGAATCGGGGACTGGCAAGGAACTGGTCGCGCGGGCGATCCACGATCTGGGCCACCGCGCGCAGGCACCGTTCGTGGCGATCAACATGGCCGCGATCCCGCGCGAGCTGATCGAGGCCGAGCTGTTCGGGCATGAACGCGGCGCCTTCACCGGCGCGGCGCAGCGCAACGCCGGGCGCTTCGAACAGGCCGAGGGGGGGACGCTGTTCCTCGACGAAATCGGCGACATGCCGATGGAGGCGCAGACGCGGTTGTTGCGGGTGCTGCAATCGGGCGAATTCACCAGCGTCGGCGGCGCGCGGACGATCCGTAGCGACGTGCGGATCGTCGCCGCGACCAACCGCGATCTGGCGGTGCAGGTTGCGGCGGGGCTGTTCCGCGAGGATTTGTTCTACCGGCTGAACGTCGTTCCGATCGCGTTGCCCGCGCTCCGCGACCGGCGGCAGGACGTGGCGCTGCTCGCGCCGCATTTCCTGGAGCATGCCGCCGCGCAGGGCCTGCCGCGCCGTGAACTCGCCGATGACGCCATGGCGGCGCTCGCCGCGCACGACTGGCCGGGCAACGTCCGCGAGCTCGAGAACCTGATGCGCCGGCTGGCGGTGCTCGCCCGCGACGAGGTGATCGACGCACCCGCGATCCACGCGCTTCTCGGCGGTCGTGCGGTGGCGAGCGAGGTGCCCGATCCCGGTATTGCCGCCGCGGTTCGCCACCTGGTCGACCGGATCGGCGGCGAGCGCAGCGGCGCACTGGAGGACGGCACGCTGTACGAACGGGTGATCGGCGAAGTCGAGCGTCCGTTGATCGAGATGATGCTCGCGCGCCACGGCCATAATCAGCTGCGCGCGGCACGTGCCCTTGGCATCAACCGCAACACGCTTCGCAAGCGCCTCGACACGCTCGGAATTGTCGTCACCGGGGACGATGGGAGCGAGCGACGCTGAGCTTTGCGCAATTATGTGGTTTCCGTGCAACAATCCACGTTGTACGGAGATGGCGATGATTGCGTCGCCGACGCCAGATTTAGGCGCTGAAGAGCAAAGCCGCCGGTTCGCGATTACCCCCGCCGTCGAAGCGCTGGTCGTCGCCATCGCGATCGTCGTCGCGATCACCAGCTATCTCGTCATCGTCAACCAGAATTCGCCGCAGCGGCTGATCCCGCCCCCGGTGGTGGCGCTGATCCTCGTCGCCAACCTCGTCTCGGGCGTTGCGCTGATGATGCTGCTCGGCCGCCGGGTCGCGATGCGCCGCGCGGCGCGATCGGCGATCGGTGGGGGCGGGCGGCTGCATGTGCGGCTGGTCGGGCTGTTCTCGATCGTCGCGGCGGTGCCGATGCTGCTGGTGGCGATCTTCGCCTCGCTACTATTTCAGTACGGCGTGCAATTCTGGTATTCGGATCGTGCGCGCGGGATGCTCGAAAACGCGACCGTGCTGGCGCGCACCTCCTACGACCAGCAATTGCGGCGCTGGGAGGAGGCGACGGTGACGATGGCCGACGACATGTCGGTGTATCTGCGCGACAATTCGATCGACCCGCGCTTCGCGTCGTTCTTCTTCCAGCAGGTCTATTACCGCAGCCTGTCCGAAGGCGCGCTGTTCGCGGTGTCGCCGAAGAGCGGCATCCAGACGATGGCGATCGTGAACCCCTATGCGATCGACCTGTCGAAACAGGTGACCCCCGCGGCGATCGCGCGGCTGAAATCCGGGCGGCGCAGTATCGTCACGGTGACCGGCGACCGGATCCAGACGCTCACCGCTCTCCCCGGCTCCGACCAGCTCTACCTCTATGCGGCGCGGGTCGAGGATACGAAGCGGATGACCGTGCAGACCGCGCGCGCGGAGGCGATCGTCACCGATTACCGCGCGCTGCTGGCCCGCGCGCGCAGTCTCCAGCTCCAGTTCAACGCGGCGCTGCTGTTCGTGTCGCTCTTCATCGTCGGCATCTCGGTATGGATCGCGCTTGCGGTCGCCGATCGGCTGGTCCGGCCGGTCGAGGAACTGGTCGCGGCGGCGCGGCGGGTGGCCGGCGGGGATCTGCGCGCGCGCGTGCCCGATCCGCGCAGCCGCGATGAGGTCGGGACGCTCGCCAAGGCGTTCAACCAGATGACGATCAGGCTGGAGGAGCAGAATACCGAGCTCGTCACCGCCAACGACCAGCTCGAAAACCGCCGCGCGTTGATCGAGGCGGTGATGGCGGGGGTTTCGGCGGGGGTGATCGCGACCGCGGGCGACGGCACGATCCGGCTCGCCAATCAGTCGGCGACGTCGCTGATCGGGACCGAGGTCGACGGGCTCGTCGGGCACCGGCTGGCCGCGGTGGCCCCGGAACTGGCGGAACTCGTCGCCGGGCGGGACCGTGAGGCGATCGTCCAGGTCTCGCGGTCGTCGGACACCCGCACGCTGGCGGTGCGGATCGCGCGGACCGACGCTGGGCCGATCCTGACCTTCGACGACATCACCCAGCAGGTGCTCGACCAGCGCCGTGCCGCCTGGTCCGACGTGGCGAGGCGGATCGCGCACGAGATCAAGAATCCGCTCACCCCGATCCAGCTTGCCGCCGAGCGTCTGCAGCGGCGATATGGCAGCAAGATCGATCCCGACGACACCACGTTCGCGCGGCTGACCGACACGATCGTCCGCCAGGTCGGCGATTTGCGCCGGATGGTCGACGAGTTCTCGTCCTTCGCGCGCATGCCGAAACCGGTGTTCCGCGAGGAGTCGGTCGTCGACATCGCGCGCCAGGCGATGTTCCTCCACGAGGTCGCGCATTCGGGGATCGCGTTCGAACTGGTCCATGACGATCCGGGTCCGGTGCTGGTGTGCGACCGCAGGCAGCTAGGCCAGGCTTTCACCAACATCGTCAAGAATGCGGTGGAAGCGATTGAAAGCAAAGGCGATGTCGCCGGCACGATCGTGATGACGCTGAACCAAGAGGGCAACCAGGTAACGGTGGATGTGGCGGACACCGGTATCGGCTTGCCTGCCGAACGCGACCGGATCGTCGAGCCGTACATGACGACGCGCGCACGTGGCACCGGGCTGGGGCTCGCGATCGTCAAGAAAATCGTTGAAGAACATCTTGGTACGATCAGTTTCTTCGATCGTGAGGGAGGGGGCGCCGTGGTGCGGATGTGCTTCGACGCGGGAACGCTGGCGACGTTCGACATGGGGGATACCGACCGTGAGCCGATCGGCGACGGCCAACTGGCGGCACTTACTCGAAATCGGACAATGACCTGATGGCGCTCGATATCCTCGTCGTCGACGACGAACGCGACATTCGCGAACTGGTGACCGGAGTCCTTGAGGACGAAGGCTATGAGACGCGCTCCGCAGCGGACAGCGACGCGACGCTGGAGGCGATCGCGACGCGGCGGCCGTCGCTGGTGCTGCTCGACGTTTGGCTGCAAGGCTCGCGGCTGGACGGGCTGGAGCTGCTCGACGAGATCAAGCGGCGCGATCCGTCGATCCCGGTACTGGTGATCTCCGGGCACGGTAATCTCGACACCGCGGTCGCGGCGATCCGGCGTGGTGCCGCCGACTTCATCGAGAAGCCGTTCGAGGCCGAGCGCCTGTTGCTGATGGTCGCGCGCGCGACCGAGACCGAGCGGCTGCGGCGCGAAGTCGCGTCGTTGCGCGCCTATGCCGGGCGAGAGAGCGATCTGACGGGAAGTTCGGGCGCGATCAACGGCGTCCGTGCGACGCTGAAGCGGGTCGCGGCGACCGGCAGCCGGGTGCTGGTGATGGGTGGCGCCGGGGTCGGCAAGGAAGTCGCGGCGCGCTTGCTCCACGGCTGGAGCAACCGGACGCAGGCGCCGTTCATCATCGTCAGCGCGGCGCGGATGACGCCGGAGCGCGTCGAGGAGGAGTTGTTCGGGGTCGAGGAGGGCGGCGATCTCGTCCGTCCGGGGATGCTCGAACAGGCGCATGGCGGGACCTTGTTCCTCGACGAGATCGCCGACATGCCGATCGCGACCCAGGCGCGCATCCTGCGGGTGCTGACCGACCAGAGCTTCACCCGCGTCGGCGGCACGCGGGTCGTGAAGGTCGATGTGCGGGTCGTCTCGGCCACGGCACGCGATCTCAACGACGAGATCGCTGCAGGGCGGTTCCGCGAGGACCTGTACTACCGTCTCAACGTCGTGCCGGTGATGATCCCATCGCTCGCCGATCGCCGCGAGGACATTCCGGCGCTGGTCGAGCATTTCATCGCGCACTATGCCGCCGAACGACGCGTCCCGACACCGGAAATCGCGGCGGATGCGATGGTTGCGCTGCAATCCTACGATTGGCCGGGCAATGTCCGCCAGCTCCGCAACGTCGTCGAACGCACGATCATCCTGGCACCGGGCGACCGGATCGGCCGCATCGACCTTGATCTTCTGCCCGCCGAAGTGCTCGGCGACCAGGGCGACATCGGGGGCGGCACCGGCGGCACGATCATGGGGGCGCCGCTGCGCGAGGCCCGCGAGACGTTCGAGCGGGAATATCTGCGGGTCCAGATCCGGCGTTTTTCGGGGAACATCAGCCGCACCGCGAGCTTTATCGGCATGGAGCGGTCGGCGCTGCATCGGAAGCTGAAGCTGCTCGGGATCACCGACATGCGCGAGGATTGATGTCGCGCATCTGGACGTAACGGGTCCGGCACCATAGATTACGCAACGGCAGCGAACTTCGTGCTGCCATCCGACGCCGGGAACCGGCGCGCTGCGGGCGAACGGCCTGCCAAGAACCGAAAGGCCCACCGACATGGCCGACAAGCAGGGCTCCCTTCAGGACCTTTTCCTCAACGCGCTCCGGCGCGGCAAAATCCCGGTGACGATGTTCCTCGTGAAGGGCGTCAAGCTCCAGGGGATCGTCACCTGGTTCGATAATTTCTCGGTGCTGTTGCGTCGCGACGGGCAGAGCCAGCTGATCTACAAGCACGCGATCTCGACAATCATGCCGTCAGGGCCGATGGACATCGCCGCGATCGTTGACGCTGTCGGAGAACCTTCGCGCAAGCAGCCGTTGTTGCAGGAGATCTTCCTCAACGCGGTGTGCAAGTCCGAAGATTCGGTGACCATGTTCCTGATCAACGGCGTGATGCTCCAGGGGCAGATCGCCGGCTTCGACCTGTTCTGCATGTTGTTGCAGCGTGAGGGTATGGCGCAGCTCGTCTACAAACACGCGGTGTCGACGATCCAGCCCGCGCGTCCGCTCAATCTGTCGGATGCAGGCGAGGAGGAGGTCGAGGAGTCTTGACCGGCGGATTTGATCGGGACCGCGACGACGTCGCACGTGGCGCGCATGCGATCGTGGTGTTGCCCGACCAGGGCGATGCCACGCGCGATGCCGACGCGCGGCTTGCGGAGACCGCAGGCCTTGCCGCGGCGATCGGGCTTGTCGTCAGCGATAAGGTGGTATTCCGCGTCCGCGCGCCCAAGCCCGCGACGCTGATCGGCAGCGGGCAGGTCGAGCAGCTCGCCGCGACAGCGCGGATGGCGGAAGCGACCTTGGTCGTATTCGACGCCAGCCTGACGCCGGTGCAGCAGCGCAATCTCGAGACCGCGCTCGGTACCAAGGTGATCGATCGCACCGGCCTGATCCTCGAGATTTTCGGCGAGCGCGCCGCGACCGCCGAGGGGCGGCTGCAGGTGGAACTCGCGCATCTCGATTATCAGGCGGGGCGGCTGGTGCGCAGCTGGACCCATCTCGAACGCCAGCGCGGCGGCTTCGGCTTCCTCGGTGGTCCCGGCGAAACTCAGATCGAGGCCGATCGCCGGCTGATCCGCGACCGCATGGCGCGGTTGCGGCGCGAACTCGACTCGGTCAGCCGCACCCGCGGCCTGCATCGCGAGCGGCGTCAACGCGCGCCGTGGCCGGTCATCGCGCTGGTCGGCTACACCAATGCGGGCAAGTCGACGCTGTTCAACCGCCTCACCGGCGCGGACGTGATGGCGGAGGATCTGTTGTTCGCGACGTTGGATCCGACGCTGCGCCAGATCTCTCTGCCGGGAATCGACAAGGCGATCCTGTCGGACACGGTGGGCTTCGTGTCGGACCTCCCGACGCAGCTCGTCGCGGCGTTCAAGGCGACGCTCGAGGAGGTCGTTTCGGCCGATCTGCTCGTCCATGTGCGTGATATCGCGCACCCGGATACCGAGGCACAGCGCGCCGATGTCGAGGCGGTGCTGAACGAGATCGGGGTCGCCGATACGACACCGCGGTTCGAGGTCTGGAACAAGCTGGACCTGCTCGACGGTGATCGTCACGACGCGATGGTCGCTGAGTCGGAGCGGCGCGACGATGTCGTGGCGATCTCCGCGCTGAGCGGCGAGGGCGTCGACCGACTGCTGACCGAGGTGGCGGGCAAGCTCACCGAGGCACATCGGCGTTACTGGATCACGCTCGATGCGGGCGACGGCGCGGGCGCGGCTTGGCTGCACGCGCATGGCGAGGTGCTCGGGCAGACTCCGGACGGGGTTGAGACCCAGTATGAGGTTCGGCTGGCAGAGCGCGATTACGAGCGGTTTCTGCAGCGATAGGGCCACTTGAATTCAGGTAGAACTCGCCAACTTCTTCGTCATCCCCGCGCAGGCGGGGATCCAGACTGGCAAGCGTTGCGACTTATATACTGAAGCCAGCCAGTATGGATCCCCGCCTGCGCGGGGATGACGGATTTGATTGATGCAAAGTCATTCCGCTCTAGCACTCCTTCTCACCCGCACGCTTCACCGCCGCCCACAGCTCTTCCTTTTGGTCGAGATCGAGCGCTGCGAAGGCGTCGCCCGCGATCGCCTCCATGCCGCGGAAGCGCTTCTCGAATTTGGCGTTGCCGTTGCGCAGCGCGGCCTCCGGGTCGATGCCGAGATGCCGGGCCCAGTTGACGACCGCGAACAGCAGGTCGCCGACTTCTTCCTCGAGGGTTTCGGGCGGGGCGTCGGCGATCTCGGCGAGTTCCTCGTCGATCTTGGCGCGCGGGCCGCTCGCATCGGGCCAGTCGAAGCCGACCCGCGCGGCGCGGTTCTGCAACTTCACCGCGCGGAGCAGGGCGGGCAGCCCGACCGCCACGCCGGCGAGCGCGCTTTCGTCGATCTTGGCGGCGCGTTCACCGGCCTTGATCGCCTCCCAGCCAGGGCTCGTCGCAGCATCGCCGAAGATGTGCGGGTGGCGGCGTTCCATCTTGTCGCAGATCGCCGCGACGACATCGCCCAATGCGAAGGCGCCGGCTTCCTCGGCGATGCGCGCGTGGAACACGACCTGGAGCAGCAGGTCGCCGAGTTCGTCGACCAGATCGCCCGCGTCATCGCGCGCGATCGCGTCGGCGACTTCATAGGCCTCCTCGATCGTGTAGGGCGCGATCGTCGCCCAGCTTTGTGCGCGGTCCCATTCGCACCCGGTCTCCGGGTCGCGCAGCCGGGCCATGATCCGGACGAGGCGGTCGATCTTCACTGGCGCTGGTTCTACGGTCATCGCGTGGTCCGCTTCCTCAAAGGTCCCGGAGCATCGCCGCGGGTCGTGATCTGAGCGCGGGTAGGCTGCCGATCAAGCCGATCGCAAGCGTGATCGCCATCGCCGCGCCCAGCGTCATCGCGACAGTTGCCCAATCGGGCGCGAAGCCGAGATCGAAGACCTCGACGACGACGTACCAGCCCGCCGCGCTGCCGATTGCGACCGCGACCGATCCCAGCACCAGCGCCAGCAACCCATATTCCGCTGCCTGTACCGCGAGCACCTGGCGCGAGGTTCCGCCCAGCAGCTTGAGGATGATGGCGTCATAGCGTCGCACGCGTCCGGAGGCGACGACCGCGCCGACCAGCACCGCGATCCCCGCCGCCACGGTGACCGCGCCGGCGACGCGGATCGCCAGCGCGACCTGGCGGAGCACGTCGCCGATCTGGGCGATGACGTCGCCGACGCGAATCATCGTCACCGATGGCAGGGCGCTCGCGACCCGGCGCGCGATCAGGCCGTCGCGTGACGCCGGCGAATAGACCGAGGCGAGCAGCGAATAGGGTGCTTCCTCGATATAGCCGGGCGAGAAGACGATCGCGAAGTTGAGCCCGAGCCCGCCCCAATCGATCTTGCGCAACGCCGCGATCCGCGCGGGGATGTCGACGCCGAGCACCGAGACGGTAATGCGATCACCGACCCGCAGTCCCAGCGCGGCCGCGGCACGGTCCTCGATCGAGACCAACGGGGGCCCTTGGTAGTCGGCGGGCCACCATCTGCCTGCGGTCACCATGTTGCGCGGGGGGACGGTCGCGGACCAGGTCAGCGTACGGTCGCCGCGCAGCACCCATGCCGCCTCGGGCACGGTCTTCATGGTAGCGACGGGAACATCCTTCACCGCGGTGATCGAGCCGCGCAGCGACGGCACCGCCTCGATCCGGGTGCCCGGTGCCGCCGCGGTGATCGTCGATCGGAACCGCGCCGCGTCGCCGGGTTGCAGGTCGATTGCGAAGAAGCGCGGCGCCTTGGCGGGGGCGGCGTCCCGCAGTTCGGCGGACAGGCTCGTGTCGATCACCGCGAGCGCGACGAACAGCGAGAAGCCGAGCCCGAGCGCGACGACGAGGCGGTCGATCTGCGATCCGGGCCGGTAGAGGTTGGTGATCGCGAGCCGGACGAGCGGGTGCCGTGGCCGGGGTAGGCGCTGGAGCCCGTAGCGGATCGCGACACCGAGGCACCAGAGCAGCACGATCAGCGCGGTCACCGCGGCGACGAAGCCGAGCGCGAGCGTCCGGTCCGACGCGGTCAGCACCGCCAAGGCCATGATCGCGGCGACCAGCAGCAGCATCGCGCCGATCACCCGCCGCGAGGGCCGCGTCGCGCTGCCGACGACATCGCGGAGCAGGGTCGCCGCAGGCACCCGGCGCGCCCGCGCCAGCGCGGGCAGCGCGAACAGCAGCGCCGCAAGGAGGCCGAGCGCTGCGGCGGTCGCGAGCGGGGCAGGGTAGAGCGCCAGCGCCGGCGGCACCGGCAGCGCGTCGCCTGCGACCGCGGCGACGATCCATGGCACCGCGGCGCCCAGCAACAGCCCCGCCGCGATGCCGATGAAGGCGACGATGCCGAGTTGCAGCAGGAAGATGGTCGCGATCGTGCCCGATCGGGCGCCGAGCACCTTCAGCGTCGCGATGATCCGGGTCTTTGCGCCGAGATAGGCGGCTACTCCGCTGCCGACGCCGACCCCCGCGATCGCCAGCGCCGCAAGCCCGACCAGCAGCAGGAACTGGCCGAGTTGCGTGATCGCGCGCCGAAGGCCGGACGCGGCTCGGTCGCTGGTGCGGCTCGACCAACCCTGATTGGGGAAGCGCGCCACCAGACGCTTGCCGGTGACCTCGGCACGATCGGGGCGCGCGAGCAACAGGCGGTAGCGGCTCTCGTACAGGCTGCCCGGCTGGACCAGCCGGGTCGCATCGAGCCCGGCAAGGTCGACGATCACCGGCGGGCCGAGCGCGAAGCCGGCGCCAAGGCGGTCGGGTTCGTCGGCGATCAGCCCGATCACCCGCAGATCCGCGGCGCCGAGTCGTATCGTGCCGCCGACCCTCACGCGAAGGCGGTCGGCAAGCGCGGGCGCGATCACGACCTGCTTGCCGGTCGGCCGTGCTGCGGACGCGCCGGGAGCAAGTCGCAATCGGCCCAACAATGGCCATGCGCGATCGACTGCGCGCAGATCGACCAGCGCGTCGCCGCCGTCACTGTGCGCCATCGCGCGCATCGACACGCTTTCGGACAGCTTGCCGGCTGTCGAGAAGGCGGCGAGTTCCTCCACCGTGGCGCGACGTTGCGATACGCGCAGCTCGACATCGCCGCCGAGGATCGTCCGGCCCTGCGCATCGAGCGCGGCGAGCAGGCTGGCGGACAGGCTGCCGATCCCCGCCAGCGCCGCGGTGCCGAGGAACAGGCACAAGGCGAGCAGGATCAGCCCGCCTCCGCCACGTCGCAGATCCCGCAGTGCCAGCCGCCAGGCGATCGTCACGCGGTTCGCCTGTCCGCGACGATCCGCCCGTCCGATAGTTCGATGACGCGCGCGCACCGCGCCGCGAGCGAGGCATCGTGGGTGATCACAAACAGCGTCGTGCCGCGATCCGCTTGGCGCGCGAACAACATGTCCATGATCGATCGACCGGTCGCCGCATCGAGATTGCCGGTCGGCTCGTCGGCGAACAGCAGCGCCGGGCGAGCGACCAGCGCACGCGCGATCGCGACGCGTTGCTGCTCGCCGCCCGAGAGTTGCGCGGGATAATGCGTGGTGCGTGCGCCGAGGCCGACCGCCTCGAGTTCCGCCCGCGCGGCGTCGAAGCCGTCGCGCTCGCCCGCCAGCTCGAGCGGCACCGCGACGTTCTCGATCGCGGTCATCGTGGGCAGCAGGTGAAAGGCTTGCAGGACGATGCCGATCCGCCCGCGCCGTGCGACCGCGAGCGCATCTTCGTCGAGCCGTCCGACATCGAGTCCCGCGACCCGCACCTCGCCTCCGCTCGGCCGTTCCAGCCCGGCGAGGATCGCCATCAACGACGATTTGCCCGAGCCCGACGGCCCGAGCAGCGCCACCGTCTCGCCGGCTGCGACCTGCAGGTCGATGTCGCGAAGGATGTCGATGCGGGTCGGCGGGTTGCCGAGCGAGAGGGACAGGTTGCGCACGTCGATCAACGCGCTATCGGGCAGGGATGAAGCGATGGTCACTGGCCTCATGGTACGGACTGCGCCGGGTGGTTGTCCATCTCGCGATGCTATGCGCGGCGATCGTCGCAAGTGACGCCATGGCGGCGCCGCGTGCGCCGCTGGTCTGGGCGTTCGGCGACAGCCTGGTCGCGGGGTACGGGTTGCCCCCGGCGCAGGGGTTCACGGCGCAGTTGCAGGCGGCGCTGCGGCGGTCGGGTGTCGCGGCGACGGTGCGCAATGGCGGGGTGGCGGGGGACACCGCATCGCAGGCGCGCGCGCGGCTCGCCTGGGGATTGCGCGGATTGAAGGTGAAGCCCGATCTGGTGATCGTCGAACTGGGTGCGAACGACATGCTCCGCGGCTTGCCGGCTGCGCAGGCGCAGGCGAACCTCGATGCGGTGCTGGCGGAATTGCGGCGGCGGCAAATTCCGGTGCTGCTGATGGGGATGCGCGCCGCGCCCAATCTCGGCGCCGACTATGTTCGCGGGTTCGAGGCGATGTATCCCGCGCTCGCGCGAAAATACCGGGTGCCGCTTTATCCTTTCTTCCTCGACGGGGTCGCGGGGCGGCGGTCGCTGATCCAGGCCGACGGGCTGCATCCCAACGCTGCGGGCGTGCAGGTGATCGTGCGTCGCTCGATCGGCGCGGTGCGGCGCGCGCTCGGCGCATAAGAACGTCGCGCATCGCTGAACCGAACCCGCGCAAGCTCGTTCGCTTCGAGTGACACGCTCGAGCTCCCGCCCTTTGCATATCGCGATCGTCGCGCCCCCGACGCCGGGGCACGTCAATCCGCTTATTGCGCTAGGCGCCGCGCTGCAGGAGCGTGGCCACCGAGCGACGCTGGTGCATGTCGCCGAAACGCGCGGAATGCTGGCGCGCGCGCCGATTGGATTCGAGCCGCTGGGCGGTCCGCGCGATCGACCCGGGCTGCTACCCGCCTATCTGGCGCAGCTTGCCGCAGCGACCGGACCGGTCGGGGTCAACCGGATGATCGCGGCGACCGCGGCGATGACCGCGCAGCTGCTCGACGAGCTTCCGGCGGCGCTGACTCGGATCGGCGCCGACGCGGTGATCGCCGACTCGGCCGAAGCCGCAGGCGTGCCGGTCGCGCGGCACCTGGGCCTGCCGGTGGTGACCAGCGTCACCGGGTTGCCGCTGATCCGCGAGCCTGACGTTCCGCCGCCGTTCGTCGACTGGCCGTATATTCCGGGTCCGCTGGGGCGGTTTCGCAACTCGGGCGGCTATTCGGTCACCGATGTCCTCATGCGGCCGATCACGCGCGTCGTCGCGGAACGGCGGCAACGCTGGGGACTTGCCGATGACGGCGAGTTCTCCGACCTTCTCCAGATCGCGCAATGCCCGCGCGGTCTCGACTTTCCGCGCCAGACGGCGCCTGTCGCTTTTCGGTATGGATCGGCATGGCGGCTGCCAGAGGCGGAGATCGCGCGGCCCTCGGTGGACGAGAGGCCGTTGATCTTCTGTTCGCTGGGGAGCCTGCAGGGTGCGCGTAAGGGGCTGTTCGCGATGATGACGGCGGCTTGTGCGGCGATCGGCGCGCGTGCGGTGGTGGCGCATGGCGGCGGGCTGACCGAGGCGGAGGCGAGCAGCCTGCCGGGCGATCCGCTGGTCCGCGACTTTTGGCCGCAGACCGCGCTGCTGCGACACTGCAGCGCGGCGGTGCTCCATGGCGGCTTCAACAGCGTGCTCGACGCCTTGGCGGCGCGGATCCCGATCGTCGCGGTGCCGATCGCGTTCGAGCAGCCCGCGACCGCGGCACGGCTGGCGTACGTCGGCGCGGGCGTGCGGCTCTCGCCAAGGCGGCTGAACGTGGCGAGGCTGGCGGCGGCGCTGCGTAGCGTGCTGAACGACCCGTCCTATCGGGCGGCGGCATCGCGGCTTGGCGGCGAGATGGCGGGTGAGGCGGGTGCCGACCATGCGGCGAAGCTGGTCAGCGCGGCGCTGGCGCCTTCGCCTCGCGTAGCGTCGGCAGCCGCCACCAGGGCGTTCCGGGGCTCAGATGATGTTCGTGGTGATAGCCGCCGAAGTGGAAGCAGGTGATCAACGAGCCGAGGCGCCCGAGCCCGTTGCTGCGCGCGTGGTGCCGATCCGCGAAGGGCTCGTCAGCATGGCGGTGGGGCAGATAGGTGCCGAACACGAATAGCTGCACCAGCGCGAGCAGCGCGGGGATCGCCCAGAACACGACGATGTCGATCAGCGACGCACCGAGCAGCAGGTAGATGCTCGCGACCAGCGTGATACGCAGGATCTGGCCGTGGGTGTAATAGCCGGTGAAGAAGCGGATGAACCACGGCAGCGCGCGGCGCGGCTCGTCGGGGTGGAAATCGGGATCGTCGGGGCTGCCAGGCGCGGCGTGGTGCGCGTGGTGCTTGGGTAGCAGGGCACCGAACGAGAGACCCGCGTACGCGGCGAGGCACAGCGTGCCGATCACCTCGTTCGCGCGCCGGTGGCCGGGCACGAGCGAGCCGTGCATGCAGTCGTGCGCGACGATGAACAGTCCGGTGCTAAGCCAGGTCTGAAGCAGCACCAGCACGATCGCGACCGGCACCAGCTCCGCACGCCAGGTCCAGAAGAAGATCCCGCCGATGTGGATCGCCAGCCAGGCGATACCGATCGCGGCGGCGAGCAGGAGGCCGGTCGGCGTTCGGGGGGCTGATACATCGTTCACGATGTCACCCTACACCGGGGCGCGGACAAGTGCACTCGCTACCGTTCGTGGGCGTGCGAGGCGGCGCATCAGGATGATCGCGGGCGGGGCGAGGGCTAGCCCGGCGAGCACGTCGACCGCGTAGTGGCCGCCGAACACCGGCGTCGCGACGATCGTCAGCCCCGCCCAGCATTGCGCGGGCACCGCGAAGCGCGGCAAGTGAGCGAACGCCCAGATGAATATCAGCGCCAGCGTCGCGTGGAAGCTCGGAAAGGTGACGATCCCCATCATCGCGCCGAGATCGACGACGCGAATCGATCCAGCGCGCAGACCGCCGATCAGATCGGTTTCGAGCCACGCCACCGATGGCCAGAGGTGTCGGTAGTTCGCGGGGTCGAACAGGTTACCCATTGCGGGGAACAGGCCGGACACGAGGATCGTCACGAACCCCGACAGGATCGCCGCGCCGACGGTGATACGGAGGATCGGCGCACGCGCGGCATGGCTCAGCGCGACGATCGCGACGATCATCTGGACGATGAGGCTGTGATAGGCGAGCCCGAGCAGCCAGACCAGCGGGGGCAGGCGATCGAGCAACGCGCGAAGGCCGGGCCAGTCGACCCCCAGCGCGCGATCGGCAGCGGCGAGCCGGTCGTCCCACAGCATGCCGCCGCGCGCCGCGACCGCGTAAGCGAGCACGACCCCGAGCATCGTGAAGAGCGTCATCTGGAGAAAGGCTTCGCTCGCCAGCGCCAGCCTCGGGCGGTGAAGACGATGACCCAGCCACATCGCAAGGCCAAGGGTCGCAACACCCGTAAACGGCACCACGGCCCCGGAACGATCCAGCGTGAACGGATCACCGTGCGAGACCAGCACGAAGGCGCCGAGCATCGCGACGATCAGCCACCAGGCGAAGCTGCTAATGCTATTAGGGGCTTCGCGCGGATGCTTCATTCCTGATGGAACGCTGCATGTTCACTAACGTGCCGCGCGATCGTCGAAAATCATGCGCCCTGCGGCCCGGACGATCGATCAGTCGACGTCGACGTGCTCGGCGTCGAATTCGGCGAAGGCGGCGCGCACGGTTTCCGCGCGATCGTCATCCTGGATGTCGACCGACACCTTGATGCGACCTTCGAGAGCGGCATCGTCGCGCGTTTCGGGACTGGGCTGCGCAGATTCGCGATCGGAGCCGGCGATCTCCAGGCCGGCGCTGTTGTCATCGCCTTCGGCCGCGACGAAGATATCGCTGCGTTCGAACCCGTGATCCTGCACCAGCCGTTCGATCGTCATCTCTGCCTCGCGTCGTGTGTCGAAGCTGGCGCTTAGGGTCTGTGGCATGGTATGTTCCTCGTTCCTTCGCAGTAGCGCTAGATTGGCGAGGAAGTTCCCGATCTCGGTACGGCGGCGGTCCTCCCGCGCGAATTCATCGTCGATCCCGAGCAGCCATTTCAGCGACCGGTCGTCCGGCGCGCGGTGCAGGTGGTCGAGCTGGTCGGCCAGCATCTCGACTTGGGTTTCATCATGCGCGAGGCCGGACTCGATCAACGATTTCGATTGGCGGCGAAGGGCGGCTGCGATCTCGCCGATCGCGAGTTCGGGATGATATTGCACGCCCCAGAAGACGCTGCCCTGATGGCGGATCTCGGCGGCCTGAACGCGCGTGACCGCATTGGAGGCGAGCAGATCGGCGTCGGGCGGCAGTGTCTCGACCTCGTCGCCATGGATGCCGGGCGCGTCCCACACCGCGGGCCGGCCGGCGAGCAACGGATGCGTGCGGCCGGTATCGGTCGCGGCGATGCGGCGTGCGATCCCCGCCTCCAGACGGTCCGCCATCTTGCGGACCCGCCCGCCGGCGGCAACGACCGCCAGTTGCAGCCCGGCGCAGGATCCGAACGAGGGCACACCCGACGCGAACACCGCGCGCATGAAGGCGAGCTGTCGCCGCACCTCGGGCGTGTCGTCGTAGACGTGAAGCGGCGACCCAGTGACGAAGACCGCATCGAACGCGGCGATCTCGTCGGGGGTCAGCGGCAGCGGATCCTCGTCGGCAGGCGCGACGATGGTGATCGTGCAGCCCGGCCGCATCTGTTCGAGCGTCGCGGCGTAGGTCTCGCCCGAGCTCTTGCCCGCACTCTCCCGCCGCGCCTCGCGCTCGTCGGGCGTTTCACTTTCGGCGACAAGGAATTGCAACGGACTTCTCCAGCGAGCGCTTAGCTATCGTCGAGGATAACGCGTACTGCCGGAAAGGATCCGCTGCGCCGGCGAATGATCCGCGAACGGCCCCTGCAAGGGAAGGATATGCAATGAGGCACCGGGTCGGAACGGCCGGTTGGGCAATCCCGGCGGCGGTGCGCGACCGGTTCCCCCAAGGTGGGACCAGTTTGCAGCGCTATGCCGCACTGCTTGAATGCGCCGAGATCAATTCGTCGTTCCACCGCCCGCATCGACCGGCAACGTATCTGCGCTGGGCGGAGGCGGTGCCGGACGATTTCCGGTTCGCGATTAAAATGCCCAAGCTGATCACTCATCAGCATCGGCTGCGCCATTGCGACGGCGACCTTGCCGCATTCGCCGAACAATGCGCGCCGCTCGGGGCGAAGTTGGCGGTGGTGCTGGTGCAGCTCCCGCCCAGCCTCGGGTTCGACGAAGACTTCGGCGCGTTCTTCTTGGCAGTGCAGGCGCAATTCGGCGGGGAGATTGCGTGCGAGCCGCGGCATGCGAGCTGGTTCGCGCCCGAGGTCGACGGATGGATGGCGGAGCGGCGGATCGCGCGGGTCGCGACGGATCCGGCGCGCCACCCGTTCGCCGACCAGCCAGGCGGGTGGCCGGGACTGCGCTACTACCGGCTGCACGGTTCGCCGGTCATCTACCGGTCGGCGTATGAGCGCGATGCGCTGGAGCCGATCGCAACGGCGATCCGTGCCGATCCCGCGATTAGCTGGTGCATCTTCGACAACACCGCGTCATCGGCGGCCGCCGGCGACGCGTTGATGCTGCGGGAGGTGCTCGGGGCCTAGCGGGCCGCCCAGCGGATCGCGTTGGTGATGATGCGGCGATAGTTGGCGTCGTCATACGCCTCGGGATCGTGGCCCAGTGCCGAATAGACGACGCGGCCGCGGGTATTCGGGTTGTACCAGATCACCGGGTGATCGCCCATCGTGAGCTTGGCGCCGGGCCGGTAGCTCGTCTCGTCAATGCGTGCGAGCACGCGCATGCCCTTCGCGGCCGGGCTGCCCGAGAAGCTGTACCATTCGTCGCGGGGCGACCAGGGCAATTTGACGCCCGACATCACCGGATGCTTCGGCTCGGCGATCACGATCTTCGCCTTCTGGAACTGGTCCTCGCCTCCTGGGTGGCCGGTGAACTGCGTGCCGATGATAGTGTCGACATACCAGGGCGCGACATGGCTGTTGTCGCCTGCGGCATGCAGCGCGACCACCCCGCCGCCCGCGGCGACGAAGCGGGCGAACGCGTCGCGCTGGTCCGGGGTCAGGAAGTCGCCGCTGGCGCTGTTGAGCACCACGACCGAGAAGTGGCGCAGTTGCGCGTCGTTGAAGACGGCGGCGTTCTCGGTCGCAAAGCTGCGCTTGCCGAGGCGCTTGGCGATGTCGGCGATCACCGCGGTGGAATGGGGCAGGTGTTCGAGGTGCCGCCAGCCGTTGGTCTTGGACACGATCAGCACCGCGCCCTTCAAGCCGGTGGGCAGCGCCGGCGCGACCTTGTCATAGGTCGGCGCGGGACGGTGCGGGTCTGGGTTCGCCTGGCTACAGGTCAACAGCGCGGCAAGTATCAGCAGCCTCTTCATCGGCTTATCCCCTCTCGTTTATGTTACGGATCATCAGCCCGTCGCCGCGTCGAGCGCAACCCCGTTCTTGCATAACGTTCAAGCAAAACGCAGACGAGCCGCGCCTGGTGAGGCACGGCTCGCTGCATGACAGGCTTTATGCGTCGAGGCTTACATGCCCGACATCGCGCCCATCTTGCTGCCGCTCTGCAGCTTGGTCGCCGCCGCGATGTGCTGCTTCACGATCGGCACGGCGGCCTTTGCGCTCGTCCGCAGCGGCGCCTGGTCGCCATTCGAAGCGTAGCTCTGGTGCAGATCGAGCGCGGCCTGGTGGGCCGGGATCTGCTGCGTCAGATAAACGCGATCGAAGTCGGCCGGGGAGGCGCTTTGCAGCTCGTTGATCGAGGCGGTTGCGCCCGGATCGAGCGCGGGCGGCGGCGGGTTCATGCCGGCCTTCTTGGCGGCCTTCATCGTCGCGGCGGTCGTCTTGGTGTGGTGCTTGATCAGCATCGATGCGAACTTGCGCACGTCGGCGTTCTGCGACTTGTCGAGCGCGATCTGGCTCGAGTTTATCTCGAACAGGTCGCTGGCACCGGCCGCAGGGACATAGGCGGTTGCCGTCGTCTTGGCTTCGGCGGGGGGTGGCGGCGGCGGGGTCTGCGCGGAGGTTGCGGCGGAACCGAACATCAGCGTCGCTGCCGCGATCGTCGTCATGAGTTTCATCATATCTCTCCCATGGGATGGCAGCGTTTGAACCTGTGTTACCCGGGTAAGTTCCGTTTAACTTCAATCAATTACATGGCTCAACTAGTTTGCTCCACATCTGTGGAACCAAGCCGCCCACGAACTTCTTGTCACCGTGACGTCGAACGAGCGCAGGAGAAGAAGCGTGTTGGCAATGAATTATCGCGGGCCGTACCGCGTCCGTGTCGACGAGAAGCCGATGCCCAAGATCGAGCATCCAGAGGATGCCATCGTGCGGGTGACGCGGTCGTGCATCTGCGGATCGGACCTGCATCTCTATCACGGCATGGTCCCCGACACCCGCGTCGGCATGACCTTCGGCCATGAGTTCTGCGGCATCGTCGAGGAAGTCGGGCCAGAGGTGCGCAACCTGAAGGTCGGCGATCACGTGCTGGTGCCGTTCAACATCGCGTGCGGCAAATGTCATTTCTGCCAGCAGGGCCTGTTCGGCAACTGCCACGAGTCGAACGCGCAGGCGACTGCGGTTGGCGGCATCTACGGCTATTCGCACACCGCGGGCGGCTATGACGGTGGGCAGGCGCAATATGTCCGCGTGCCCTATGCCGATGTCGGGCCGACGGTGATCC
>NZ_CAXTEM010000005.1:0-113554 GCF_964243315.1 uncultured Sphingomonas sp. | reverse complement strand
ACCACGAGAAATACGGCCGCGTGTTCAAGCCGACCGAGATCAAGATGATGCTGACTGCGTTCAGCAACATGGAGACGGTGCACATTGCCGCCTACAGCCATCTGCTCGACACCATCGGCATGCCCGAGAGCGAATATGGCGCCTTCCTCGAATATGCCGAGATGAAGGAGAAGCATGACTACATGCAGAACTTCGGCGTCGACAATGACGAGGATATCGCGCGCACGCTCGCGATGTTCGGCGGCTTCACCGAAGGCGTCCAGCTGTTCGCCAGCTTTGCGATGCTGATGAACTTCCCGCGCTTCAACAAGATGAAGGGCATGGGCCAGATCGTCACCTGGTCGATCCGCGACGAAAGCCTGCATTGCGAGGGCATCATCAAGATGTTCCACACCTTCTGCGCGGAACGCCAGTGCCTGACCAAGGCGGTGAAGGACGACATCGCCGATGTCTGCCAGACGACGATCCGGCTCGAGGACAATTTCATCGACCTCGCGTTCGAGATGGGCCCGGTCAACGGCATGACGCCGAAGGAGATCAAGAAGTACATCCGCTTCATCGCGGACTGGCGGCTCAACCAGCTCGGGCTGAAGCCGATCTACATGATCGACGAACACCCCCTGCCCTGGCTAGCGCCGATGCTGAACGGCGTCGAGCACGCCAACTTCTTCGAACAGCGCGCCACCGAATATTCGAAGGCCGCGACCAAGGGCCAGTGGAACGACGTCTGGGATTCGTTCGACAAGCGCCAGAAGGCCAAGGTCGGCCGCCCCGCGGCGAACGAGGATGCGGGCCAGGAGAGCGGGGACATGTTCTCGGCTGCGGGTGTGGCGGCGGAGTGATGTGATGACCAGTATTGAATTGCCACTAAATCAGGTATTCACACCAACGGGATTCCTGTCCACACCTACGTTGACAGAGACGACGCAGGTGTCGAACGCTCTATTCAAAATGCCTTTGAAACGCCCGGCACGGTAATATCAATATCTGGTCCCTCAAAATCAGGCAAAACTGTTTTAGTAAAAAAGATTGTTGGTGACGAGAACCTAATACAGATCTCAGGTGGCGCGATTGAGTCGTCAGATCAACTATGGGATGCAATCCTTTCTCGCTTGCTTGTTCCAAGCGAATTGACAACTACCCACTCGCTAGCAAATAATAACGATAAGAAGGGTGGAGTCACAATTGGCATGAAAGGTGTGGCGTCGATCGATCTTTCACTCGGACAGGGTCGAGGCGCCACGAAGAGTGTTTCGCAGAAGTTTTTGACCAGCAAGTTTGACGCAGTTGTCAGTGCCTTGTCTGAGAGTGACAAAGTCATATTCATTGATGACTTTCATTATATGAACAGGACACTCCAAAATCGAATAGCTAGGCAGATCAAATCTGCTGCTGAGAGCAGCGTGCATTTCTGCATCGCTTCGGTACCCCATCGCTCAGACGATGTTGTGAGAAGTAATCCTGAACTGCGAGGTCGTACAGTAAACATTGATACGGAATTCTGGGACGCCGATGAGCTTAAGCGAATTGGAGGGATAGGTTTTCCTAAAGCAGGTATTGTTGTCGGGGAGGAACAAATTGGAAGACTGTCGGCTGAATCCTGCAAAAGCCCGCAACTTATGCAAGCGATCTGTCTTGAGTTTGGCAGGTCGATAAATGGAGGCGACGTTGTCGACGACGCATTGTATCAAAAGGTCCTAGGTGAAACAGCAAAGCGGACTGATTACACATCGCTGGTAAAGGCGATGCACCAGGGTCCTCGCTTGCGACGTGAGCGAAATCAATTTGACTTTATAGACGGCACGTCGGGTGACGTATATCGAGCTGTGCTGCTAGCGATAAGCAAGGGAGAGCCCAATTTAACTTGGAGCTATGTTGATCTTCGACAAGCCATATTGAATGTTTGCGTATCTCAGCGGCCAACGGGAAGTAGCTTTGTGGATGCATGCAAAGCCGTCTCCAGCATCGCGAGAGAGAATGCGCCACAGCAGCGGATTATAGAGTGGGACTCCACTAATAACGGAACTCTTTCCATAGTTGATCCCTATTTTCTGTTTTTCCTACGGCAAAGTAGCCTAATCGGTAAAATCGGACGCAAGACGTTCGCCGGCGCCAAATAGTTAACCAGTGCCCTACCTGCGTTCTGCGCTGAACAAGGGCAAACGATCGCATGACAAACCCACCTGCTGTCCTACACGAACCAACGTGGTTACCTACTCCCGCTCCAACCAACCAAGGAGCCGGACCATGCCCAACCCCGCCACCGATCCCGCTGCGACGACCGATCCGCTCGCAGACTATGTCCCCGCCCAGCTTGCGCATCGGCGCAATGGCTGGACCGCGGATCGGCAGCGGCGGTTCCTCGCCATCCTTGCGGAGACCGGGTCGGTCTCGCTCGCCGCTAACGACACCGGGATCGCACCCCGATCGGCGTACCGGCTGCGCGCGCATCCCGCGGGCAAGACCTTTTCGGAAGCCTGGGATGCCGCCCTGCTCTCCTCCACCGATCGGCTGCTGACGCTCGCCTTCGAACGCGCGACGCAGGGCATTCCGCGCGACGTGTGGCGTGACGACAAGTTGATCTCGTCGACGCGACAGCCTTCCGACAAGCTGATGATGTTCCTGCTGACGCATCTGCTGCCGTCGCGGTTCGGGCCGGTGGCGCCCGACTTGCGCGGGCTCCGCAACCCGGTCGGCACCGCGACCTACAATCTGCCGATCCATCTTCGCAATCTGGCCGATATCGATGCGCCCTGCGAGCTGCTGGGCGCGAGCGACCACTATCCCGAACGGCCAATGCTGGACCCGGCCTGACTCGCGCGCGTGCGTGTAGGGTGTGACTCTTGTGACTTTTCGCGGCCCCGATCGCCGTTCCGTACGCGTCCCGTGTTCCTGCGCACGCAGGAACCCAGGGCCGCGAAGGGCAGCGCCTGCAACCCTGGGCTCCTGCCTGCGCAGGAGCACGGCGCGCACCGACGCCGCCAACGAAAAAGGGGCGAGACCCTGCGGTCCCGCCCCCTTGTCGCTCCAAATCCGAACGGACTTAGAAGTGCGTGATCACACCCAGCATCGGGCGGAAGCTGTGCGCGTCGCCGAAGGTGTTGACCTCGGCGCGCAGGCGGAAGCCCGCATTGCCGGTGATCCCGCCGAGACCGATGTCCTTCGGGCCGACTTCGGCGCCGATGCCGTAGGTCATCGCGTGATAGTCACGACCGGTGTCGCCGCCGTTGGTCGAGCGTGCCGAGAAATGGTCGAAATTGACCCACTGGTAGCCGACCTTGCCGTAGAACAGGCCGCTGTCGCCGGCGCGGAAGCCGAAGCGGCCCGCGGCGCCATATTCCCAATCGATGTTGCCATCGATGCCCTTGGCGACGTTGCCCTCGGCGCCGACGAACACCGGTCCGAGGGGGACGTTGATGCCGAGCACGCCCTGGACCAGCGAACCCTCGGGCTTGTAGCCGCGACGGACGCTGCCGTCGGCGTTCAGCGCCTGCGGGATGCCGGCGTTGCGCTCGTTGTCGAACTTTTCCCAGCCGCCCATGATGCCGAAATAGGGCTCGATGCCGAACGCCGGGCTGCCGTCGGGCGCGGTCGCGCCGGATTCCGCAGGTGCGCTGGTGGTCTGCATCGACGCGTCGCTGGGGGCGGTGGTGTCCTGCGCGAAGGCGGGGGTGGCGAGAGCGACGGCTGCAACCGCCGCAAACAGATTAAGCTTACGCATTGTTTTTGATCCTTTTTAACAACCGGGAAGCAGCGATGTACGCGCGCTCACTTGTCCGAGGCCGGTTGAACAGAAGGCGCGGCGCTTTGTTGCACCGCGGTGACAAAAGATCGCAAGGCCCGCAAAACCGTGGCTTTGGAGCAACGGTTTCTTGCGCTCAGATGAACCAATCGTGGTTAGTTGGACTTGATGGCCGGCGTCGCCCTAACCGGCCCGCCGCTGGCGGGCGACGGGTTCGGCTCCGTGACAATCGCGGCGCGAGGCGTCGGCTGCGGGCGGCGCCCGCCGCGGCGCTCGGCCGCATAATTGGCGATATCACGCTCGGCGCGGCTTGCCGCCGCGGACACGTCGACGCTGTTGGTGGTGTCCCCATCGGCGGAACAGGCCGGCAGCAACAGCAGTACGCAAAGGCCCGTCGCGCGCATTCGATCGATCCGTTCACCATCATCCGGACCGACCCAACGATCGCCCGACGGGCGATGTTCCTTGATGTGGATCAAGTTGTCTATAAGGCGGCAACCATCTTCTCGTTGCCGACGAAACCCAGCCGCGTGATCCCGGCGGTCTTGATCGTCGCCAGCGTGCGCGCGAACACGTCGTACCGCGACGTCGCGTCGGCCGCGATCTCCAGCGCCGAAACGGGATCCTTCGCTACGGTCGCCAGCCGCGCGGGCAATTGCTCGGCGCCGATCGGCACGCCATCCCAACTCAGCGCGCCCGACGGGGCGATCGCAATACGGTGGACCGAAACGGGCGGGACTCCGCTCGGACCCGGCGCGGGCAGGTCGATCGGGATCTTGTGGGTCATGATCGGGATCGTCAGGATCAACATGACGATCAACACGAGCAGCACGTCGATCAGCGGCGTGACGTTCAACGCCGGCGCGGGATCTTCGAAGACGGCGGCGCTAGAGCGGATGCTTCTCGACATGACGACCTCCTGACGATGTTACAACGTAACATGATGCTAGGAGGGTGGTTGAGGATGTGCAAGGGGCTACCTATTCCTCCCCCGCCAGGGGGGAGGAACTCAGCAGCTCCGAAGAATTACGGCTTCAGCGCCTCGTCATCGGCGTCGTCGATCTCGTCGTCATCGGTGGTGCCAGCGTCGAAATCGTCCTGAGCATCGTCCTCGTCGATATCGTCCTCGGTCATCCCGACCGACGCGTTCGTCTCGCCGATCTCTTCCGAATCCATCGTCAGCGCGTCTTCGTCGTCATCCTCGTCGTCGCCCAGATCGGGCTCGAGGTCGGTCAGGACGAGGCCGTCGCTCGGGCCCGATCGCGTCGCTTCGAGGATCTCGGCGCGCTGGCTCTCGTCATAGCCTTCCTCGTCATATCCGTCGTCGCCCGATCCCTGTCCTGGCACCTGATGTCCGCCCATACACGCCTCCTGAATGTTACGGCCGGGAAACGGGCGGACGGCGGCGTCGGTTCCGCCCCTGCCCCGCACCCGGGCACCGCTTGCGACGAAGCACCGGCGACGCGCGAGGTGACGCCCGCATCGTCACGACCTATATCATGCGCTCAACAACCGGACTTGCCGCTCATGCTCGATACTCCCGCCACCGCCGCCCAGGTTCCGACGCTCAGCCTGGCGGACCAGGCGACCGACGCCGACGCGTTCGCCGCAGCCTTCGGCACATCGTTCGAACGCTACGGCTTCGCGATCGTCGCCGATCACGGCGTGCCGCATGAGCTGATCGAGCGCGCCTGGGCGCAGACCGCGGCACTGTTCGCGCTGCCCGAGGACGAGAAGCGCGCCTACCACGTCGCAGGCGGTGGCGGCGCACGCGGCTACACCCCGTTCAAGACCGAGATCGCCAAGGGCGCCAGCGCGGTCGACCTGAAGGAGTTCTGGCACGTCGGCCGCGAACTCGCCGCCGGGCACCGCTATGCCGAACAGATGGCGCCGAACATCTGGCCCGATCGGCCGGAGGGGTTCCGCGACACCTTCATCGAACTCTTCGCCGCCTTCGACCGCGCCGGCGACAAGCTGCTCTCCGCGATCGCGCGCCATCTGGGGCTCGCGCCCGACTGGTTCGATCCCGCGGTGAAGGACGGCAATTCGGTCCTCCGCCTGCTCCATTACCCGCCGATCCCCGCCGATGCGGAGGGCGTCCGCGCCGGCGCGCACGAGGACATCAACCTCATCACCCTGCTGCTCGGCGCCGAGGAGGCCGGGCTCGAACTGCTCGACCGCGACACCGGGCGGTGGCTCTCGATCAAGCCGCCGGAGGGCGCGATGGTCGTCAACGTCGGCGACATGCTCCAGCGGCTGACCAACCACGTCATGCCCTCGACCACCCACCGCGTCGTCAATCCGCCGCCCGAACGTCGCGGCCATTCGCGCTATTCGATGCCCTTCTTCCTCCACCCCGCGCCCGATTTCCTGATCGAGACCCTCCCGGCGACGATCACGTCCGACAACCCCAACCGCTACCCGACCCCGATCACCGCGCATGATTACCTGCACGAACGGCTGGTCGAGATCGGCTTGGTGAAGAAGTGAGGGCGCGGACCGATGTTGCCCCCTAACCGTTCGTCCCGCCCCTCCCCCGTTCGTCCTGAGTAGGGATTGAGTAGCCGCGAAGCGGCGTATCGAGAGCCCGTATCGAAGGACAGGTTGGTGCGCGGAGCCTAACCCGGCGTCAACTCGATCAACTTGCCCCCGCCGCCATCCTGCAGCACCCAGATCGACCCGTCCGGCGCCTCCTCCACTTCCCGGATCCGCGCGCCGAGCCCGATCCGCCCCGCCTCGGCAGCGGCGCTGCCGGTGACACGGACGCGAACGATGCCCTGCTGCACCAACCCGGCAAGGATGAAGTCGCCGGTCCACCCGACGAAGCGGCTGCCGCGATACTGGATCATCCCACCCGGCGCGATCACCGGCGTCCAGCTCACCAGCGGCGCCACGAAGCTCGGGTTGGTCGCGTGCCGCGGGATCCTGCTGCCGTCGTAATTGTCGCCCTCGGACACTGCGGGCCAGCCATAGTTGCTCCCCGCGGTGATCAGGTTGAACTCATCGCCGCCCGCCGGCCCCATCTCCGTCTCGAACAGCCGCCCGTCGCTCGCGAACACCAGGCCATACGGATTGCGGTTCCCGAGCGTCCATATCTCCGGCCGCGTGGTCGCCGAACCGATGAACGGATTGTCCGGCGCCGCGCTCCCGTCGAGCGAGATCCGCACGATCTTGCCGAGCGTCCCCGCCGGATCCTGCGCCGGGGTGCCCTGCTGCCGCTCGCCGCTGCTGATGACCAGCGAATTGCCGTCCGGCGCGAACGCCAGCCGCCCGCCGAGCTGCCCGCCCGTCGTCGTCGGCGTCGCCCGCCAGATCACCGTCACCTCGTCGAGCCGCGGCGCGGCCCCCGCGACCAGCACCGCGCGCGCCACCGCCAGCCGCTGCCCGCCACCCGCAGCCTCCGCATAACTCAGCCAGATCCGATTGTTGGTCGCGACGCCGGGATCGAGCACGACGTCCTGCAACCCGATTTGCCCCGATGCCACCACCGCCGGCACACCGGTAACCGCGGTCTTGGCCCCGTTGGCAGCGACCAGATAGAGCCGCCCCGGCTTCTCGGTCACCAGCAACCCACCACTGGGGAGGAAGGTCATCGCCCAGGGATTGTCGAACGTCGCGATCGTCCGCTGCGACACCGCGGTCGTGGTCGGTGCAGGCGTCGGCGATGCAGTTGGGGTCGGCGCGGGTGACGGCGCAGGCGTCGGCGCGCTAACCACCGGTCCCGCTCCACCACCGCCGCCAGATCCGTCGTCACCGCCGCATGCAGTGAGCCCGATCAGCGCGACACCTGCCAGCGCGGCCGCTGCTATCCTCGATTGCCGTCTACTCGCTTCGATCATACGACCTCCGATCTCGGAGATACAATGCTCGGCGACGCTCGCCGGTTCGCCAATGCAGTCGACCGTCTCAGCAAACTTTCGAACTCAGTCGAACCCCCGATCGAGATACCGCGCCGCCACCGCGCAATGCATCGCCACGCCGCGCGCCATCACACTCTCGTCGATCGTCATCCTGGTATTGTGCAGCGGCGGGTTGGTCCGCGGATCGCTGCCCGGCGCAGCCACCCCGATGAACGCCATCGCGCCCGGCAGCTTCTGCAACACGTAGGAGAAGTCCTCCGCGCCCATCATCGGCGGCATCACCTGCCAAGCAGCCTCGCCGCCAAGCTCGACCGCGACGGTTCGCATCAGATCGGTCGCGCGCGGATCGTTGACCGTGACCGGATAGCCAGGCTCGATCGTCGCCATCGCGGTCGCGCCGTGCGCCGCGGCGATCCCCTCGACGATCCGCACGAACGCAGCGCGCAGATCCTCGCGGGTCCGCTCCGACAGCGTCCGCATCGTGCCGAGCAGTTCCACCTGCCCCGGCACGATGTTGTGCGCGGTACCGGCATTGAACTTGGTGATGGTCAGCACCGCGGGATCGGTGACCGGCACGCGCCGTGCGACATGCGTCTGGAGCGCGGTGACGATCTCGCACGCGATCGGGATCGGATCGATACAGTCGTGCGGCATCGCTGCGTGCCCGCCGCGCCCGACGATCGTCGCCGACACGGTATCAGTCGACGCCATCAGCGTCCCCGGCCGGCTGACGACCATCGCCGCCGGGATGTTCGGCGAGATGTGCAGCGCGAAGGCGGCGTCGGGCGCAGGCTCGTCGAGCAACCCGTCCTCGATCATGAAGCGCGCGCCGTGATGCCCCTCCTCGCCGGGCTGGAACATGAACACCACCGTCCCCGGCAGCTCGTCCTTGCGCGCGCACAGCGCCTTGGCCGCACCGACCAACATGGCGCTGTGGGCATCGTGCCCGCAGGCGTGCATCCGACCCTCGACCTGCGAGGCGAAGGGCAGCCCAGTCTCCTCCTGCATCGGCAGCGCGTCCATGTCGCCGCGCAGCAGCACGGTGCGGCCGTTGCCGCGTCCGTTGCCGGCGCGCCCGCCGCGCAAGATCGCGATGAACCCCGTCGTCGAGCTACCCTCGCGGATCTCCAGCGGAAGGCCGACAAGTGCTGCCTTCAGCTTGTCGGTGGTGCGCGGGCAGTGCAGCCCGATCTCGGGATCGGCGTGTATCGAGCGGCGCAGCGTCACGACCTCGTCGAGCGCCTCCTCGCCGACCGCGCCCCAATCGGTGTCGTTCACGAAATCGAGGCTCATCGCGCCACTCCTCATCGTCCGCGGAACAGCCCGCCTAGCACACCGCGCACCAGTCCGCCCACCAAGCCGCCGCCGGCGGATGTCCTGCGACCGCCGCCGAATACCTGCTTGCCGATCTCGTTTGCCACTTGCCGCCCGATCGACGAACTCGCCGCGCGGGTGGCTGACGTCGCCATCTTCGACCAGGGCGAGTCCGCCGCTTCGCGGTCCGCTGCGCGTTGTTCGGCCGCCGCGGCGCGATCCGCCTCACGTTGCCGCACCGCCGCCGCCTTCGCCGCCTGCGCATCGACCTTCGCCTGCGCCGCGGCTGCCTTGGCGCTGTCGGTCGAGGCCTTGGTCGCCGCTGCCGCCGCGGCAGCTTCCTGCGCCTTGGCACCGAGCAGCTCTTCCGCCGACACCCGGTCGATCGCCACGTCGTACTTCGCGCCGATCGCATCGGTCTGGATCAGCACGCCGCGTTCGACCGGCGTCACCGGGCCGACCCGCGATGCGGGTGGCTTGATCAGCGTTCGCTCCACCGGTGTCGGCGCACCGTCGGCCTGCAACAGCGACACCAGTGCCTCGCCGACCTTCAGTTCGGTGATCGCGGTCGCGACATCGACGCCGGGATTGGCGCGGAACGTCTCCGCGGCCGATCGCACCGCCGCCTGATCGCGCGGGGTGAACGCGCGGAGCGCATGCTGCACGCGATTGCCGAGCTGCCCGGCGACGGTATCGGGGATGTCGATCGGGTTCTGCGTGATGAAATACACGCCCACGCCCTTCGACCGGATCAGCCGCACGACCTGCTCGATCTTCTCCAGCAACGCCTTGGGCGCGGCCTCGAACAGCAGATGCGCCTCGTCGAAGAAGAAGCAGAGCTTGGGTTTGTCGGGATCGCCGATCTCGGGCAGCTGTTCGAACAGCTCGCTCATCAGCCACAACAAGAAGGTGGAGTAAAGCTTTGGCGATGCCATCAATTTGTCCGCCGCGAGGATGTTGACCACCCCGCGCCCGCGGTCGTCGGTGACGATCAGATCCTCGATCTCCAGCGCGGGTTCGCCGAAGAAATGCTCGCCGCCCTGGCTGCGCAACTGGAGCAGCGCGCGCTGGATCGCGCCGATCGACTGTTTCGACACATTGCCATAGGTCGTCGTCAACTCGTCCGCCCGCTCGGCGCATTCGGACAGCATCGCCTGCAGATCGTCGAGATCGAGCAGCAGCAGGCCTTCCTTGTCGGCGACGTGGAACGCGATCGTCAGCACGCCTTCCTGAACCTCGTTCAGGTCCATCAGCCGGGCGAGCAACAGCGGTCCCATCTCGCTCGCGGTGGTGCGGATCGGGTGGCCCTGTTCGCCGAACAGGTCCCAGAACTGCACCGGGGTATCGGCATAAGCCCAGTCGGTCATCCCGATCTCGGCCGCGCGCGCGGCGAAGGTCGCGTGCAACTTCGACTGCGGCGATCCCGCCATCGCCAGCCCCGACAGGTCGCCCTTCACGTCGGCGACGAAGCACGGCACCCCCGCCTTCGAAAAGCCCTCGACGATGCCCTGCAGCGTCACGGTCTTGCCGGTGCCGGTCGCCCCCGCGATCAGGCCGTGGCGATTGGCGCGCTTCAGGTCGAGTATCTGCGGCTTGCCGCCGCCCGTGCCGATGAAGATCCCGTCGTCCATGCCGCCTCCGCGTTATCGATCGCCAGTGTACCGCCCCGCCCCGCCAAAAGGAAAGGGCCGCACCCCCTTCGGAGCGCGACCCTCATCCACCCACCGACCGGCGAGGATCAGCCCTTCAGCTTCACCGCCAGGAAGCCCGGGGCATTGCGCCCGCGCTGGACCAGCAGCAGGACCTGCGGCCGTCCGGCGCTCTTCGCCTGCGCGACGACCCGCCCGACATCCGCGGAAGTGCGAACCGGCGTGCCGTTGATCGCCTGGATCACGTCGCCGCGCTTCAGCTTGCCGTTGGCGTCGCTCGCCGGGTCGACCGTGGCGATGACCACGCCCTGCACCGCCGCATCTACCCCGACCGCGCGCGCGATGCCGGGAGTGAGCGGCTGTACGTTCAGGCCGAGCGCGTTGCCGCTGGTCGGCACGACGGCGCCGTCGCTGCCGCCGGTCGCATCGTCGTCGTCGCCACCGAATCCGCCGGCATCGTCACCGCCGTTGACGGTAGCCGCGAGCTGCTCCTCGGACGGCCGCGTCGCCACGGTGATGTTGAGCACCTGCGACTGGTTGTTGCGGATCACGTCGAGGCGCGCGGTGGACCCCGGCTTCACGTTCGACACCAGATAAGACAGCGTCTGATCCGGCGTGACCGCCTGGCCGTTGACCTTCGTTACCACGTCGCCGGCGCGCAACCCGGCCTTGGCCGCCGGGCCCGCGGGCTCGACCCGCGAGATCAGCTCGCCCTGGTTCTTGGGGATGCCGAGCGCCGCCGCCGCATCGTCGTCGACCGGACCACCGATGCCGACGCCGATATAGCCGCGCGCGATCTTGCCGCCCTTCATGAAGGTATCGATGATCGGCTTGGCCTGCTCCGCGGGGATCGCGAAGCCGATGCCGATATTGCCGCCCGACTGGCTGAAGATCTGCGAATTGATGCCGATCACGTTGCCGTTCAGGTCGAACATCGGCCCGCCCGAATTGCCCTGGTTGATCGACGCGTCGGTCTGGATGAACCGGTCATAGGCGCCGCCCTGCCCGGTCACGCGGTTGATCGCGGAGATGATGCCGGCGGTCACGGTGCCGCCGAGCCCGAAAGGCTCGCCGATCGCGACGACCCAGTCGCCCACCCGTGCCCGCGACGAATCGCCAAAGCGCACGAACGGCAGGTTGGTCGCGTCGATCTTCAGAAGCGCGAGGTCGGACGCCTGATCCTGCCCGATCACGCGGGCGATATATTCCTTCTTGTCGGTCAGCGTCACCGTGATGGAATTGACCGTGGCGCCGCGCGCGCCGGGACGGATCACGTGCGCGTTGGTGACGACATAGCCGTCGGGCGAGATCAGGAAGCCCGAGCCCAGCGACGCGCCTTCGCGCTTTACCGGCGCACCGTTCTGGCCTTGACCGCCGCCGAACAGGTCGCCGAACGGCGTGCCTGCGAACGGATTGGCCTGCTGCTGCTGGACGATGGTCTGCTTGGTCGAAATGTTGACGACCGCGGGCTGGAGCTTCGCGACCATATCGGCGAAGCTCATCGGCGCGCCGGCCTTGGGGGCGGCGGCCTGGATCGCGCCGGGTTCGTTCTGCGCGACCTGCGCGGTGCCGGGCTGCAAAGCGAGCGTCGCGGTGGCACCGCCGAGGAGAAGCGCACTGGTAATGGCGTAGGCGTAGCGCACTAGGATGATATCCTCTCTGGAGACGATCGAGATCAGGAGCGCATTCGCAAATCCTGGCTGAACGACCGTTGAATATGAACGCCCGGAAACGCCCGCGGTTGCGCGACCCCAAGGCCCCGCAACCACGTCACATCAGCGGCCCCGGCCCTCGAACTCGCGGAGATAGCTGTTGTTCGGCGACAGGATGATCGACGTCGAGCCGGTCGGCGCATCCGCCCCGTCCGCCCCGAAGGTGTGCCGGTACGACTGCATCGCGCGGTAGAAGTCGTAGAAGTCCGCATCCTTGGTGAAGCTCTCGGCATAGACCTTCGCCGCATCGGCGTCGGCCTGGGCGCGGATGATCTGCGCTTCCTTCTGGCCCTGCGCGCGGATCGTCACCGCCTGTTGCTGGCGCGCCGACTGCATCGACTTCAACGCGCTGTCGAGCGGGCTGCCTTCGGGCAGGTCGGCATGCTTGATCCGCACGTCGACGATCTGCACGCCGTACTGGCTGGCGTTACGCTGCAGCCGTGTCTGGATCGCGTCCATCACCTCGTCGCGCTCGGCGGTCAGAAGCACCGCAAAGCGCCGCTTGCCGAGTTCGCTGCGGATCGCCGAGCCGAGCAGCGGCCGCAGTGCTTCGGCGACGCGGAGCTCGCTGCCCGCACGCGTCACCATCCGCAGCGGATCGATGATCCGGAAGCGCGCGAAGGCGTCGACCTCGAGCCGCAGCTGATCCGCCGACAGCACCTGCTGGTTGTCGTAGTCGACGTCGAGCACGCGCTTGTTGACCCACACCAGCCGGTCGACGAACGGGATCCGCGCGATCAAGCCCGCCCCCGACCGTCCGAAAATCTCGTTCGGCTTCCACGCATTGACCGTGCGCACCGGGTTCTCGAAGCGCAGCACCACGACCTGCTGGGTTTCGGGCACGATCGCGAAGGTCGACGCGCCGATGATCGCGAGCACCAGCGCTGCAATGCCGAGCGCGACCGGGTGACGCCACAGGTTGGCGGTCATTGCGCCTCTCCCCGTGCCGGCTGGGGCACCGCGTCGGGCACCCGCCGTCCGCCACCCAGCGGCAGATAGGGCACCACGCCGCCCGGCGTTTCCACGATCGTCTTGTCGGACTTCGCCAGCACCGCTTCCATGGTCTCGTAATACATCCGTCGACGGGTAACCTCGGGCGCGAGCCGGTACTGCTCGTACACCTTGTCGAATTGCGCGGCCTCGCCCTGCGCGCGTGCCAGCACCTGCTGGACATAGGACCGCGCCTGGTTGCGCGCGGCGACAGCGTCCTGCTGCGCCGCGGTCACGTCCTTGAACGCGTCGTTGACCCGTGCAGGCGGATCCGCCTGCTTGATCGCGACGCCCTGGATGCGAACGCCCGAATTATATTCGTCGAGAATTTGCTGCATGCGATCCTGCACGTTCTGCTCGATCGCGGTCCGCCCCGGCCCGAGCGCCTCGTCGAGCGTTCGGTTGGCGACCGCCTCGCGCATCGCGCTCTCGGCGATCGCGCGCACGGTCTCCTTCGGCTGCGCGATCTGGAAGACGTAATCCTCCGGGCTCGCGATGTTCCAGCGCACCGAATAGGCGAGATCGATGATGTTCTGGTCGCGGGTCAGCACCAGGTTCTCGCCGCTCGATTCGGGGAAATTCTCTTCCCGGATCTGCTGCACGTCGACCTTCTGCACCGCCGCGATCGGCGCCGGCAGGGTCAAGCCGATGCCCGGCTCCAGCGTGCCCGTGTAGCGACCGAAATAGGTCACGACCCCGCGCTGCTGCGGCCCAATGGGATGGATGGAGGTGTAGAGGATCCATACCGCCAGGATGATCCCCGCGCCGATCGCCCACAACAGCCGCGCATTGGGCCCGGTAGGCATGCCCGAAAAGCTGCCCCCGCCATTGCCACCGCCGCCAGGGCCGCGCGCTTTTTTCAAAAACTCGTCGAGCGCCGAAGGCTTCGCCGTGGTCTTGCGACCGCCCGGCGGCAACGCCCATGGATTGCGGGGACCGCCCGAACCGGGCGTGTCGTCACCCGAGCCCCAAGGGCCCTTCGGCGTTTCGGATGCGAGAATGGGAGGGCGCTTCATCCAGCCCGGCAGGGTCATCATACACCCTGTATAGGAAGGCCACAGCTTAAAAAACAGTGGCAAGGCACCGCTGCGGGCCTATCTGCCCGACCATGATAGATTCCGATGCAGTGACGAAGGCGGTACGTGCCGTCGCGGGTGACCGCGCGACGGTCCGGATGGAGGGCGCGCGCGCCGGCGTAGTGATCGATGCGACCGGCCTGTCCTCGATCGATCGCGACGCGCTGGAGGCGCAGGTGCGCGAGGCCGCGGCGCTGCCCGGCGTCGCCGAGGTCCGCGTCGTGATGACGGCGGAGCGCGTCGCGCGGCAACTCGTCGCGGTCGCCAGCGGCAAGGGCGGGGTCGGCAAATCCACCCTCGCCGCCAATCTCGCGATCGCGCTGTCGCGCGCCGGGCGCCGGGTCGGGCTGGTCGACGCCGACATCTACGGCCCCTCGCAGCCACGGCTGATGAAGGTCGAGGGCACCCGCCCGACCGCGAAGGACAAGGTGCTCGATCCGGTTCCCACCCCTTATGGCGTCCCGCTGCTTTCGATGGGGCAGCTGGTCGATCCCGGCCGCGCACTCGCATGGCGCGGGCCTATGGCGGCGGGCGCGCTCGGCCAGCTGGTCGAAGCGGATTGGGGAGCGGTCGACACGCTGGTGCTCGATCTGCCTCCCGGCACCGGCGACGTCCAGCTGACCATGGTCCAGAAATATCGCCCCGCGGGCGCGGTGATCGTCTCGACCCCGCAGGATCTGGCGCTGATCGACGCCACCCGCGCGATCGACCTGTTCGAAAAGGCCGGCGTGCCGATCATCGGGCTGGTCGAGAACATGGCGGGCTACATCTGCCCGCATTGCGGCGAGGCGTCAGACCCGTTCGGCAATGGCGGCGCAGAGGCCGCGGCGGCGCGGCTCGGCATCCCGTTCCTCGGTCGCATCCCGCTGACCATCGCGATCCGCACCGCGTCCGACGCGGGCGAGCCGCCCGCTGCGGGGAACGGCGCCGATGCGACCGCGTTTCATTCGATCGCCGGGCACGTCGATGCCTGGCTGAAAGGACGATGACCGATGCCGTTGACCGCAGACGAGGACATCCGGGCGCTGCTCGAAGGCGCGCGCACCATCGCGCTGGTCGGCGCCTCCGACCGCCCCGATCGGCCCTCCTACGGCGTCATGGCGAAGCTCCAGGCGCACGGCTACCGCGTGATCCCGGTCAACCCGCAGATCACCGGCGAGCATATCCACGGTGAATTCGTCTTCCGCGACCTCGCCCAGCTAGGCGACCAGATCGACATCGTCGACATCTTTCGCCGCTCGTCGGACGCCGGCCAGGCCGTCGACGACGCGATCGCGATCGGCGCCAAGGCGGTGTGGATGCAACTCGGCGTCACCGACGACGCCGCCGCCGCCCGCGCCGAAGCCGCCGGCATGAAGGTGGTGATGAACCGCTGCCCCGCGATCGAAATCCCGCGGCTGGGTGTGGCGCGGATCGAAGGGTAAATTTCCTTCCGTTCGTTTCGAGCGAAGTCGAGAAACCCTTACCCCCAAATGCGTGGCCGGTTTCTCGACTACGCTCGAAACGAAGGAAGGAGGGTAGCTCGCCCTTGCCCGCCAGCCCGCACTGCCGCATCATCCCGCGACCGCAGGCAAGGGAACACCGCTCATGATCGCGCCACTGCTCCTCCTGCTGCTCCAGGCCGCCCCAGCCACCTCGGCTCCCAAGACCGAAAGCTGGTCGATCCTCGCCCCCAGGGACGAGTTTTGCGAAACTCGCACCACCCCCGATGGCGACATCGTCGTCTGCGACCGCGGCAGCAACGGCCAGCGCCTGCCCCTCTTCGAAAAAGAACCCGGCGCGACCCCCAACGGCGTCAACCCGAACAAGACCGGCATCGGCGCACTGGCCGCCGAGGGCACCCCCTGCGCCGCCATCCAGCGCGGCTGCACGGTCGGCTTCGGCCCACCCATCGTCCCGATCATCAAGGGCGCGGTCTCGGCGCTGAAGTCGGCGCTGGCCGCCAAGCCCGACAAACGCGGCCGCGTCGCGATCCCGCTGGATTGAGGGCAAACGGCGAGAGAGCAACCGAACCGCCAAACCGCCACACCTTTGCACCACCCCGGCGAAGGCCGGGGCCCAGTCGGGAAGGCGGATGTAACAAAGGACGGCGCCAACCCTGAGGCGTCTCCCGCCTGGGCCCCGGCCTCCGCCGGGGTGGTGAGGAAGGGTAGCTCACCTCGCCCCAACCCGTGCTCCCGCGAAGGCGGGAGCCCAATACTGGGTCCCCGCCTTCGCGGGGACACAAGGAACCGGGCACGCGCCCGCTGTCCTACACTCTCCGCCCCGGCTACCACCCCGCACCGCACCAACGGCCCGCTCTTTCACATGACCGCTCACAGCCCCGCGCACGCGTACAGGTGCGACTCTTGTGACTCTTCGCGCCCGCCCCAACTACTCCAGGATGTGCATCCACAACGGCGCGCCCGCGAGGCTCGGCGACCCGCGGAGCTTCTCCAGCGCCTGCGCCACGCTCCGCTCCGGCCCCTCATGCGTCACAATCGCGACCAGCACGCCGCCGCCGCTCACCGCGCCGCGCTGGATCAGGCTCTCGATCGAGACACCCGCGTCGCGCATCGCCGCCGCGATCTCCGCCAACACGCCGACCTTGTCCTGCACCGTGAAACGCAGATACGCCCGCCCGCGCCGCTCACCGCTGTCCGCCTTGGCGCCGTCGGTCAGCGCCGCGACCGGCATAGCGTAGGGCGGCCCGAATTCCCCGCGCGCGATGTCGATCAGGTCGGCGACCACCGCGCTCGCGGTCGGCCCCTCACCCGCGCCGGCGCCCTGGAAGAACAGCCGCCCGACGAAATTGCCCTCCGCAACGACCGCGTTCAGCGATCCGGTGACATGCGCCAGCGGATGATCGAGCGGCACCAGATGCGGATGCACCCGCTGGAACAGCCCGTACGGCCCCGCCTCCGCCACGCCGACCAGCCTCACCCGGTAGCCGAGCGCCGCCGCCTCCGCGATATCGGCGGCGATCACCTGCCGGATCCCTTGCGCGGCGACGTCCGCGAACGCCGGTCGCGTGCCGAACGCGACGCTCGCCAGGATCGACAGCTTGTGCGCCGCGTCGATGCCGTCGATGTCGAACGTCGGGTCGCTCTCCGCAAAGCCCAGCGCCTGCGCCTCCGCGAGCACGTCCGCGAAGTCGCGGGCTTCGCTCTCCATCTTCGACAGGATGAAATTACAGGTGCCGTTGAGGATGCCGTAGACCCGTGTGATCTCGTTCGCCGCCGCGCCTTCGCGCAGCCCCTTGATCACCGGGATGCCGCCCGCGACCGCCGCCTCGAACTTCAGCGGCACCCCCGCCGCCTCCGCCGCGCTCGCCAGTTCCAGCCCGTGATGCGCCAGCATCGCCTTGTTGGCGGTCACGAACCCGCGTCGGTTGCCGAGCGTCGCGCGCGCCAGCGTCAGCGCCGGCCCGTCCGATCCGCCGACCAGCTCGACCACCACGTCGACGCCCTCATGCGTGGCGAGCGCGGTGGTGTCGTCGACCCACGCGAACCCCGACAGGTCGACCCCGCGGTCCTTGCTGCGGTCGCGCGCCGACACCGCCACGACCTCGATCCCGCGTCCCGCCCGGCGTTCGATCAACGCGCGGTTCGCCTCGAGCAACTTGATCACGCCGCCGCCGACGGTTCCCAGTCCGGCCAACGCCACCCGCAACGGCTCGCTCATCTCGATTCCCCTTCGTTCGGCGCCGCGTAAAGCATGCCGCGCCGGCCCGATCCACCCCGCCGTCGCGGCATCTTGCCGCGCAGGTGCGATCGGCTACACCGGCGCGGCCACCACCGAAAGATACCGCGTGACCGAAGCAGACCGCCGCCCGATCGCCGAACTCACCGTCCGCGGCATCCTGCTCGGCGGGCTGATCACGCTGCTGTTCACCGCCGCCAACGTCTATCTGGGGCTGAAGGTCGGGCTGACCTTCGCGACTTCGATCCCCGCCGCGGTGATCTCGATGGCGATCCTGCGCTATCTCCCCGGCGCGACGATCCTCGAAAACAACATCGTCCAGACCGTCGCCTCCGCCGCGGGTACGCTCGCCGCGATCATCTTCGTCCTGCCCGGCCTCGTGATGATCGGCTGGTGGCAGGGCTTTCCCTATCTGCTGACCGCGGGGATCACGATGACCGGCGGCATCCTCGGCGTGATGTTCTCGGTGCCGCTACGCCGTGCGCTGGTGGTCGACACCGACCTGCCCTTTCCCGAGGGCCGCGCCGCCGCAGAGGTGCTGAAGGTCGGCGCCGGCAGTCGCGCCGGCGAGGCGGAGAGCGGCCGCGGCCTGCGCCTGATCGTCGTCAACGCACTCGTCTCGGCGGGCTTCGCGATCGTCACCCAGACCAAGGTCGCCGCCGCCGAGGCCGCCTTGTTCTTCCGTGCCGGCGCGGGCGCCACCGGGATCACGGGCGGGCTCTCCTTCGCGCTGATCGGCGCCGGTCACCTCGTCGGCCTGTCGGTCGGGCTCGCGATGTTCGTCGGGGTGATCATCGGCTGGTGGATTGCGCTGCCGATCCTCACCGCACTCACCCCCGCCGCGGTCGGCACCAGTGTCGAAGCCTGGGCCGGGGGCGTGTTCCGCACCGATGTCCGCTTCCTCGGCGCGGGGGTGATCGGCGTCGCCGCGATCTGGACGCTGGTGAAGATCATCGGTCCGGTGATCGGCGGCATCCGCTCGTCGATGGCCGCGAGCGCCGCCAAGCGCGGCGGCACGATCGTCGCGCTCGGCGAGCGCGACCTGCCGTTCGGTGTCGTCGTCGGGGTCAGCCTGGCGATGCTGGTGCCGATCGCGGGCCTGCTCTGGTCGGTGATCGCGGGCGGGCCGCTGCAGGGATCGGCACTCCCGCTGATCGCCGGCGCGCTGCTCTTCATCCTCGTCCTCGGCCTCGTGATCGCCGCGGTGTGCGGCTATATGGCCGGCCTGATCGGCGCCTCGAACAGCCCGGTATCGGGGATCGGCATTCTCGCGGTCCTCGCCTCCTCGTTGATGCTGGTCGGCCTGTTCGGCCGCGGCGCCGAACCCGCAACCACCCAGGCGCTGGTCGCCTATGCGCTGATCGTCACCGGCATCGTGTTCGGCGTGGCGACCATCTCCAACGACAATCTCCAGGACCTCAAGACCGGCCAGCTGGTCGGCGCGACCCCGTGGAAGCAGCAGGTCGCGCTGATCTTCGGCGTCATCTTCGGCTCGCTGGTGGTGCCGCCGGTCCTTCAGCTGCTGTCGACCACGCTCGGCTTCCAGGGCGCACCCGGCGCCGGGCCAAACGCGCTCGCCGCACCGCAGGCCGCGCTGATCTCCGCGCTCGCGAAGGGCGTGCTCGGCGGCGACCTCAACTGGGCGATGATCGGGGTCGGCGCGCTGATCGGCGTCGGCGTCATCTTCATCGACGAGATCCTCGGCCGGCTCGGCAAGCTCCGCCTCCCGCCACTCGGCATCGGCCTCGGCGTCTACCTGCCGATGTCGGTGACCCTGCCGGTGGTGATCGGCGCAGTGATCGGCGCGCTCTACGACCGCTGGGCGGACCGCCGCCCCGACCCGGAATACGCCCGCCGCATGGGCGTCCTCACCGCGACCGGCATGATCGTCGGCGAAAGCCTGTGGGGCGTCGCCTTCGCGATCATCGTCTACGCCACCAACAGCGACGCTCCCCTCGCGCTGGTCGGCGAGGGCTTCGCCTCTCAGGCGCTGGTCGGCGGCACCGTGGCGTTCCTGGCGCTGATCTGGGCGCTCTACCGATATACGCGGCGGATGGCGGCTACATCGCCGCCAGCAACTCCTTGATCGGCACGAACGCGAACCCCACCGAGCTGTCCGCGATCCCGTACGGCAGGAACAGCGTATCCCCATGCCGGATCGCCCCGCAGGAATAGACCACGTTGGGCACATAGCCCTCGCGGTCCTGGTCCTTCGCCGACAGCAGCGGCTCGCGCGTCCGTCCGATCACCTTCGACGGATCGTCCTTGTCGAGCAGCACCGCGCCGATCGAATATTTTCGCATCGCCCCCACCCCGTGGGTGAGCAGCAGCCAGCCCTCGTCGAGCTCGATCGGCGGCCCGCAATTGCCGATCTGCACCAGCTCCCAGGGGTAGGTCGGCGTCAGAATCTTCTCGCCGTCCTCCCAATGCTCGAGCTTGTCCGATTTCAGCAGGAACAGGTTCTCGCCATCCGACCGTCCGATCATCATATACTGCCCGCCGACCTTGCGTGGGAACAGCGCCATGCCCTTGTTGCGTGCCGCCGGGCCGGTCATCGGCACCAGATCGAACGCGCGGAAATCCTTGGTGCGGAGCAGCTCCGACTGGATCTGCGAGCCGTTATACGCGGTATAGGTCCCGATCCATTCCTCACTGCCGTCGTCATGACGGAAATGGACGATGCGCAGGTCCTCCAGTCCCTTGGACTGCGCCTGGGTGATCGGGAAGATCACCGTGCCCGACAGCGTGCTGTCGCGGTGGCGATAGACCGTCACCGGGCCCGCCGGCATCTCCTCCTCGCCCCGCCCGATCGCGTCGGTCGCGGTCGCGAACGGCGGCTCGGGCGCGAGCTTCAGCTGGTTGCGATCGGTGATGATCCCCTCGCGGAACGCCACCGAGGAGATATGCCCCTCGCCCACCGCGCGCAGCGACATCAGGATCCGCATCGATCCCTCGGGCATGCCCGACTGGTCGAAATGCGGGACCGCGCTCGGGTTCATCAGCGCCGCGGCGGCATAACTGTATTCGTGACAGAAATAGGCGCCGATCAGCTGTCGCTTGACGTCGCCGATGTCCGCTCCGTCGAGATCGAGCAGCCCTTCGATCTCGTCATAGCGGGTCATGAACACCCGCCGCGTCTGCCAATGCCGCGCCTCGAAGTCCTTCAGGACCTCCTCGAGCTCGTTACGGGCGTCCTCCGGTCCCATCTCCAGCACTTCGGCGACAAGCCGCTCGGTGCGGCTAGGGCCGCCGCCGTTCCCCGCCCAAGCGATATGGAATGGCCTCACGACCACGCGGGAAGGATCGGCATGAAGCCGCAGGCGGTGGGTGAACAGTTCCATCGCGAAACAGCCTCGTCCAGGTCGTCAGGTCCCGACGCCCCGGACGATTGTCCTAGGCGACGACGCGATCCGCTCCTGCCACGCCTTGTGCCGACTTTGATAGCCCCGAAATCGCGCAAGTCGCCAGTTGCAGCGCCAAAATCGATTCGGCACCCTGGTTGCGGTTGAGGCCGTTGGGCATCAGACCGTCGAAACAGCCGCCATCGGCGACCGTCGCCAGCGGCAGATCGAGGTCGTTGACCCCCAGATACCAGCCATAGGCGCGCTCGGCTTCCTTCACCCAGCGCTGGTCGCCCGTGGCATCGAACGCCGCGATGCACGCCTCGACTGTCGCCTGCGCCTCCAGCGGCTGCTGGTCGAACTGCAGCGGCTCGGCATAGGGCTTGTGGAAGCTCTCGGTCCCGACAGCGCGGAAGCGCCCCTCGGGCGAGGTCTGCTTGTCGACGATCCAGCCGAGCGTCTCGATGCCGCACTCGATCAGATCGCGCCGACCGAGCGCTTGACCGACCCGCAGCAACGCCTCGGGCAGCCGCGCATTGTCGTACGCCAGGACAATCTCGAACCACTTCCATTCCGGCCGCCGCGCCGACGCGAGCAGCGCGAGATGATCGTCGGGAAAGCGTTGCAGGATCGACCGAGCGAGTTCGTGGCCGGGCTTGACCTCGAGCATCGCCGCCGCGCCCAGCATCGCAAATGCCTGCGCCCGGAGCGATCCAAGTTCCAGCCCCATCGACGCGGTGCTGTCGAACAGCGCCACCGCCCAGTCGCGATGCTTCTGGTCCGCCGCGTCGCGCGCGGTGATCCCCAACGCCCACAGCGTGCGGCCGTTAGAATCCTCCGACCCCGCGTCCTCGCACCAGGTACGATCGAAGTTCATGAAGTTGCGGAAACGGCGCGTGTCCGGGTTCCACGCATATTGGATGAACGACGCGTAGATCGTCGTCCACTTATCGCGCTGCACCGGATCGAGATCGGGCATCGCGCTCATCAGCATCAGCGCACGCGCATTATCGTCGATGCAGTAGCCGTGGCGACGATCCGGGATCGAAAAAATCGAATGCTGGAGCATGCCGGTCGCATCGCTCATTCGTTCGACCGCAGAGAGGTCCGGCGAGAGCGGCTTGACCGAACGCGCCTTGGCCAGCCGTCGCGGCTTGGACTGCAGCGCCAACAGCGTCTCCGCCACCGTCGCCTCGGCAAGGCGCGACCAGATCATCGTCCGACCACGGGCATAGGCGCGTGCGGACAGCGACTTGCGGTCGCGCTCGTTCGACAGCAACCGGTTGATCTCACGCGCGAACGCCGCACTATCGCGGAAGTCGACGAGCACGCCGTGGCCATCGGCTAGGATCTCGGTCGCGTGGACGTAGGGCGTCGACACCACCGCCTTGCCGACCCCGATCGCGTAGGACAGCGTGCCAGAGGTGATCTGCGCCGGGTTGAGATACGGCGTCGCGTAAATGTCCGCCGCCTGCAGATACTCGATCAGCTCGTCATGCTCGACGAAGCCGTCGATGAACGCGACGTTGTCCGCGACGCCGTGCTCGACCGCCAGCGCCTTCAGGCTGTCGCGATACCGCTCGCCCTGCTGAGCAACCAGGTTCGGATGCGTCGCCCCAAGCACGACATACAGCGCCCGGGGGTGGTTCGCGATCACCGCCGGCATCGCCTCGATGATCGTCTCGATGCCCTTGTTCGGCGCGAGCAGGCCGAAGGTCAGCACGACCTCGCGCTCCTGCCAGCCGAACCGCGGCTTGAGCAGTTCGGGCTCGATCAACTCGCGATCAGGCACGCCGTGCGGGATCATTACAATCTGGCGCGGGCTGGCGCCGTAGACCCGTTGCAATATCTCGCGGCCACGCTCGGCCATGACGATGATCCGCGCTGACCGGCGCAGCAGCCCTTCCAGCACCCGCCGCTCGTCGGCGCTCGGCTTTTCGAGAACCGTGTGCAGCGTGACGATCACCGGGAGCGTCGTGCGGTCGAGCAGCGCGAGCAAATGCTCGCCCGCCGGCCCGCCATAGATGCCATATTCATGCTGCACCCAGATCGCCTGCGCCCCGCTGGCGTCAATGCGGCGCGCGGTATCGATGTAGCTCGACAGATCGTCCTGCGGGATCGCCGCGGTCACCGCGGCGGGATAGTCGTAGCGGCCGGGATGATCGTCCATCGCATAGACGTCGACCTGAATATCGGGATAGCGATCGCGCAGCGCGTCGTAGACGTCGGTGGTGAAGGTCGCCAGACCACACTGCCGGGGCAGGAAATTGCCGATCAGTGCGAGTTTCGTGAGGGTATCCCCCGACGACGCCTTACCCATGCCGTGTCCTCTGCTGATGCAAAAAGCGAAACGATCCGCCAGCTTGCTCCCGATTAACTCTCGTGGAGCAAAATGGTTGCTGTTTCGCCGCACTGCAACACAACATGCATCTATTTCGTACGTTAGTAGATCAGCCCCTACCGCGGTAGGGCGCAACTCCCTGGTCGGGCAGCCAAAGATCCGCAGGCGGCGCCCCGCTCTGCCAGAACACGTCGATCGGTATGCCGCCGCGCGGATACCAATAGCCGCCGATCCGCAGCCATTGCGGCCGCATCTCGGCGACCAGCCGCTCGCCGATGCCGACGGTGCAATCCTCGTGGAACGCCGCGTGATTGCGGAACGAACCGAGGAACAGCTTCAGCGACTTGGACTCGACGATCGTCTCGCCGGGGACATAGTCGATCACCAGATGCGCGAAATCGGGCTGGCCGGTGACGGGGCAGAGCGAAGTGAATTCGGGCACCGCAAACCGCACCAGATACGTTCGTCCCAACCGTGGGTTCGGAACATAATTGAGGATCGCCGCTTCTGGAGAGGCGGGAAGCGTGCTGGACTGGCCTAGATGTGTCGGGGTCATGGCGCGCATGTAGGATGCGATGGCTCAGAATAAAACGCGCGTTCTCGTCCCCGTGCTGGGCGACCAGCTGACGATCGGCCTGGCATCGCTCGCCGCTGCGGATCCCGTCGCTACGGTCGTGCTGATGATGGAGGTCGCCGACGAGACGACCTATGTCCGCCACCACAAGAAGAAGATCGCGTTCCTCTTCGCGGCGATGCGGCACCATGCGATCGCGTTGCGCACACTCGGCTGGACGGTCGACTATGTCGCCTTCGACGATCCCGACAACAGCGGCAGCTTCACCGGCGAGATCGCACGCGCGGTGTCGCGCCACGCGCCTGATCGCATCATCGTCACCGAAGCGGGCGAGTGGCGGGTGCGCGCGATGCTCGACAGCTGGGAAACCTTGTTCGGCATCCCCGTCGACATCCTGCGTGACGACCGCTTCCTCGCCAGTCACGCGGACTTCGAAGCCTGGGCCGGCGGCCGCAAACAACTGACGATGGAGTATTTCTACCGCGCGATGCGCCAGCGTACCGGTCTGCTGATGGACGCGAAGGGCAAGCCTGTCGGCGGCCAGTGGAACTACGACCAGGACAATCGCAAGCCCGCGCAGGCCGATCTGCTGATGCCGCGCCCGCTGTCATTCGCGTCCGACGAGGTCACCCGCGACGTGCTCGCCCTCGTCGCCGATCGTTTCGCCGATCATCCCGGCGATCTCGAGCCGTTCGACTTTGCGGCCACCCGCGACGACGCGCTACGCCAGCAGAAGCAGTTTCTCGACCACGCGCTGCCACGCTTCGGCGACTATCAGGACGCGATGGTGACGGGCGAGCCGTGGCTGTACCACTCGATCCTGTCGCCCTACATCAATTGCGGGCTGCTCGATCCGATCGCGCTCTGTCACGAAGTCGCCGCGCGATACGAGGTGGGCAAGGTGCCGCTGAACTGCGCCGAGGGCTATATCCGCCAGATCATCGGCTGGCGCGAATATATGCGCGGGATCTACTGGCGCGAAGGTCCCGATTACGTCGAACGCAACTTCCTCGATCATCACCGCAACCTGCCGGGCTGGTACTGGACCGGCGAGACCGACATGCACTGCCTCGCCGACACCATCGGCGGCACGCTCCGCCACGCCTATGCGCATCATATCCAGCGGCTGATGATCACAGGCAATTTCGCGCTGCTGATCGGGGCCGACCCGCGCCAGGTGCACATCTGGTATCTGGAGGTCTACACCGACGCGTATGAATGGGTGGAGCTGCCCAACACGCTCGGCATGAGCCAGTTCGCCGACGGCGGGCTGCTCGGCTCGAAACCCTATGTCTCGTCGGGCGCGTACATCAACAAGATGTCGGATTATTGCGGCTCGTGCCGCTATGACGTCAAGCAACGCACCGGACCCGATGCCTGCCCGTTCAACTCGCTCTACTGGGATTTCCTGGCGCGCCACGAGGACAAGCTCGGCAACAACCGTCGCCTTGCGATGCCCTACCGTACCTGGGCGAAGACCGATCCCGACGAGCGCGGCCGCATCCGCGCGCAAGCCGCAACCTTCCTCGCCTCCCTCGACGCCAGCGGCGACGCTGGCTACTGATCGGGAAAGTCGAAGGAGAAGACCATGGAAGCGCTCGTGACGACCGAATGGCTGGCCAGCGAATTGGGGGCAAGCGACCTCCGCATCGTCGATGCGACCTATCTCGCTGCCGATGCGGGGCGCGATGCGGCCGCCGAGTATGAGGCGGCGCACATCCCCGGCGCGGTGTTCATGAACCTCGCCGAGCTGCGCGACACCGATACCGACCTGCCGATGATGCTGCCGTCAGCGGAGAAGTTCGCGAGCCGTATGCAGTCGCTCGGGCTCGGAGATGGCAGCCGCATCGTGCTCTACGACAGCTCACCCTGGCACACATCGGCGCGCGCGTGGTGGATGCTCCGCACCTTCGGCGCGCACGACGTCGCGATACTCGACGGCGGGCTCGCCAAATGGCAGGCCGAGGGCCGCGAGACCGCGAGCGGCAAGGAACAGCTTCGCCACCGCCACTTCACCGTCTGGGCCGACGACAAGGGCGTCCGCACGCTCGAGCAGATGAAGGCCAACATCGACACCGGCGCCGAACAGGTGCTCGATGCCCGCTCCAAAGCGCGCTTCACCGGCGAGGAACCCGATCCGCGCCCCGCGACTCATGCCGGCCACATCCCCGGCTCGCGCAACCTGCCCTATGATCGCATCTTCAACGAAGACGGTACGTGGAAACAGGGCGACGCGCTGCGCACGGCCTTCGAAGGCACGGGCATCGACGTCGACAAGCCGATCGCGCTGACCTGCGGCTCGGGCATCACCGCCTCGACCCTCGCTTTCGGCCTGCACCTGCTCGGCAAGGACGCCGCGCTGTACGACGGCAGCTGGTCCGAATGGGGCGCCGATCGCTCGACGCCCAAGGCGATGGGCGCCGCATGAGCGACCCGACCGACCGGCCGATGGCCGACGCCACCCGCGTCGTCACCGCCGGTCGGCGCTCGGAATGGACCCAGGGGATCGTCAGTGCACCGGTCTGGCGCGCTTCGACGATCCTCTACGACTCGGTCGCGGATCTTCGCGCTGGATCGAAGCGCGATCCGCACCACCGGCTGTTCTACGGTCGCAAGGGCACCCCGACCCAGTGGTCGCTCGCGGATGCGCTGACCAGCCTCGAGCCGGGCGCCGAGGGGACGTTCCTCTACCCCTCGGGCGTCGCCGCGATCGCCGCGGCGTTGCTGTCGGTGTTGTCACCCGGGGATGAGCTGCTGCTGGTCGACAGCGCCTATGACCCGACCCGGTCGATGGCGACCGGCCTGCTCGCGCGGCTCGGGATCGTCACGCGCTATTACGACCCGATGATCGGCGCCGGCATTGCCGAGCTGATCGGCGAGAACACCCGCGCGATCTTCATGGAAAGCCCCGGCAGCCTCACCTTCGAGGTTCAGGACGTTCCCGCGATCGTCGTCGCGGCAAAGGCACGCGGCGTCGTCACGCTGCTCGACAACACCTGGGCGACCCCGCTCTGCTTCCCCGCGATCGCGCACGGCGTCGACCTGTCGATCCTCGCCTGCACGAAATACATCGTCGGCCATTCCGACGTAATGCTCGGATCGGTGACCGCGGCTCCTGGCCACTTTGCGCGCCTGCGCGATACCAGCTTCCAGCTAGGGCAGGTCACCAGCCCCGACGACGCCTGGCTCGGTAGCCGTGGCCTGCGGACGATGGCAGTCCGTCTCGCCCATCACCGCACCAGCGCGCTGACGATCGCCCAATGGCTCGCCGACCGGCCGGAGATCGCCAGCGTCCTCCACCCGGCGCTGCCGTCCTGCCCCGGCCACGACATCTTCCTGCGCGACTTCAAGGGCGCGACCGGCCTGTTCTCGTTCGCCTTCGCCGGCGGCGACGAAGCCGCTCGCGCCGCCTTCATCGACACGCTCGATCTGTTCGGCATCGGCTATAGCTGGGGCGGCTTCGAAAGCCTCGCCATCCCGGTAGACCCCCAACGTCACCGCACCGCCACCCGCCGCGACGACCCCGGCCCGATGGTGAGACTGCAGATCGGCTTGGAGGACGTCGACGACCTGATCGCCGACCTCGACCGCGGCCTGGCCGCGTTCCGCGAGGTGCGGGGGTAGCTAATCCCCCCTCCCCTTCAGGGGAGGGGCCGGGGGTGGGGCCTCTCCACGAGCGGTGGGGTCCGGGAAGAGCCCCCACCTTCAACCCCTCCCCTGAAGGGGAGGGGCTTGCATCAGTTCTTACGGCGCAGTCGCACTCGCCCGTGCGTCCTGGCCGTCACCCTCCGGCGCCGCGACGATGTCGCGCGTGGTCGACCCCTTGTCGACTACCGTCGTCTGCGGATCGGCCACCGACGAGCGGATCCCCGGATCGGCCGAGCTTCCCCCCGCCTGCGCGACCGCTGCCGACTCGGCGGCGCTGCGTGGCGCCGGCCCACCGAACAGCGCGTCGAGCGTCTGCTGCTGGGTCGCACTGTCCTGCGGCCGCGCCGCGCCGGGCTGCGGCGGCACCAGCGAGAAATCGGGCGGGATCACCAACGGCGCCTGGCGCGCAACCGCGAATTCGTCGGGGCGGGCGCGGTCGTAGCCGCTCTTGCCGCAGCCCGCGAGCAGCACCGCACAGGCGAGCCCCGCGGCGATCGGAACATAGTTACGCATGGGAATTCTCCGAAACTTCATCGCGCTTGTCGCGCATCAGCAGCGCGCGGACAAGCAGCACCAGCACGCCGATCGTAATCGCGGCGTCCGCGACGTTGAACACCAGGAACGGCCGCCAGTCACCGAAGTGCAGGTCCGCGAAATCGACCACATAGCCGAACCGCACCCGGTCGAGGATGTTGCCGATCGCCCCGCCCAGGATCAGGCCCAGCGCGATCCGGTCCTGCCGGTTGCGCTCGCGGGTCATCCACACCGCCACCAACGTCGCGATCACCGCGGTCATCGCCACCAGCCCCCACCGCATCATATCGGTATCGGCGTGCAGCAGCCCCAGCGACACGCCGCGATTGGCGACGAAGCGCAACGCAAAGATCGGCGCAATCACCCGCTCGGCGCTCAGTTCGTTGAGCCCGAGCACGTCGGTGATCGCATATTTGCTCGCCTGATCGGCGACGAACACCGTGACGGCAGCGATCACGCCGCTGCGGGGGAGCTTAGCCATTCGACACCACCCCCGTGCACCGGTCGCACAGCGCGCCGTCGCTTGCGACCTCGGGCAGATGCCGCCAGCACCGCCCGCACTTCAGGTAAGCGGTGCGCGTCACTGCGACCCCGTCCGATCCTTCGCCAACGCGCGCGACGATGAATGCCTCCGCCAGCGCATCCGCATCGAGCGGCAGCGTCGGCACCGACACCTCGGCCTCCAGGCTCGACCGCACCGTCTTCTCGCGACGCAGCGGCTCGATAGCCTCGGTCACCTGTTCGCGCAGCCGGCGCACGTCCGCCCAGTTGCTGCCGACCGCCTCGTCGCCCGGCAACGCCGGCAGCTCCGGCCATTCGAGGTAATGTACCGATCCGTCCTCGCTCGGGAAGCGCGATTGCCACACCTCCTCGGCGGTGAAGCACAGGATCGGCGCCGCATACCGCACCAGCGCGTGGAACAGCAGGTCGAGCACCGTCCGATACGCGCGCCGCTTCAGGTCGGTCGGCGCATCGCAATAGAGGCAGTCCTTGCGGACATCGAAGAAGAACGCCGACAGGTCCTCGTTCGCGAAATCGGTCAGCAGCCGCAGATAGCGGTTGAACTCATACCCGGTCGCCGCCTCGCGCAGGTCCACATCCAGCGTGCCGAGCAGATGCAGCACGTACCGCTCCAGCTCGGGCATGTCCGCCACCGCGACCCGCTCGTCCTCGGTGTACCCGTCAAGCGCGCCGAGCAGGTAGCGGAACGTGTTGCGCAGCTTGCGATAGGCGTCCGACGCGGTGCCGAGCACCTCCTTGCCGATCTTCACGTCGTCGAAATAATCGGTCGACGCCACCCACATGCGCAGGATGTCGGCACCCGATTCCTGGATGATCTTGAGCGGATCGACGACGTTGCCAAGGCTCTTCGACATCTTGCGCCCCTGCCCGTCGAGCGCGAAGCCGTGGGTCAGCACCGCGTCGTACGGCGCGCGCCCGCGCGTTCCGCTCGCCTCGAGCAGCGACGACTGGAACCAGCCGCGATGTTGGTCGGAGCCTTCGAGATACAGGTTCGCGCGGACCCCGTCGCCATAGCGCGCCTCGACCGTGAACACATGCGTGCACCCCGAATCGAACCACACGTCGAGGATGTCCTGCACCACCTCGTAATCCTCGGCGCGATAGCGGTCGCCGAGCAGCGCCTGGTGATCCGCGCCGAACCACGCGTCCGCGCCGCCCGCGCGAAACGCCGCGACGATGCGGTCGTTCACCGATCCGTCGTTCAGATACTGCCCGGTCTTGCGATCGACATAGAGCGCGATCGGCACGCCCCAGGCGCGCTGCCGGCTGATCACCCAGTCGGGCCGCCCCTCGACCATCGACCGGATCCTGTTCTGCGACCGCGCCGGGATCCACTTGGTCCGCTCGATCGCGTCGAGCGCGGTCTCGCGCAACGTCGGCCCGTTGCCGAGCTCCATCGCCGGGGTCACCCCGTTGCCGAACAGCGCCATCCCCGCATCGGGCACCGCGTCGCCGATCGGGGTACGATCGGGCTGGTCCATCGGGATGAACCACTGCGGCGTCGCGCGGAAGATCACCTTGGCCTTCGACCGCCAGCTGTGCGGATAGCTATGCTTGAAATCGTCCGACGCGGCCAGCAACGCGCCCGCCGCGCGCAGATCGGTGCAGATCGGGCCGTCCGCGCTCACGAACTTCTTGTTGATCACGCTGCCCTGCCCGCCGAGCCACGCCCAGTCCGCGCGGTACATGCCCGCGCCATCGACCGCGAACACCGGCTCCAGCCCATGCGCCTTGCACAGCAGGAAATCGTCCTCGCCGTGGTCGGGCGCCATGTGGACGAGTCCCGTACCCGCATCGGTCGTGACGAAATCGCCCGCCAGGAAAGGTCGCGGCTTGGCGAAGAAGCCGCCGAGCGCATGCATCGGGTGGCGCGCGGTGGCATCGCGGAGCTTCGAACCAAGCACCGCCTGCATCGGCACATATTCGGATCCAACCCGTCCGCCTGCAGAACCAAGCAACTCTAGCGCAATAAGGTACTGGCGACCGTCATCATCCCGCTTGCGGCAAAGCCGATACTCGATCTCCGGCCCATAGGCCAAAGCCTGGTTCACCGGTATCGTCCACGGCGTCGTCGTCCAGATCACCGCATGCGCGCCGACCAGTTCGGGCGCGTGAGGCGCCTCCACGATCTCGAACGCGACGTCGATCTGGGTCGAGACGATGTCCTCATACTCGACCTCCGCCTCGGCCAGCGCGGTCTTCTCGACCGGCGACCACATCACCGGCTTGGCGCCGCGATAGAGCTGCCCGGTCTCAGCGAACTTTAACAGCTCGCCGACGATCGTCGCCTCGGCGTCGTAGTTCATCGTCAGGTACGGGTCGGCCCAGTCGCCCATCACGCCCAGCCGCTCGAACTGCACGCGCTGTACCCCGACCCATTTCTCGGCATAGGCGCGGCATTCGGCGCGGAACTGCGGAACCGGCACCTCGTCCTTGTTGAGCTTCTTGGCTCGGTACGCTTCCTCGACCTTCCACTCGATCGGCAGGCCATGGCAGTCCCAGCCGGGTACGTAGGGCGCGTCCTTGCCCATCAGCGATTGGCTGCGGACGATGATGTCCTTCAGCACCTTGTTCATCGCATGGCCCATATGGATGTCGCCATTGGCATAGGGCGGGCCGTCGTGGAGGATGAAGCGCTCGCGCCCCGCGCGCCGTTCGCGCAACCGGTCGTAGACGCCGAGCCGCGCCCACCGCTCCAGGATCGCCGGCTCCTTGGCGGCGAGCCCGGCCTTCATGGGAAACTCGGTCTTCGGCAGGAAGACGGTGTCGCGATAATCTGGTGCTTCGGTCATGCGTTCCGCGCGCTTAGAACCGCCTTGGCCTTCGCGCAATCGATGTCCATCTGGCGGATCAGGTCATCGAGCGACTCGAACTTGGCCTCGGGCCGCAGATACTCGATCAGCGCGACCTCGATGTCGCGGCCGTAGAGATCGCCCGAGAAGTCGAAGAAATAGGGTTCGAGCAGTTCCTTGGGCGGATTGAAGCTCGGCCGGATGCCGAGGTTCGCTGCACCCTGCAGCACCGTCCCGTCATCGAGCCGCCCGGTCACCGCATAGATGCCGTAGGCCGGTCGCAGATAGCTGCCGAGATCGATATTGGCGGTCGGATAGCCGATCGTCCGCCCGACCTTATCGCCATGCTGGACCGTGCCCCGGATCGCGAACGGCCGCGTCAGCAGCGTCGTCGCAGTGGCGAGATCGCCGCGGCGCAGCGCATCGCGGATCCGGCTCGACGATACCGGCTCACCGTCGAGCGACACCGCGCCGACGGTTTCCGCGGCGAACCCCAGCGCCTCGCCGCGCGCGGCCAGCATCGCCGCGTTGCCCGCCTTGCCCTTGCCGAAGGTGAAGTCCTCGCCGGTCACCACCCCACCGACACGCAGCGCGCCGACCAGCCGTTCGTCGACGAACGCCTCCGCGGTCAGCGCCGCCAACGCCGCGTCGAACCCGAACACCACCATCGCGTCCGCGCCCGCCGCCGCGAACAGCCGCTCCCGCTGATCGAGCGTCGTCAGCCTGAACGGCGGCGTCTCCGGCCTGAACAGCCGCACCGGATGCGGATCGAACGTCGCGACCAGCGCCGGACGCCCCTCCGCCTTCGCACGCGCCACCGCACGGCCGACCACCGCCTGATGACCGAGGTGAAATCCATCGAAATTGCCGAGCGCGACGATCCCCCCCGCCAGCCGCGACGGCACCGCCGAGCTGCCGTCTAGCCGCTCCATGCGCTGCGCCTATACGGGCCCACCCGCCGCGGCGCCAGCGGTGAGAGGGGTCGCGTCGGATAGTGGCGGACGAGGTTCCGCTCCCTAATCTTCGTCATCCCCGCGCAGGCGGGGATCCATACTGGCAAGCCTCTGCGACTCAGCCACGAACCTTCGCCAGTCTGGATTCCCGCCTTCGCGGGAATGACGGAGTTAGGTAAATGACGAAGTTAGGTGGACGCGCGCCCTACCGCTCCAACCGCACGAAACTATACCCCGGCCGCTCCCCCTCCGCGGCATGATCCTCACGCGCCACCTCGCGCCAACCCGCGAACCCCGGCACCACCGCATCCCCCGCGGGCGACGCATGCACTTCGGTCAGTTCGATCCGGTCCGCGGACTCGAGAAACAGCGCAAACACCTCCGCTCCCCCGATCACCGCCACCTCGTCGCCGGCGCTCGCCAGCGCCTCCTCTGGCGAATGCACCACCTCCGCGCCGGGCGCCGACCAGCCGCGATCGCGCGTCAGCACGATGTGGCGCCGCCCTGGCAACGGGCTCGGGAAACTCTCAAAGGTCTTGCGGCCCATCACCATCGGCGTGCCCATCGTCATCGCCTTGAACCGCTTCAGATCGGCAGGAAGGTGCCACGGCAGCCGGCCGTCACGCCCGATCACCCCATTGTCCGCGCGTGCGAGGTAGAAGACGATCATCGCCTAGACCGCCACCGGAGCCGAGATCGCCGGATGAGGATCATAATCCTCGACCGTGAAATCATCGATCCGGTAATCGAACATCGATTCCGGACGCCGCCCGATCCGCAGCTTCGGCGCGCCGCGCGGTGTCCGCGCCAACTGCTCGGTCACGAGGTGCGCGTGGTTCAGGTAGATGTGCGCGTCGCCGCCGCTCCACACCAGATCGCCCGGCTCGAGATCGCATTGCTGCGCCAGCATCCGCACCAGCAGCGCCGCCGAAAATGCGTTGAACGCGAAGCCCAGCCCGAGATCGCACGACCGCTGCCACAGCATCCCCGACAGCTTCCCGCCCGCGACATGAAACTGATAGGTCATGTGACACGGCGGCAGCGCCATCCCGTCGAGTTCGGCGACGTTCCACCCGGTGAACAGATGCCGGCGCGATCCCGGATTGGTTCGCAGCCCGTGAACCAGCGCGCTGATCTGGTCGATCCCGCGCTCGGCCTTGCGGTATAGCCCGTCGCTGCCCTCGACCGGCACGTAGCGCGGCCAATCGACCCATTGCTTGCCATAGACCGGGCCGAGATCGCCCCAGCGCGCCGCGAAAGCCGCGTCCTCGATCACCCGCTGCTCGAACGCATCGCGCTCGATCGCATCCCCGGTCTCGGCGCGATAGCGGGCGAGCGGCCAGTCGGTCCAGATATGCACCTTCTGCTCGACGAGCGCGCGGATGTTGGTGTCGCCGGTCAGGAACCACAGCATCTCGCGCGCCGCGGTTTTCCATGCAACGCGCTTGGTGGTGAGCAGCGGGATCGCATCGTCCGCCAGCGAAAAGCGCAACGTCGGCCCGAACAGCGACCGCGTGCCGACGCCGGTGCGATCGACCCGCTCGTCGCCATGACCCCAGACGTCGCGCAGCAGGTCCAGATATTGCTGCTCGTAATGCGGCTCGGCGGCCATGCGCGACTCCCCCGTAGCGCCCCGGCGCTCTGGCGACGCTCTGCCGCGACCGCGGGGCAAAGACAACGCCGGTCACGATCCCGCAGGAACGGACCGGCTTGATGAAGCGCGATCCGCCACGCCCATGCAAACGATCTCATGCAATCACCGAAGCATCCGATCGTGCTGCGCGACGCCGACGCGGTCGCGCGCCACTTCGCGTCGATCGCCGACAGTGCGGTAGAGCTGGCGGTGGTCGGCTATCTTGATCCGGAATGGAGGCTTCTCGGCGCGACTCATTTTACCGGCCGCACGCGATACGTGGCCCCGTCGATCCGTCACATCGTCCGCGATGCGCTCGCCTTCGACGCGGTCGCGGCGGTGCTGGTGCATGGTCACCCGGGCGGCGACGCCTCCCCCAGCCCCGCCGACCTCGCCTTCACTCGCCGCCTCGCCACGACACTAGGCGCGATCGACGTGGTGCTGGTGGATCACCTCATCCTCGGCGGCGACACGACCGTCAGCCTGCGCGAGCGGGGGCTGTTGTGAGGGGAATACCCACCCCTCCTACGTCATCCCCGCGCAGGCGGGGACCCATACTGGCTGGCCGCAGTATGTCAGCCGATACGCTCGCCAGTCTGGATCCCCGCCTTCGCGAGGATGACGGAGCAAGCTAGGCCGGCACCGACCTCTACCGCCCCGGCGTCCCCACCCGACACGGCTTGATCGCCTGCGGCTCCGGTCGCGGGCCGACCGCCTTGAAGGTCGCAAGGTATCCGCCGGCCGACGGCATGTCGGTGATCGACTCCTGCCGATACCCGACCGCTGCGAATTCGCATTTTAGCAGCGCGGGCGGCGTCCCGTGGTTGCGAGTCATGCGGTTGGCGTCGACCACCACCACCAGCCCGTCGGGCTTCAGCGACGGGCGCATCCGCCACAGGAACTCGTAAGGCTGCTCGATCTCGTGGTACATGTGGACCATCAGGATGCGATCGAAGCTAGCCGGCGGCAGCCGCGGGTCGGACGGTTGACCCAGCCGTACGCTGACATTCTCCAGCCGCTCGCGTGCGACCCGGTCCGCCAGCGTGTCGCGGACCTGCGCGACGATGTCCTCGGCGAGCACCCGGCCTTCCTTGCCGACCCGCGCCGCCGCGCGGATCGTGTAATAGCCCTCGCCCGCCCCGATATCGGCGACAGTCATGCCCGAAGTGATCCCGGCCTTGTCCATCACCTCGTCCGCCTCGTTGAGGCGGTCGCGTGCCTCCTCGTTCGACCAGCGCGACGAGACGATATGCGCGACCGGCCGATCGGGCACCGGGAACGGGCCCGGCCGCTCGGGCTCGCGCTTGATCAGCGGCTTGGACCCGTCGCACGCCGCCGCCATCAGCACGCCCGCGATCAGCAGCCCGCGCATACTCCCCCGGGCCAGCGCACGGCCACGATCCGCCCGCCGCGGTGCGGGGTCGGTCGCCGCCGGGCCGCCGGTCACGATCAATCCACGTCCTCCACATCGACCGCCTCGCCCGTCACCCGCTGCGACAGCGCCGCCGCCATGAATGGGTCGAGATCGCCGTCCAGCACGTCGCTCGGCGCGGTGGAGGTCACGCCGGTGCGGAGGTCCTTCACCATCTGGTACGGCTGCAGGACATAGCTGCGGATCTGGTGCCCCCAGCCGATGTCGGTCTTCGCCGCATTCTCGGCGTTAGCGGCCTGCTCGCGGATCTGCAGCTCGCGTTCGTAGAGCCGCGCGCGGAGCTGGTTGTACGCTTCCGCCTTGTTCTTGTGCTGCGATCGCTGGTTTTGGCACTGCACCACGATACCCGTCGGGATATGGGTGATCCGCACCGCCGAATCGGTGGTGTTGATGTGCTGCCCGCCCGCGCCGGAGGCACGGTAGGTATCGATCCGCAGGTCGCTCTCGTTATACTGGACGTCGATATTGTCGTCGACGACCGGATACACCCACACGCTCGCGAACGAGGTGTGGCGCCGCGCCGCGCTGTCGTACGGGCTGATCCGGACCAGCCGGTGAACCCCGCTCTCGGTCTTGGCGAACCCGTACGCGTTCTCGCCCTTCAGCAGCAGCGTCGCCGATTTGATCCCGGCCTGCTCGCCCGAATGCTGGTCGATCAGCTCGACCTTCATGCCGCGACGCTCCGCCCAGCGCGTGTACATGCGCTGTAGCATCCCTGCCCAATCCTGGCTCTCGGTCCCGCCTGCGCCCGCATTGACCTCGACATAGGTGTCGTTGCCGTCCGCCTCGCCCGCGAGCAATGCCTGGACCTTGTCGTGGTCGGCCCGCTTGGCGAGCGCGGCGAGGCTCTCCACCCCGTCCGCCTCCATCTGCGTGTCGCCTTCCGCCTCGGCCATCTCGATCAGCTCGACCGTGTCGTCGAGCTCGGCCTGGATCGCGCGGGTCGCGCCGATCGCCTCGTCGAGGCGACGGCGTTCGCGCATCACCTCCTGCGCGGCCTTGGGGTCGTTCCACAACGCCTGGTCCTCGACCCGCGCGTTGAGTTCGTCGAGACGGCGAAGCGCACGATCCCAGTCGAGGAAGCGACGCAGCAACGCCAGCGCCTCGTTGATCGTGTCGACATGAGCCTGCGCTTCGGCGCGCATGATATTTCTCCAGGGTCCGGACAAAAGCCGGCGATATAGGAACGCGGCTAGTAGATTCCGCCTTGTTGTTGCAAGAACTCGCTGTCGCGCGGTGCTTCCGCCTTGCGCGCTGCGGCGGCAGTCGGTGTCGCGGTCGGCGCCGGATCCGACCGGCGCGATCGCCGCCGCGGTTCGCTCTCGGGCTTGAACGCTTCCCAGATCACGCCCGCCTTCGGATCGCCCCCGGTCGGCCAGGCGCCGTACACCGGACGCCCGCTGCCGCGATCGATCCGTACCATGCGGATGCCCGGCGGCGCACGGAACGGGATCTTCTCCAGCCCCTCATACGCCTTTAGCGCAAATTCCTTGAAGATCGGCGCCGCGAACGTGCCGCCCTGCGCATAGCCGCCAAGATTGGTCGGCGAATCATAGCCGACATACAGCCCGCCGATGAACTGCGGCGTGCCCCCGATGAACCACACGTCGGTCGGTCCCGAGGTCGTCCCGGTCTTGCCGAACATCGGCCGGTCGAGATCGCGCAGAACGGTCGCGGTGCCGCGCTGGATCACGCCTTCGGTGATGTGGACCATCTGGAACGCGGTCTGCGCGTCGATCACCTGCTTGCCGCGCACCGGCGGGCGCGGCATCGCCTGCCCGTTCCAGTCGCGCGCGTTGCAGCCGTCGCAGCTGCGCCAGTTCTCGGGCCAGATCACCTTGCCGTGGCGGTCCTGAACGAAGTCGATCAGCGACGGATCGTGCGCGCGCCCCTGGTTGGCGAGCGTCGCATAGGCGTTGACCATCTTGCTGACCGTGGTCTCACCCGCGCCCAGCGCGAAGGCGAGATAGGGCGGATAGGTGCCGACGCCCATCCGCTTCATCGTGTCGACCACCCGCGGCATGCCGGTCTGCGCCGCAGCGCGCACCGTCATCAGGTTGCGCGATTGTTCGATCCCCCAGCGCATCGTGTGCGGCCCCGCCGCGCGCATGTTGGCGAAGTTGCGGAAGCATTTCTGCCCCAGCCGCGCGCCCTGATAGACGCAGAACGGCCCGTCGACGATGATCGACGCTGGGGTCATCCCGTTCTCCAGCGCCGCTGAATAGACGATCGGCTTGATCGTCGATCCCGGCTGGCGCTGCGCCTGGGTGGCGCGGTTGAACGACGCGATGCGGCTGTCGAAGCCGCCCTGCATCGCCAGCACCCGCCCGGTCGCGGGCTCTTCCACCACGAACCCGCCCGAGATCCGCGGCACCGACCGCAACGCGAAGTCGCCGCCCGACGGTGCCACCGCGATGATGTCGCCCGGCTCGATTGCCGCGAATGCGGTGCCGCCCTTGCCGCGCACCGGCATCTGCGCGGCGTCGCGCGGCAGCGTCGCGGTCTGCCCGGTCGCGAACCCGATCGTCCACGCAGCACCGTCGCGCGCGATCGCGATCGCCGCGCGCCAGTCCGCATAGTCGAGCGCGATGTTGGTGTTGAGCAGCGCTTGCTGCCACCTTTCGCCATCGATCTCGACGTGTCGGATCGGCCCCGACCAGCCCCGCCCGCGATCGTAGCGCAGCAAACCGTTGCGCAGCGCCAGCGCCGCCAGATCCTGCAAACGACGGTCGAGCGAGGTCCGCACCCACAGCCCGCCCTCGTAAACGCTCGAGGGCCCGTCGCGCGCGGTCTCGCCGAACTTGCGGATCAGCTGCCGGCGCACCTCCTCGACGAAATAGCCGCCGACCGACTCGTACTTGGGCGTCCGCCGCAGCACCGTGCCGAGCGGCTCTGCGACCGCCGCGCTACGTTGCGCCGGGGTGATGAAGCCGTTGCGCAGCATTTCGGACAGCACGTAGTTGCGCCGCTGCAACGCGCGCTCGGGATGCCGCACCGGATCGTAGTTCGACGGCCCCTTGGGCAGGATCGCGAGATAGGCGAGCTGCTCCAGCGTCAGTTCGGTCAGTTCCTTGTCGAAATAGGCATGGCTCGCCGCCTCGACCCCGAAGGCGTTGCGGCCGAGCGCGATCTGGTTGAGGTACAGCTCCAGGATCTGCGGCTTGGTCAGCGTATCCTCGATCCTGTAGGCGAGGATCGCTTCCTTCAGCTTGCGCGTCGGCGAATATTCGCTGCCGATCAGCAGGTTCTTGGCGACCTGCTGCGTGATCGTCGACCCGCCCTTGGCACGCCGGCCGCTGCCGATCTTGGCGGCATAATCGATCACCGCGCCCGCGAGCCCCGGGTAGTCGACACCGTGATGCTCGAAGAAGGTCTTGTCCTCCGCCGCCAGGAACGCCTTCACCAGCAGCGGCGGGTATTCGGCATAGGACAGCTCGACCCGCCGCTCGCGGGCGTAGGACTGGATCGGCGTGCCGTCGATCCCGCGGACGTTGGTCGGGAGCGGCGGTTCGTACGCGCGCAGCTTGTCCACCGACGGCAGGTCGCGGACGATCAACAGCCACAACAACGCGAACGCGATCGCCGCGACCAGCGCCGCCACCGCGAGCACCTTCACCCACCACCGCGCCCATAGTCGCACGGCCACGTCACGCACGCCCCCCGCATCGCGGGACAGCCTGAAGCGGGTGGAGCTGGGAGGATCGGACGCCATATACTTGTCGGGCACCGTTTAGCAGATCGAACACCGCGCGCCAGCGGGTCGTTGCGGGGGGTCGGGCAGGTCTCAAAATCCGATCACCGCGACTATTCCCACGACCTGTACGGTTCCCCGGCGAAGGCCGGGGCCCAGGTGCGAAGGTCGAGCGGTGAAAGGGTCAGCCGCCGATTCAAAGGGCTCCCACCTGGGCCCCGGCCTTCGCCGGGGAACAGCTACCTGCATGCTTTCTCGGCATCAACAACGAACGGGGCACCGATGCCCCTACCGAGCCACCATCCGCCGCGCGAAATACACCTCCACCGCCCGCCGCACGCTCTCCGAAATCCGCTTCCGCCCCTCCGGGCTGTCGATGAACGCCGCATCGACAGGATTGGAGATATACCCCGTCTCGAACAGGATCGACGGCATGTCCGGCGCCTTTAGCACCATCAGCGACGCCATCCGGTGGAACTTCGCCTTGGTCGGAATCAGCGGCTTGGCCTCCCGTGCCAGCAGGCGCGCGAAGCCCGCCGATGCGTTCATCGTCTCGCGCTGCGCCAAGTCGATCAGGATCGACGACACGTCTGCCCCGGCATCGCCCAGGTTGACGCCCGCGATCACGTCGGCCTTGTTCTCGCGCGCCGCCAGCCGCGCGGCTTCCTTGTCCGATGCGACCTCCGACAGCGTATAGACCGACGCGCCCGACGCATCGCCGCTGCCGACGCTGTCGCAGTGCACCGAAATGAACAGGTCCGCCTTCAGCCGCCGCGCGACGCCATAACGTTCGCGCAGGATCAGATAACGATCCTTGTCCCGCGTCAGCGCCACCCGCACCCGTCCGCTCGCGAGCAGTTCGTCCCGCATCGCGCGCGCGATCCGCAACGTGACGTCCTTCTCCCGCAGCCCGGTGAGCGGGTTGATCGCGCCGGGATCCACCCCGCCATGCCCGGCGTCGATCACCACCAGCGGGCGATCGTCCTCGCCCGAAACCTTGGGCAGCCCGGCGGTTTTGGCGCGCGGCGGCACCAATCGCGACACCTTGTATTTGGGCTTGCCCGACAGCGCATCGCGGACCCGATCCTCCGCGCCCGCGACACCCGGCATCGGGGTCTCGGCGCGAGCAGGCATCGCCCCGACGGCAAGGGCGACCACGGCCCATCCCGGCACGACCCGGGTCCAGTTAATGGTCATCGAAATCCCTCTCGCCGATCGTCTCGTGTCGCCGCTGACCGCAGCGTAGCAGATCGTAGTTAACGAGTCGTTTACATCCTTTCTCTAGGGGCGACGGAGGGTGGTGGTACCGCGCATGTGCGCCAGTTGCGGTGCGAACGGCGCGATGCTACCACTCGTTACGTACCCGTGCGTCGTGCCGTTTTTTGAACGCGACGTACCGGTCCCCGCCCCTCTCTGGGGACGGCCTCAACAGGTTGACGTTCGCAATGATGCATTTGCCCCACGCCCGTACCCGCCCGGCTTTCGCCGGCGGATGCGCGAGCGTGCCGGCGCCGCAGGGCCCTGCCCCCCGGCGTGCATCGCGAACAGACGCATCTTCGCCTTCCATCCGCGCGCCGCAACGGCGCGCACCCATCCGCGCGCCGCAATGGCGCGCACATCGTCGCGCGCCGACCGTAGTCACGGGGCGCGCGTGGAGACCATTCAATGACGACGCGTATGCTGATCGACGCACGCCACCGGGAAGAGACCCGGGTGGCCGTGGTCAAGGGAAACCGGATCGAGGAATTTGATTTCGAATCCGCCGAGCGCAAGCAGCTCAAGGGCAATATCTATCTAGCCAAGGTCACGCGGGTCGAACCGTCGCTCCAGGCGGCGTTCATCGATTACGGCGGCAACCGCCACGGCTTCCTCGCCTTCAGCGAGATTCATCCCGATTACTATCAGATTCCCAAAGAGGATCGCGACGCGTTGTTGCGCGAAGAGGCCGAGCACGCCGCCGAAGAGGCTGCGCTGCGCGCCGAGCATGACGACGACGACGATCTCGACGACGGCATCGAAGAGGTCGAACGCGGCGACGACGAAGGTACCTCGTCGGGCGACGATCTCGATGACGACGATCATGATGACGACATCGACGGCGACGTCGAGGGCGCCGCACCGCGCGCGCCCAAGCGCGGCCGCAGCGCCAACGAGGATCAGGTCGAGGCGCTCCGTCAGCGCCGCATGAACCTGCGCCGCCGGTACAAGATCCAGGACGTGATCCACCGCCGTCAGGTGCTGCTCGTCCAGGTCGTGAAGGAAGAGCGCGGCAACAAGGGCGCGGCGCTGACGACCTATCTGTCGCTCGCCGGCCGCTACTGCGTGCTGATGCCCAACACGTCGCATGGCGGCGGGATTAGCCGCAAGATCAGCAATGCGGGCGACCGCAAGCGGCTGAAGTCGATCATGGCGGACATGAAGCTGCCGCCCTCGATGGGCTGTATCGTCCGCACCGCGGGCCTTCAGCGCACCAAGGTCGAGATCAAGCGCGACTTCGATTACCTCGCCCGGCTGTGGGACGGCATTCGCGAGACCACGCTCGGCTCGTCCGCGCCGGCGCTCGTCTATGGCGACAGCGACCTGATCAAGCGCGCGATCCGCGACATCTACAACAAGGACATCGACGAGGTGATCGTCGAGGGTGACGACGGCTACCGCCAGGCCAAGGAGTTCATGAAGCTCCTGATGCCGAGCCACGCGCGCCGCGTGAAGCAATATGCTGATGCGGTGCCGCTCTACCAGCGCGCCGGCGTCGAGGATCAGCTCGCCGCGATGTACCATCCGGTCGTGCAGCTGAAGTCTGGTGGCTATCTGGTCATCAATCCGACCGAGGCGCTGGTGTCGATCGACATCAACTCCGGCCGCTCAACGCGCGAGCATAATATCGAGCAGACCGCGACCGCGACCAATCTCGAAGCCGCCCAGGAAATCGCGCGCCAGCTGCGGCTGCGCGACATGGCCGGGCTGGTCGTGATCGACTTCATCGACATGGATAACGGCTCGAACGTCCGCAAGGTCGAGAAGGCCATGAAGGACGCGCTCAAGAACGATCGCGCCCGCATCCAGGTCGGCCGCATCTCGTCGTTCGGCCTGATGGAAATGAGCCGCCAGCGCCTGCGCACCGGCGTGCTTGAGGCGTCGACCCGCGCCTGCCCGCATTGCGAGGGCACCGGGCTCGTCCGTACCGCGTCGTCCGCGGGCCTCAGCGCGCTGCGCCTGATCGAGGACGAGGCCGCGCGCGGCCGCGGCTCGATCCTGACGCTCCGCGCCAGCCAGGAAGCCGCCTTCTACGTGCTCAACCAGAAGCGCGCCGACATCGCCGAGATCGAGGATCGCTACGGCGTCCATGTCGAGATCCTCGCCGGCAACGACGAGGAAGGCGCCCGCATGTCGGTCGAGGCCGCGGGCCCACCGCCCGCGCACGCACCGAAGTTCGAGCTCCTCGTCGAGGAAGAAGAGGACGATTACGTCGAGGAGATCGACGCCGAGGAGGAAGAGGAGGAGATCGCCGAAGACGAGATCGAGCAGCCTCGCGCCCCCCGCGCTGCGCGCGAGGAACGCAGCGCCGACGAGGGCGAGGGCCGTGGCAAGCGCCGTCGCCGCCGTCGTGGTCGTGGTCGCGGCCGTCGCGACGAGGCCGGCGAGGGTAATGGCGAGGCCGGCGAACAGGGCGGCGCACCGCTTGCCGCCGATGCCGAGTATGAGGGCGATGCCGAATACGAAGGCGAAGTCCCCGGCGACCTCGACGCGGATACCGCTTCGGACGTCGATGCCGATGCCGCACCCGAATTCGTCGGCGAACAGCCGGTCGGCGAGGATGGCGAAGGTCGTCGTCGGCGTGGACGTCGCGGTCGTCGCGGCGGCCGTGGCGGTCGCGGTGGCCAGAACGAGGCAGCCGCCGACCCCGTCGCCGAGGCACGCGAGATCGAGCCGGTCGCCGATGTCGAGCCCGCCGCCGATGTCGTTGCCCAGCCCGAGGCTGAGCCGGAAACGGCGGTCGAGGAGGCTCCCGCAGCAGACGCGCCGAAAACCCGTCGCCGCCCGCGCGCTCGCGCCAAGGCTCCGACCGGCGACGCTGCTGTCGAGGCTCCGGTCGAGGCTCCCGCTGCCGAGGCCCCTGCTGCGGAGGTGGTGACCGAAGCACCCGCTGAGGAAGCCGCGCCGAAGCCACGGCGTTCGCGACGCAAGGCGGCACCCGCGGCCGAGGCCGCGCCCGCCGAGGCACCCGAGCCCGAAGCCGCTGCCGAACCGGCCGAGAAGCCCAAGCGCCGCCCGGCGCGCAAGCGTCCCGCCGCCGGCACCGACGCACCCGGCTCGACCCCCGAGGCCGACGCCGCGGACGTTGCCGGCTCCCCGGTCTCGCCCGCACCCGAAGCCGCCGCCCCCGCCAACGACACGGCCGGCGACGACGACGCAGCCGAGTCGGAAGGCGGCCCGCCCCGCCGCGGCTGGTGGCAGCGCACTTTCGGCGCCTGACCCGAAACGATCGGCAGAACGGGGCGATCATCGATCCCCCGTTCTGCCGGTGTCGATACCAAACCAACCACCCGTCACCCCGGACTCGATCGGTATTTGTACCGTCCCCCGTATTGTGTCCCCGCGAAGGCGGGGACCCAGTACTGGGCTCCCGCCTTCGCGGGAGCACGAACCGGTCGCGTAACGGCGACCGCAGAAGAGGCGAGATCTGCCTGGCGCCGTTGCGGTGCCCCCTCGCTCACCCACGCTCACCCCACACGCACAAGCGATTGTCCCGCCGCCCGAAATCGAGGATAAGCGGCGCCATGAAGCGTATAGTCGCCGCCTTCGCCGCCTCGATCCTGCTCTTCGCCCAGCCCGCCGCCGCCCAGTCTATCCTGCGCGATGCCGAGACCGAGGCGATGTTCAAGGACATGTCGGCGTCGATCATCAAGGCGTCCGGGCTGTCGACCCGCGACGTTCAGGTCGTGCTGATCAACGACGATTCGATCAACGCCTTCGTCGTCGGCGGGCAGACCGTCTATATCCATTCGGGCCTGATCCAGGCCGCCGACAACGCCAACCAGGTTCAGGGCGTGATCGCGCACGAGATCGGCCACATCGCCGACGGCCATGTCGCGCTCGCCGATGCCGGCGCCAAGCCCGCGATGGGCATCACCCTGTTGTCGATGGTGCTCGGCGTCGCCGCGATCGCCGCGGGCAGCGGCGCCGCGGGCGCGGGGATCATGGCTGCGGGGCAGCAGGCGGGCCTCGGCAAATATCTGTCCTTCACCCGCACGCAGGAGGCCAGCGCCGACGCCGCGGGTGCGCGCTACCTCAACACCGCCGGGGTCAGCGGCAAGGGCATGATCGACTTCTTCAAGAAGCTCCAGCAGCAGGAATATGGCTACGGTCTCGCCAACATCGACCCGTTCATGCAGAGCCATCCGCTGTCGGGCGAGCGCATTGCGAACCTCACCAACGACCTCCAGACCGCGCCCGCATGGAATGCCAAGCCCGACGCCGCGCTGGAGGAACGCTTCAAGCGCGTAAAGGCCAAGCTCCTGGGCTATGTCGCGGCGCCCGATCGCACCCTCGCCACCTACCCGGCCAGCAACAATACGGTCTATGCGCATTACGCCCGCGCCTATGCCTATCACAAGGCGGGCTACCCCGACAAAGCCGATGCAGAGGCTGCGGCGCTGATCGCGATCAAGCCAGACGACCCCTATTTCCAGGAGATCCAGGGCCAGATCCTGCTCGAGGCCGGCCGTCCCCGCGACGCGCTCGTCCCGTTACGCGCCGCCACCGCGGGCACCGGCAACAACCCGCTGATCGCGACCACCTTCGGCCACGCGCTGATCGCGACCGAGGACAAGGCCAATTACGCCGAGGCGGTGAAGGTGCTGCGCGTCGCGGTCAAGCGCGACGACGACAATCCGTTCGCCTGGTATCAGCTCGGCACCGTCTACGAACTGACCGGCGACACCGCCCGCGCCGCGCTCGCCACCGCGGAACAGGCGAGCATGAACGGCGATCACCGCACCGCCGCGCAATCCGCCTCCTACGCCCTCGCCAACATCCCGCCCAACACCACCGACTGGATCCGAGCGCAGGATATCGCGATGGCCGCGCAGAACGACATGGAAGACAATCCCAAGAAGTATAAGCGCCGATGAGGCCCCTGATTGCGTCAAGGACCCAGCGCCGATGAGGCGCTGGATGATGCCGCTCGTAGCGGCGCTCGGCGCGGCGATCGGCGGCGGCGCGATCTGGAGCTACGATCGCCTCGCCTCCCCCAGCGGGCGGGATCAGGCGCGGATCGAACGCGTGGTGCACGACTATGTCCTCGCCAATCCGGAGATCATCCCGCAGGCGATGCAGCGCCTCCAGGATCGTGAATCGGGCAAGCTCGTCGCCGCCAACCGCGCCGCGATCACCACGCCGTTCGGCAGCGCGTGGAGCGGCAATCCCAAGGGCGACGTCACCGTCGTCGAATATTTCGATTATAATTGCGGCTACTGCCGCGCGAGCCTGCCGATGATCGCCGACCTGCTCGCGCGCGATCGCGGCATTCGCATCGTCTATCGCGACATGCCGATCCTCACCGAAACCAGCCGAGACGCCGCGCGCGCCAGCCTCGCCGCCGCGCAGCAGGGCAAGTTCCAGGCGTTCCACGACGCGCTCTACGCCGCCGGCCCGGTCAGCGCCGCAACGATCGCCGCCGCCGGCGCCCGCGCCGGGGTCGCCCCCGCGCCCGACGCTGCCGCGATCGACACCGAGATCGCGCGCAACCTCGAAACCGCGTCGAAGCTCGGCATGACCGGCACGCCCAGCTGGGTGATCGGCGATCGCGTCCTGTCCGGCGCGCTGCCGGTCGAGGAACTCGAACGCGCGGTCGCCGCCGCACGGGGCAGATAGCGCCCCTTCCCTTGCCCTGGGCGCGACCCTATTTGGGCGCCAAAGGGGCATCATGACCGCAAGCATCCTCACCGTCTCCGGCGTGTCCAAGACCTACGCCGGCGGCACCACCGCGCTGTCGCCGGTCGATCTGTCGATCGCCAAGGGCGAGATCTTCGCGCTGCTCGGCCCCAACGGCGCGGGCAAGACGACGCTGATCAGCATCATCTGCGGCATCGTCACGCCGAGTTCGGGAACCGTTACCGTCGGGGGCCACGACGTCGTCGCCGATCCGAAGGCGGCACGCCGGATGATCGGGCTGGTGCCGCAGGAATTGTCGGTCGACATGTTCGAAACCGTGCTCGCCACCGTCACCTTCAGCCGCCGGCTGTTCGGGCGATCGGGCCACAGCGCCTATATCGAGGAGGTGCTGCGCGACCTGTCGCTCTGGGACAAGCGCAACGCCAAGATCATGGAATTGTCGGGCGGCATGAAACGCCGCGTTCTGATCGCGAAGGCGCTGAGCCACGAACCCGACATCCTTTTTCTGGACGAACCCACCGCCGGAGTCGACGTGGCGCTGCGCCGCGACATGTGGAAGCTCGTCCACCGCCTGCGCGCCAAGGGCACCACGATCATCCTCACCACCCACTATATCGAGGAGGCCGAGGAGATGGCCGATCGCGTCGGCGTGATCGACAAGGGCAAGCTGTTGCTGGTCGAGGAAAAGGCCGCGCTGATGAAGAAGCTCGGCAAGCGCACCCTCGACCTCGCGCTGGTCGATCCGCTCTCCGCGGTGCCGGCCGATCTCGACCAATGGCACCTCACGCTCGAAAACGACGGCAGCACCCTGCGCTACATCTTCGACGCCACCGAAGAACGCACCGGCATCCCCTCGCTCCTGACCCGCCTCGCCGAACGCGGCATCGCCTTCAAGGACCTCGAAACGTCCAAGTCGAGCCTCGAAGACATCTTCGTCGACCTGGTCGGCCACCGGTGACGGGGCTGCCCTGCATCCGTTCGTTTCGAGCGAAGCCGAGAAACCCGCCGCGCCATTCAGTCCCAGGAACCCCCGCATGAACTACCACGGCATCTGGGCGATCTACCGCTTCGAAATGGCGCGCGCGCTGCGCACCTTGTGGCAGAGCCTGGTCACCCCCGTGCTCACCACGTCGCTCTACTTCATCGTCTTCGGCGGCGCGATCGGCAGCCGGATGCAGGAGGTCGGTGGCGTCGGTTACGGCAGCTTCATCGTTCCCGGGCTGATCATGCTTTCGCTGCTGACGCAGAGCATCTCGAACGCCTCGATCGGGATCTACTTTCCCAAATTCACCGGCACGATCTACGAGCTGCTGTCCGCGCCCGTATCGGCGATGGAGATGGTGATCGGCTATGTCGGCGCGGCGACGACCAAGTCGGTGATCCTGGGGCTGATCATCCTCGCCACCGCCGCCTTCTTCGTGCCGTTGCGGATCGAACACCCGCTCGCGATGATCGCGTTCCTGATCCTGACGTCGGTCGCGTTCAGCCTGTTCGGCTTCATCATCGGCATCTGGGCGAAAGGCTTCGAACAGCTCTCCTTCGTCCCCGCGCTGCTGATCACGCCGCTGACCTTCCTCGGCGGCGCATTCTACTCGATCGACATGCTGCCCCAGCCATGGCGTACGGTCAGCCTGTTCAATCCGGTGGTCTATCTGGTCAGCGGCTTCCGCTGGAGCTTCTTCGGCACCGGCGACGTCGCGGTCGGTATCAGCCTCGCGGTGACCGGGCTGTTCCTGGCCTTGTGCCTGGTCGCAATCGCCTGGATCTTCCGCTCCGGCTGGCGCCTGAAGAACTGACGCGCACCTCTCATCCAACCACCCCGGCGAAGGCCGGGGCCCAGTCGGGAAGGCCGATGTGACTTCGCGCGGCATCTGCCAAATGGCGTCTCCCGACTGAGCCCCGGCCTTCGCCGGGGTGGTGAGAAGTGCCGGGGTGGCGAGCAGTGCCGACGTATTCGGTTACCGTAAAGCTACCGCGTCACCGGCAGCGTCACCCGCGACCCCGCGCAAACCTTCTGCGTCGCCGCGACATAATCCCGCGGCTTCGCCCGCCCGATATTCGGCACGAAAGTCTGCGGATTGCGGTCGATCATCGGAAACCAGGTCGACTGCACCTGCACCATCACCCGGTGCCCCTTGCGGAACACGTGATCGTGGTCGCGCAGCCCGATGTCCCACGCCACCACCTTCCCCGGCACCAGCGCGCTCGGCGTGGTGTCGCTCGCCAGATAGCGCCCGCGCCGCACCTCCATCGCGATCGGCAGCTGATAGCCGTTGAGCTGCGTCGTATAGTCGCCGAGCTTCGCCGATGCCGGATCATAGGGCTGGGTATCGTCGGGCAGCACGTCGATCAGCTTGACCACGAAGTCGCTGTCGGTCCCGCTGGTCGATGCCATCAGCGTCGCCGCGATCGCGCCGGTCACCGTCAAATCCTCGGTCAGCGGCGCCGACACATAGCCGAGCACGTCGGGCCGATGATCGACGAAGCGCTGGTCGTCCGATTCCCAGTTCCGCCATTCGGGCGCGGGGTAGGTCGGCGAGATCGGCCGCACGCGGAACGGCACCGGGTTGGCGGGATCGGACACATAGCTGCGGCACGCCTCCCCTGCCGCCGGCGCGGTGAACGAAAGCGTCCCGTCGGCGTGGAGGAACAGGTCGGTCGCGCGCGCACCCGCGGGCGGCCACGCCTTGTAGGTCTTCCAGACGTTCGACCCCGACTGGAACATCTTCGCCCCGAAATCAGGCCGCGCGCCCTTGCCGTGCAGCCAATAGCGGAAGAACGGCGCCTGGATCTCGTCCTTGAACTGGTCGCCGCTCGGCTGCCCCAGCGAAATCCGGCCGAGCTTGTCGCCCTTGCCCTGCCAGCCGCCATGGTTCCACGGGCCCGCGACGATCTGCGCCAATCCATTCGGATCGTTGCGCTTCTGCCGCGCATAGATCTGCCACGATCCCCACGGATCCTCCTGATCCCAAAATCCCGCGACGTTCAGCGTCGGCACCACCGTCTTGCCGAGGCTGTCGGACCAGCGCTGCGCGGTGTAGAACGCATCGTGATCCGGGTGATCGAGCAACCCGGTGAACATCGGCACCGCGCCCTTGAAGTAATTGCGATCGATCGCCTCGGCCGATCCCTGCGCCAGGAAGAAGTCGTAGGTGTCGACCGTCGGATAGACGAAAGCCTTGTTCTCCATCTTGTCGAGCTGGAGCGACGACACCCAGTCGGTCGCATAGGACAGCCGCAGCGCGCCGTTGCGGTGGAGATCGTCCGACTGCCAGTAATCGATCCACGCCGCCTGCGGGCTCACCGCCTTCAACGCCGGGTGCGGCTTCGCCAGCGCGATCGCCGCTGCGAACCCGGGATAGGACACGCCCCACATCCCGACCTTGCCGTTATTGGCCGCGACGTTCTTCACCAGCCAATCGACCGTGTCGTACGCGTCGGTCGCCTCGTCGATCGCCTTAGGATCGTTCGGGTGGACCGCGGTCGACAGCGTGAACACCCCGTCCGACTTGAACCGGCCGCGCATCGATTGGAAGACGAGGATATAGCCATCGTCGACCATCGACTTGTACCGCACTGCGAAGCTGGCGGGCAGCGCCGCGTCCGGCACCCCATAGGGCGTGCGCTGGAGCAGGATCGGCAGCTTGGCGCCGTTCCCGCGCGGCCGCATGATCACCGTCTGCATCTTCGCGCCGTCACGCATCGGCACCATCACCTCCTCGAAGGTGAACGGCGACGCCGCCTCCGTGCTGGGCGGGGTCTGCGCGTTGGCCGCCGCTACGGTGCTGGCGGCCAGCGCAACCCCGGCCAACCAATGAAGACGCTTCCATCGCATGCACGCACTCCCCGATTTGGGAGAAGCTAACGCCGTTCGCTTCGGATGAGTAGGCACGAAACGCACCCGCCAAGCACCACCCCGGCGAAGGCCGGGGCCCAGTTACGCAGGTCGAGGTAACGGAGGAATGCGCGCAGTTACTGCGGTCCCCCGACTGGGCGCCGGCCTTCGCCGGGGTGGTGAAAGGATACGGCGCCCCCGACCACCGGCCGCACCACCAGCGCGTTCAGGTTGATCGCCACGTGCACCGCCACCGCGAGCCACAAACACCCGCTCCCGAGATAGACCGCCGCGAGCACGAGCCCGACCGCCCCCGTCGCCGCCATCCCGCGCCAGCCCTGATACCGATGTACCGCTGCGAACGCCGCCGCCGCCACGCCCAGCCCCACCACCGCGTACCCGATGACCATCGCCATCACCAACGGCAGGAACAACCGGAAGAACAGCTCCTCTACCACCCCGGACGTGACCGCCAACAACGCAGCCCATCGCAGCTCGCCGACATCGCGCGGCATCAGCCCGGCCCCGCCGATCGGCATCCCCGCCCCCTTGCCCCGCGCCCGCTGCACCAGCAGCAACGCCATCAGCACGATCTCGCCCGCCGCGATCCCGATCGCCGCAGCATCGACATAGCTGGCTGGCTCTGCGACCGCGAGCAGCGGTGCCCTGAGCGGCACCAGTTCCACCGGCACGCGCAAGAGCGCTCCCAGCCTCCCGATCAGCGCCAGTCCCACGATCGACGACGCCCCGAACGCCACAACGCCCCGCGCGATCGTCCGCCGATAGCGCCGCCGCGCCTGCCCGCGGTCGAGCGTCGCCAGCGCGCGCATGCCGCCTCGCCCGCCGCGCACGAACCACGCGACGATGGCGAGTCCCGCGACCGCCAGCAGCGCGGCCAGCATTAGAGGCGGTGTTCGCCCTTCACCCAGCGCACCGTGCCAGACGAGGCGCGCATCACCACGCTCTCGGTGGTCATGATCTTCGCCTTGCGCTTGACGCCCTGGAGCAGCGAGCCGTCGGTGACCCCGGTCGCTGCGAAGATGCAGTCGCCGCGCGCCAGTTCGGTGAGGTCATACTGCTTGTCGAGGTCGGTCACGCCCCACTTCGCGGCGCGCGCGCGCTCGTCGTCGTTGCGGAACAGCAGCCGGCCCTTGAACTGCCCGCCGACGCAGCGCAGCGCCGCCGCGGCGAGCACGCCCTCCGGCGCGCCACCCGATCCCATATAGATGTCGATCGTGGTGTCGGGGTTGGTCGTCGCGATCACCCCCGCGACGTCGCCGTCGCCGATCAGCATGATCCCGCAGCCGAGCGCGCGCAGTTCCGCGATCAGCGCTTGGTGCCGCGGCCGATCGAGCACGCAGGCGATGATGTCGCGCGGGCTGACGCCCTTAGCCGCGGCGACCGCGGTGACGTTCTCGGTAGGCGTGCGGTCCAGATCGATGATCCCGTCGGGATAGCCCGGGCCGACCGCGATCTTGTCCATGTACACGTCGGGCGCGTTGAGCAGCCCGCCCTCCTCCGCGATCGCTAGCACCGCGAGCGAGTTCGGTCCCGCGGTCGCGCAGATCGTGGTGCCCTCCAGCGGATCGAGCGCGATGTCGATCTTGGGGCCGGAGCCGATCGCCGATCCGACCTTCTCGCCGATGAACAGCATCGGCGCCTCGTCGCGCTCGCCCTCGCCGATCACCACGGTGCCGTCCATGTACAGGGAGTTCAGCGCCTCGCGCATCGCCTCGACCGCCGCAGCGTCCGCCGCCTTTTCGTCACCGCGCCCGACCAGCGTCGACGCCGCGATCGCCGCCGCCTCGGTGACGCGGACCATCTCCAGCACGAGGACGCGGTCGAGAACCTGGCTGGCGGTGGCGGTCATGATAATCCCCTCTATGTCGTTGTCTCGGTAGGCAGCCGCGATGACGCTGTCGAGACGATCAGTCGCGCAGCAGTTCGTTGATGCTGGTCTTGGACCGGGTCTGCGCGTCGACCCGCTTGACGATCACCGCGCAATACAGCCCCAGATCGCCGCCGGTCGATCCCGGCACCACCACCGCATAAGGCGGCACCTCGCCCTTGAAGACCTCGCCGGTCGCACGGTCGATGATCTTGGTCGACGCGCCGAGATACACGCCCATCGACAGCACCGCCCCCTCGCCGACGCGGACGCCCTCCGCGACCTCCGACCGTGCGCCGATGAAGGCGCCGTCGCCGATGATCACCGGATCGGCCTGGAGCGGCTCGAGCACTCCGCCGATCCCCGCGCCGCCCGACAGGTGCACGTTCTTGCCGATCTGCGCGCACGATCCGACCGTCGCCCAGGTGTCGACCATCGTTCCCGCGCCGACATGCGCGCCGATGTTGACGAAGCTCGGCATCAGGATCGCACCTGGCGCGACATACGCGCCGCGCCGCACGACGCTGCCCGGCACCGCGCGAAAGCCCGCGGCGCGGAACTCCGCCTCGGACCAGCCGGAGAATTTCGACGGCACCTTGTCGAACCAGTGCCCAGCGCCGGGCGCGTTATCGATCAGCTGGTTGTCGTTCAGCCGGAACGACAACAGCACCGCCTTCTTCAGCCACTGGTTGACCCGCCAGCCACCCGCGCCGTCGGGCTCCGCGACGCGCGCCTCGCCGGCATCGAGCAGCGCCAGCGCCTGCTCCACCACCTCGCGGGTCGCGCCGGCGGTATCGAAACCGATCGCCGCGCGATCTTCCCAAGCCGCGTCGATCGTCGCCTGCAAATGCTGGGTCATGCTGTCTCCAAGATGGTCTCGAGCCACGGCGCGAGCGCGTGGACGGTGAAATCGATGTAGCTGCGATCGGCGTCGCTCGCCTGTTCGGATCCGTTGTCGACCCACACCGTGGTCATCCCGATCGCTTTCGCCGGCGCAAGGTTGCGCGCCATATCCTCGACGAACACCGCGGTAGTCGGGTCGATGTCGAACGCCGCGCACAGCCCGGCATAGGCCGACGGATGCGGCTTCGGCACCAGCCCCATCGCGTGGATGTCGTGCACCGCCTCGAAACTGCCGCCCAGCCCGATCCGCTCGAGCACCTTCAGCGCATAGGGCGTGTCGCCATTGGTGAAGACCAGCTTGCGCCCCGGCAGCCGCGCGATCGCCGCGACCAGCGGCGCGTCGTGCTCGAGCACGTCCATCTCGACATCATGAACATAGTCCAGGAAGCGCTGCGGCTCGACGCCATGTTCCGCCATCAGCCCGGCTAGCGTAGTGCCATGGCCAAGGAAATATTGCTTCTGGATGCGGTGTGCCTCCGCTGCATCGACCCGGAGGAATTCGCCGATGAACGCGGTCATCTTGACGTCGATCTGCGCGAATAGGTTCGCGCTCGCCGGATAGAGCGTATTATCGAGATCGAATATCCAGGTGCGGACATGGGCGAGGCGCGGATGCATCGCGCGGGTCCTACGGTTCGTACCTCGATATCGCAACGCCTCCGCGGCGGCGTTAGCCTGACGTAAAGCGAAAGTGTCGCAATGGATCGTTCTTCCGATCGAGGCTGCGGGAACATGACGACGTCGAAATACTGGTTGTTGCGCACCACTGCGCTGCTCGGCGTCGCGCTCGTTGCCGCGTGCGGCGGCGGTGGCGCTGGCGTCGGCAGCACCCCCGCGCCGCCGATCGCCACACCCGCGCCCGCTCCGGCGCCGACCCCTGCGCCAACACCTGCGCCGACGCCTGCGCCTACACCCGCACCGACGCCTGCACCGACCCAGACGCCGCCGGTCACGCCCACCCCGACCCCCGCACCCGCGCCGGCTCCTGCGCCCGCCCCCACCAGTGGTTCGGTCGACACGCCCGAATATCGCGCCACCGTCGGCGCGGTGTCGATGAACGCGCTCGCCGCCTATCAGCGCGGCGCCACCGGCGCCGGCATCAACGTTGCGGTCATCGATACCGGCATCGATCTCGAAAGCCCCGAATTCGGCAACCGCATCTCGTCGGCGTCCCAGAGTGTCGCCGGCAACAGCTCGATCGACGACGAAGGCGGGCACGGCACCGCGGTCGCCTTCACGATCGGCGGGCGCCGCAACGGATCGGGCACCCACGGGATTGCCTATGAATCGACGCTGATCGTGCTGCGCGGCGACTCGCCCGGCACCTGTGCGACGGAAACCACCAACGCGAGCGGCTGTTCGTTCAACGACGACAATATTGCCCGCGGTATCGACATCGCGCGCACCAGTGGCGCTAAGGTCGTCAACATCTCGCTCGGCGGCGATGACGGCGCCTCGCCATCCCTGCTCGCCGCCGTCAACCGCGCGACCGCCGCGGGCATCGTCATCGTCGTCGCGGCCGGCAATGACGGCACCGCCAATCCCTCCGCCTCGACCGCCTTCGCCAATCAGACCAGCATAGCCCGCAACCTCGTCATCATCGCCGGATCGGTCGGCAGCAACGACGCCCGCACCAGGGGGGCCGACGCAATTTCGAGCTTCAGCGACCGGGCGGGCGATTCAGCGACGCACTTCCTGGCCGCGGTCGGCGAGCGCGTCCGCGCGCCCGACGAGACCAACACGCCCTATCTTTGGTCGGGCACGTCGTTCGCGACGCCGCAGATCACCGCTGCGGTGGCGCTGCTCGCCCAGGCATTTCCAAACCTCACCGGCGCGCAGATCGTCGACCTGCTGTACCGCACCGCGCGCGATGCAGGCGCGCCCGGCGTCGATCCGGTCTACGGCCAGGGGGTGCTCGATCTCACCGCCGCGTTCCAGCCGGTCGGCGCGACCAGCGTCGCGGGATCGACCTTGCCGGTGTCGCTGACCAGCAACGCCACGCTCTCCGCGCCGATGGGCGATTCGGGGCGGGGCACGCTCGGCACGATTATCCTCGACAGCTACAACCGCGCCTTCGCGATCGATCTCGGCACCACCATCCGCCCCGGCGCCCAGAGCCGGACACTCGGCGGCGTGCTGCTGTCTCGCCAGCGCAGCGTCGCGGTCGCCAATGCCGGCATGACGGTGTCGATGACGATCACGCCGCGCGCAAACGGCGACGTCGTGCTGTCGCGCTCCACCCTGACCCGCGCCGACGCCGACGCCGGTCGCGCGATCGCGGGCACGGTGATGCAGCGCATCGCCCGGGACACCGCCTTCGGCTTCGCCTTCTCGCAAGGCAGCGCCAATCTCACCGCCCAGCTCGGCGGCCTCACGCAACCCGCCTTCATGCTCGCCGGGATCGCCGGCATGGGGTTCGAGAACGTCGCCGGATCCGCCAGCGCGCTCCGTCAACAGCTCTGGGGCGTCGGCATCACCGCCGCCGCGGAGACCGGCAACGTGCTAGCCCGCCGCGATCCCACGCTGGCCGCGCTCGGCAGCTACCGCCGTTTCGGTTACGACCGCTTCACCCTCGCTCTCGACAAGACCCTCGGCGGGGCCTCCGCGCTGGTCACCGCCACCCGCCTTGATGAGCATGACACGCTGCTCGGCGCCCGGTTCGACGGCGGCCTCGGCGCGCCGCGCGCGGTCAGCTGGTTCGTCGATGCGACAGCGAGGATGCGCTTCGACAATGGCTGGTCGGTCGGCGGTTCGTTGCGCCGCGGCTGGAGCCAGGCACGACTGAGCGGCGCGATCGGCGGCACCGGCCTGCTCCGCACCGGCGCCTTCGACGCCGACATCGGCAAGGACGGCGTGTTCGGCGGCGACAGCATCGGCCTGCGCGTGGCGCAGCCGCTGCGGGTGGCGTCGGGCGGCGTCGATTACCGCCTGCCGACCGGCTACGACTATGCCACCGAACTGGTGAACGCGTGGACGATCCAGCGGTTGGACCTCGCCCCCACCGGCCGCGAACTCGACATCGAGGCGCGGTACAGCGCCTTCCTGATCGGCGGCGCGCTCCACACCAACCTCTACTGGCGCCGCAACCCCGGCAACATCGCCACCGCGCCCGCCGATTACGGCCTCGCGCTACGCTGGGCGCGCGGCTTCTAGCTCGCCGTGCTCCTGCGCACGCAGCAGCCCAGGACCACAAGCATCAGCGCTCGTAACTCTGGATTCCTGCCTAAGCAGGAACACGGGAGCGAACCATTTGCATCCCACTCTCTGCACCCCCATCTCCTCGTCCATGACCGCATATTCCCTCCTCGATCTCGTCCCCGTCGTCGAAGGCGGCACCGTCGCGGGTGCGCTCGCCAACGCCGCGGATCTCGCCGTGCATGCCGAGCGGCTCGGCTTCACCCGCTACTGGACGGCGGAGCATCACGGCATGACCGGCATCGCCAGCGCCGCCACCGCGATCGTGATCGCGCATGTCGCCGCAGCGACCCGCACCATCCGCGTCGGCGCGGGCGGCATCATGCTGCCGAACCACGCCCCGCTGGTAATCGCCGAACAGTTCGGCACGCTCGACGCGCTGTTCCCCGGCCGCATCGATCTCGGCCTCGGCCGCGCGCCCGGCTCCGACCAGCGCGTCGCGCGCGCGATGCGCCGGACGCTCGAGACCGACGCCAATGCCTTTCCGCAGGACGTGCTCGAATTGCAGAGCTATTTTGCCGACGACGGTCAGACCGGGATCAGCGCCACGCCGGGCGCCGGCGCGAACGTCGACATGTGGATCCTCGGATCGAGCACCTTCGGCGCGCAGCTCGCCGCCGCGCTCGGCCTGCCCTATGCGTTCGCTTCGCACTTCGCACCCGATGCGCTCGACCAGGCGATCGCCATCTATCGCCGCGACTTCCGCCCCTCCGCACGTCTCGCCCGTCCGCACGTGATGGCAGGCTTCAACGTGTTCGGTGCCGATACCGATGAGGAGGCGGAATTGCTCGCCTCATCGCAGCAACAGGCGTTCGTCGCGCTGCGCACCGGCAACCCGCGCCAGCTGCCGCCGCCGGTCCCCGGCTATCGCGCCTCGCTGCCGCCGCAGGGCAAGGCGATCCTCGATCACGTCCTGCAATGCTCGGCGGTGGGCGGCCCCGCCGCGATCGCACGCGGCATCGCCGCCTTCATCGAGCGAACGGGAGTCGACGAACTCATGCTGACCAGCTCGATCTTCGACCACGAAGCCCGCAAGCGCAGCCTGACGATCGCCGCCAACGCGGTCGGCGAGCTCAAGCTGGCAGCCTGACCTCCCCGTTCCCTGGGCCGTCTCGTGCTCCCGCGAAGGCGGGAGCCTAGGACCAAGTAGAACCACCGGCTGTTATCCTGCTTGATTCTAGGCTCCCGCTTTCGCGGGAGCACAACGAAAGGCGCGCAGAGCTGACGGCCGCGCTGATGAGATTACCCGCTCGCCGCAGGCAACCTCAGCCGCACCAGCAACCCGCCGAGATCCTCGCTCTCCTCGAGCGCGACCGTGCCGCCATAGATTTCGGCGACGTCGCGCACGATCGCGAGGCCCAGCCCGGTGCCGGGCTTCCCCGTATCCAGCCGGACGCCGCGATCGAAGATGCGTACCCGCTGTTCCTCGGGGATACCCATGCCGTCGTCCTCGACCAGGAATTCCACGAACCCCGCCTGCGCGCCGACCGTGACGAACACGCTGCCGCCGCCGTATTTCGCCGCATTCTCGATCAGATTACCCAGCATCTCGTCGAGATCCTGCCGTTCGACATGCACCTGCAACGTCTTCGGCCCGGTCACGTCGATCCGCACATGGCGGTACAGCCGCCCCACCGCGCGTTCGACCGATTCAAGGCTCGGCCAGACCGCCGCCCGGCTATGCGCCGACCCGCGCCTTCCCACCGCTCGCGCCCGGGCGAGGTGGTGGTCGACCTGCCGCCGCATCGTTCGCGCCTCGCGGATCACGGTGTCGGCGAGGTCGTCCGCCTCTGCCGTCGCGGCGTTCATGATTACCGTCAGCGGCGTCTTCAGCGCATGCGCGAGGTTGCCCGCATGCCGTCGCGCTTCCTCGGCCTGGCGCTCGTTATGCTCGACCAGCGCGTTCAGTTCCTCGACCATCGGCGCGAGCTCATTGGGCATACCGCCGTCGATCCGGTTCGACTGCCCCGCGCGCATCCGCGCGATCTCCTCGCGAACCCTGCGCAGCGGCCACAGCCCGTAGAATGTCTGCAACGCCGCCAGCAGGATCAACCCGACGCCGAGCAGCGCGAAGCTGCGCACCAGCGTCCGCCGCAGCGCCGCGATCTGCGCGTTCAGTCCATCGCGGGTCTGGGCGACCTGGAACCGCCACCGCACCGTCGATCGCGGCAGCTGGACGTCCCGCTCTAGGATGCGCAGCTGTTCGCCCTTGAATTGCAGGCTGTCATAGGCGTGCACCGCGCGGTCGGTGTGCTTCGCGCCGAACTTCAGCCGCCGATCCCATAGCGATCGCGACGCGAAGCTCTCCTGCCCCGGCGCCGAGACCTGCCAATACAGCCCCGAATAGGGTTCGAGGAACAGCTGGTTCGCGGGCTCGCGGTTGAAGAACACCTCCTTGTCGGGCCCGATATCGGCGGTGACGATCAGCGCAGTCAGGACATATTCGAGCTGATCGTCGAAGTTGCGCGTAACCGCAGTCACCAGCACGCGATCGAGCGCGAAGCCGCCCCCGGCGAGCAGCACCGCGATCCACGCCGCGGCGATCAGGATCATCCGCCGCGACAGCGACCCCGTCGTCTTCGGCGATTGGCGCTCCGGCGCCGCCGGGGCTTCGATGACGGCGGTATCGTCGGTCATGCCACCGGTCAGGCGTCCGGATCTTCGAGGCTGTAGCCGAGCCCGCGGATCGTGGTGATCACATCCTGGCCCAGCTTCTTGCGGATCCGGGTCACGAACACCTCGATGGTATTCGAATCACGGTCGAAGTCCTGGTCGTAGATATGTTCGATCAACTCGGTGCGGCTGACCACCTTGCCCTTGTGGTGGAGCAGATAGCTCAGCAGCTTATACTCCTGCGCGGTCAGCTTCACCGGCTCGCCCGCCCGCGTCACCTTGCCGGACCGGGTGTCGAGCCGGATGTCGCCCGCGTTCAGCTCGGACGAAGCGTTGCCGGAGGCACGCCGGATCAGCGCGCGCAGCCGCGCGATCAGTTCCTCGGTCTGGAACGGCTTGGCGACATAGTCGTCCGCGCCCGCGTCGAGCCCCGCGACCTTGTCCGACCAACTGTCGCGCGCGGTCAACACCAACACCGGCGCGGTGCGGCCTTCCTTGCGCCACCGATCGAGCACCGTCAGCCCGTCGACCTCCGGCAACCCAAGATCGAGCACGATCGCGTCGTAATTTTCGGTCGAGCCGAGGAAATGCCCCTCCTCGCCATCGGTGGCGAGATCGATCGCATAGCCCGCGCCCTCCAGCGTGTTCTTCAATTGCTGGCCGAGATTGGGTTCGTCCTCGACGATCAGAACACGCATGGCTTTCCTTCCCTCCGGTTTATCGCGACCGCGATACCACGAAGCCGCCTGAAGGAAACAACCTGTCGGACGGCTGAACCCCGCAATACCTCACAGCGGTTACGCGCGGGAAGAATCGGCCATCATCGTCCCGTCCGGCCGATCACCTGCCCCGATCGCCCGTCGACATCGACCCAGATCACCACCCCGTCGCGCAGGAACTTCAGCGTGTAGACGCCCGTCCCCGAATCGAAGTCGACGCCGATATATTGCGCGCCCCGCATCGTCGGCACGACCCGCCCCTCGATCTCGCGCAGACCGAGCAGCCGCCCGTCGCGGCGCGCGGCATAGGCGGTCGCCTGGTCGCTGCGGCGCTGGTCGAGCACCGGCACCGTGGCGGGGGAGGCAGCGAGCAACAGGAGCGCGGGGATCATCGTCATCATGCGTCGCATAGGGGCGCCGCATTGAACAGCCTGTGAATGCTTCCCGCGACCTCCTCTCCTCGGCGCAACTTGCCGGGAGGGTCGCGGCCCCCTACCTGCCGCGCACATGGCTGCCCCTATTCTGTCTTTCGAAGGCCTTGGCTTGATCCAGGGTTCCGGCTGGTTGTTCCGCGAACTCGACATTCATGTCGGCGCGCGGGATCGGCTCGCGCTGATCGGTCGCAACGGCGCAGGCAAGACCACGTTGCTGAAGCTGCTCGGTGCGCGCATCGACGCCGACGAGGGGCGCCGCACGATCGTCCCCGGCACCCGCGTCGTCCTACTCGAACAGGAACCCGACCTCCGCGGCGTCGCGACCCTCAACGACTATGTCATGGGCGGCGACGACGCGCCGCTGGCGCACGAGGCGGAGGCGATCGCCGGTCAGCTCGGCATCGATCTGTCGCGTGAGGCCGCCTCCGCCTCGGGCGGCGAGCGCCGGCGCGCCGCGATCGTCCGCGCGTTGGCGCAGGATCCGGACGTGCTGCTGCTCGACGAGCCGACCAACCATCTCGATATCGCCGCGATCGAATGGCTTGAGGATTGGCTCAAGCGCTTCCGCGGCGCCTTCGTCGTGATCAGCCACGACCGCACCTTCCTCACCCGCCTGACCAAGCAGACCTTGTGGCTTGATCGCGGTGCGATCCGACGCGCCGAGATCGGTTTCGGCGGTTTCGAAGCCTGGACCGAACAGGTCTATGCCGAGGAAGCACGCGCCGCCGAACGCCTCGACGCGCGCCTGAAGATCGAGGAACATTGGCTGCTGCGCGGCGTCACCGGTCGCCGCCGCCGCAATCAGGGGCGCCTGTCCAAGCTGAAGGAGATGCGCGCCGAACGCGCTGCGATGATGGGGCCGCAGGGTGCCGCCAACCTGACGACCGGCACCGACGACGCGCGCTCCAAGATCGTGATCGACGCTAAGCACGTCAGCAAATCCTATGGCGACCGCACGATCATCGGCGATCTTACCCTGCGCGTCGCTCGCGGCGACCGGATCGGCATCATCGGCCGCAACGGCGCGGGCAAGTCGACCCTGCTCAAGCTGCTGACCGGCGAACTGGAACCCGACACCGGCAGCATCCGGCTCGCCAAGACGCTCGACGCGGTGGTGATCGACCAGCAGCGCAGCCTGATGGCGCCCGAAAAGACCGTCCGCGAGGTCGTCGCTGATGGCGGCGACTGGATCGAGGTGCTCGGGGTCAAGAAGCACATCCACGGTTATCTGAAGGAGTTCTTGTTCGACCCGAACATGGTTGAGGCGAAGGTCGCGTCGCTGTCGGGTGGCGAACGCTCGCGGCTGTTGCTGGCGCGGGAGTTCGCACGCGCGTCGAACCTGCTGGTGCTCGACGAACCGACCAACGATCTCGATTTGGAGACGCTCGACCTGCTTCAGGACGTGATCGGCGATTATGACGGCACGGTATTGATCGTCAGCCACGATCGCGATTTCCTCGATCGCACCGTCACGATCACGCTCGGGCTCGACGGCAGCGGCACGGTCGACGTGGTCGCCGGCGGCTACGAGGAGTGGGAACGGCAGCGCAAGCCGCGCACCGACACGAAGCGCACCGCCGCCAAGCCCACCGCCGCGCCCGTGACACCGCCCGCCGCGAAGGCCAAGCTCACCTACAAGGACCAGCGCGACTACGATCTGCTACCCAAGCGGATCGAGGAACTCGACGCCACCATCGCGCGCCACGAAGCGGCAATGGCCGATCCCGCCCTCTACACGCGGGATCCCACCGCCTTCGCCCGCCACGGCACCGCGATCGACACCGCCCGGGCACAGAAGGAAGAGGCGGAGATGCGCTGGCTGGAACTTGCCGAACAGGTCGAAGCGCTGGGCTGAGTCGGCCTTTCTCTCTCCGTCATCCCCGCGCAGGCGGGGATCCATACTGGCTAGCCTCAGAGATTGGCCGCGAGGTTCGCCAGTATGGATTCCCGCCTTCGCGGGAAAGACGAATTGGGAAGCCCCTCCTACCGCGCCGCCACCGCGTTCTGATCCACCGGCACCACCGGCAACCACACCCGGCTCGCCGCGCTGCCGCCATGTTCCACGGTCACCGTCGCCTTCCGGTAATCGCTCTTCTTCGCGAGGAAGATGTTCGGCACATAGACCTGCGGGTTGCGGTCGTAGAGCGGGAACAGGCTCGACTGGACCTGAATCATGATCCGGTGCCCCGGCTTGAACACATGGTTCACCGTCGGCAGCCGGAATTTATACTCCTGCACCTTGCCCGCCGGGATCGCCGACGGCTTGCTGAAGCTGGTCCGATATCGCCCGCGGAAGATATCGAGGCTGATCGGTAGCTCGTACCCACCCATCTTCGCGTCGGTCGCGTTCTCGGCCGGCAGCACGTCGATGATCTTGACGACGAAATCGCCATCCGTCCCCGTCGTTCGCGCGAACAGATCAGCGATCGGCGCCCCCGACACGCGAACCGGCGCGGTCAGCACCGGCGTCTGATAGGTCAGTACGTCGCCACGCCCGTCGACATGGCGCTGATCGCTCACCAGCCAGTCGCCCCAGCGACCGTCGTTGAAGTTCACCGGGCGCGGCAGATGCGGCACCGGCTTGGCGGGATCGGACACGTAGCTGACGCTGCCCGACGCCGTCTTGTCGAACCCCAGCGCCCCATCGTTGCCGAGATACAGCGGCGTCAGCGGCGCCGCGCAACCCTTCTCGCAAGCCAGCGGCCAGGTGGTCAGCTTGTCCCAGTGGTTCTCGCCGGTGTTGTAGATCGCGGCCGCGGGCAGGTTCGCGGGCGCACCGTCCTTAAGATACTGGTTGAACAGCGGCATCACCATCTGTTCGCGAAATTGCGCTGCGGTGTCGCCGTTCCACTGGAACGCGCCGAGGCTACGACCCTCGCGATTGACCTGGCTGTGCCGCCACGGCCCCATCACGAGGAAGTTGTTGCCCATTTTCCCCTTGGCTTTCAGCGCCTCCCACGCGGTGATCGCGCCGTACATGTCCTCCTGATCCCATAGCCCCTGCTCCCACAGGGTCGGGATGTTCGACGGATTCGCGGCGAGCAGCTTATCGAGCGCCTGCCCTTCCCAGAACTCGTCATAGGCAGGATGCGAGACCATCCGCTGCCAATAGGGCAGCTGGTCGTAGCCCGACTTCTGCGCCCAGGCGCCCGCCGATCCGATCTCGCGGAAATTATCGTAATCGTCATAGCCGCCGGTGGGCGGCGCCTCGCCCGCGCCCTTGTAGCCGGTCTGGCTGCCGAGCCAGGCAATGTTGGCGAGGCGGAACGCGCCATAGTGGAACCAGTCGTCGCCCATCCAGCCGTCGATCATCGGGCTTTCGGGCACCGCGACCTTCAACGCCGGGTGCGGGTTGAGCAGCGCCATGACCACCGTGAAGCCTTCGTAGGACGACCCGATCATGCCGACTCGGCCGTTCGATTCTGGCAGGTTCGTCTTGTTCACCAGCCAGTCGATCGTGTCATAGGCATCGGTGACGTGGTCGACCTTGGTCTTGTTCAGCGGCCCGATAACCGGGCGGGTGACGACATAATCCCCCTCCGAACCATACTTCCCGCGGACGTCCTGATAGACCCGAATGTAGCCCGCCTTCACGAAGACCTCGTCCGCGAGCGGCAGCGTCGCCAGCATGCTCGGACTGTCGCTGCGATTGGCACGGCCTTTGGCGTTGTACGGCGTGCGGGTCAGCACGATCGGCGCGTTCACCGCGCCCTTCGGCACCACGATCACGGTGTAGAGCTTGGTCCCGTCGCGCATCGGCACCATGATCACGCGCTTGTCGTAATCGGCGTTACCGGCAGGCGGCACGAACTTGGCGGGAACATCGCCGCCAACGGGAGCGACCTGCTGCGCCGCGACCGGAGACAGTATCAACGAGGCAGCGGCAGCGAGCAGGATCGGCTTGATCATGGAGGAAACTTCCCAAAGGTCGACGTTGCCGCATCGTGGCGCGCACATCGGCCGCTGGCAACACTGGTTAAGCAACCCTGCCCTATTCGCATGCGTCTTGAACCATCGCGCACCCGGGCCGTATGGCGTCGGTCAGCCCGACAGGGCTCCCGCGTCCAGGAAAGCCTCGCTCGATGAGTAACGATCCCGCCAAGCCGATGCCGAACCCGGCACAGAACGTCGCCGTGGCCCCGGCCGTCACCCTGGTAATCTTCGGCGCGATGGGCGATCTCACCCGGCGCCTGCTCGTCCCCGCGCTCGTCAACATGACGCGGCTCGGCCTCAGCGGCGACGACCTGCAGATCGTCGGCGTCGGCATCGATCCCGGCGACGACGAGACCCTGCGCGCCAGCGTCGCATCGCTGCTGAAGGACACCGACGCCGACCCCGCCTGGACGCGCCTCAAGCCCCGCATCCGCTACCTCCAGGGCGATTTCACCCAGAACGCGGTCTACGAAACGCTATCCGCGCAACTCGTCGGCAACGTCGCCTATTATCTCGCGGTGCCCGCGCGCTTCTTTGGCGACATCGTCGACGAGCTCGCCCAGCACGGGCTGCTCGCCGAGAAGCCCGGCGCCTTCCGCCGCGTTGCCATCGAGAAACCGTTCGGTCACGATCTCGCCTCCGCGCGCGCGCTCAATGCGCGCATCCTCGGCCATGTCGGCGAGCAACAGATCTACCGCCTCGATCATTTCCTCGGCAAGGAAACCGTCCAGAACATCATGACCGCGCGGTTCGCGAACATGATGATCGAGACGCTGTGGACCAGCAACAGCATCGACCATGTCCAGATCACCGCGGCGGAGGCGGTCGACGTCGGCACCCGCGGCAGCTTCTACGACGCCACCGGCGCGCTGCGCGACATGATCCCGAACCACCTGTTCCAGCTGCTCGCGATGGTCGCGATGGAGCCGCCCGCCAGCTTCGATGCCGAGGCGATCCGCAACGAAAAGGCCAAGGTGCTCGGCGCGGTCCGGGCCTACACGCCCACCGCCGCACGCGAGAACGGCGTGCGCGGCGCCTATACCGCGGGCCGGGTGGGCGACCGCGACGTCGCCGGCTATCGCGACACCGCCGACGTCGCACCCGAAAGCCGTACCGAGACCTTCGTCGCGCTGCGGCTGATGGTGGACACCTGGCGCTGGGCGGGAGTGCCCTTCTATCTGCGCACCGGCAAGGCGATGGCGGTGCGCGATACCGAGATCGTGGTGACCTTCAAACCGGTGCCGTTCGCGCAGTTTGACAAGACCGCCGCCGAACGCCTGCCGCCCAATCGCCTCGTCATCCAGCTCCAGCCCGGCGAGGGGTTGAGCATGGAGATCCTGATCAAGCGTCCGGGGCTCGGGGTGGACACAGTGCCGGTGACGCTCGACTTCAACTATGCCGATCGCTTTGATGTCGGCCATCTTACCGGCTATGAGTCGCTGCTCTACGACATGTTCATCGGCGACCAGACGCTGTTCCAGCGCGCTGATGCGATCGAGGCGGGCTGGGCGGCGATGCAGCCGTTCCTCGATCTATGGGCGAGTGACGGCGCACCCGAACCTTATGCAGCGGGGAGCATGGGACCGGCAGGGGCCGACGCCCTGCTCGAACGCCACGGCCACCAATGGCACGCCTTGGCGGCCGCCGTTCCCCGGCGCGTCACCCCGTGATCGGGTCGCTCGGCGCATCCTTCACGCGTCGCGCATACAGCCCGACGATCGCGAAACAGACCAGCGGCGCCAGCATCGCGATCCGCAGGCCGCCCCCTGCATGCGAGACGAACCCCATCAGCGGCGGGAAGATCGCTCCGCCGATGATCGCCATCACGATTAGCGACGATCCCAGCGTCGCGGCGGGTCCGAGATCCTTCACGCCCAGCGCGAAGATCGTCGGGAACATGATCGACATGAAGAAGCCGGTGAGCATCAGCGCGCCGATCGCGATGTCGCCGGGTGCGACTATCGCGACCGCGCACAGCGCGACGTTCGCCACCGCATAGCCGCCGAGCAGCACGGTCGATCGCACCCGCTGCATCAGCGCGGCGCCGACGAAGCGGCCGGCCATGAACAGCACCAGGCTCGCGGACAGCAGATAGGCGGCGGTACGCTCCGGGGTTTCCGGTCGGATGTCCTTCACGAAATCGACGAAGAAGCTCCAGATGCCGACTTGCGCGCCGACGTAGAAGAACTGTGCCGCCACCGCTCCGCGCAACGCCGGGACGCGCAGCAGCGCACCGATACCGCCCGGCGCGCGCACGTCCGATTGACCGCCCACCACCTTCGGCAGTCGCGTTACCGCGATCGCCGCGCCGATCGCGATCACCACCGCGGCGAGCACGAGGTACGGCGTCTGCACCATACGCGCCTCGCCTAGCCTATAGGCGTCGAGCGCCGCCGGCGTCATCGCGGTCAGCGCCGCGCTCGAATGTTCGACGCCCGAAAAAATGAAGGTGCCGCCGATGATCGGCGCCAGGAACCCGCCGAAGCCGTTGAACGCCTGTGCCAGGTTCAGCCGCTGCGACGCGCGCGCACGATCGCCGAACGCGACGATGTAGGGGTTGGCGGCGGTCTCCAGGAATGCAGCACCCGATGCGATCACGAACAGCGCCGCAAGGAACGCACCGTAGTCGCGCAGCTCGGCCGCCGGGTAGAACAGCAGCGCCCCCGCCGCATACAGCGACAAGCCCGTCAGGATCCCCGCCTTGTAGCCGAACCGCCGCATCAGCAGCCCCGCCGGCAGCGCGATCAGAAAATAGCCGAGATAAAAGACGAACTGGATGATACCCGCCTGCGCGCGGTCCAGATCGAGCGCCTTCTGGAATTGCCGGATCAGGATGTCATTAAAGTTGTTCGCGATCGCCCAGAGGAAGAAGAGGCTGACGACGAGCATGAAGCCGATGCGGAACCCGGGGGTGATGAACGCGCCGCCCACTTCACCGGCGACATTGGCGTCGGCATCCGCATCGACCTGCGGCAACATCGTCGCGCTCGGCATGTTCATGTCCTCCCCAGCCCGTCCGGGCATGCGCCGGCTTGATCACGCCGGCTGCTGTCCGAAGCTAGGGCAGACTTTCACCTGTGGCAACGTGATTGCTGCACCGGCTGATCAGCCCTTGGCGGTGCTCCGCTTCGCGCGCTTCGGTGGCTCGACCACTGCGGGTGTCGCATCGGGTGCGGCATGCCCGCGCCAGCCGAGCCGGGTCGAGATCGTCTGCGCCGCCGCCGCCAGCTGCTCGCGCGCTGCCTCCATGTCGACCGGTTGAGAGCCGTCGATCCGCTCCAGGAAAGGGATCGTCAGCGCCGCGATCAGGTATCCGTCCAGCCCAAGCACCGGATAGCTCATGTCGGTAACGCCATAGGTGATCGGGCTCGGCTGGCGATCATAGCCGCGCTCGGCGACCAGCGCGATCCGCTCCTTCAGCTCCCGGATCGAGCTCCCCTTCACCGCGCTGAGTTCGTCGAGCATTTCGGCGGTGCGCGCCGGGGCGGAGAAGGCGAGGATGACATGGCCCGAGCAGCTCTGCGCCAGGTCGATCGTCACGCCGATCTGCACGCTGAAACCGCTCGCGCCGGAGCCCTTTTCGCGCGCGATCACCAGCCCGCTGGCGCGGTTGCGTACCACCAGATGGCAGGACTGCCCGATGTCGCGCGCCAGTGCCTGCATCACCGGCACCGCCGCCTTGGTCAGGTGCCGCGCGGGCGTCGCGCGATAGGCGAGATCGAGCAGCTTGTAGGCGACCACCAGCCGATCGGTGTCGGGATTCTTGATCAGATAGCCGCGACGCTCCATCACCACGACGATCCGGAACAACTCGCTGAGCGACCGTTGCAGCCGCGCGGCGATTTCGGTCAGGGTCAGACCGTCGGGTGCCTGCGCGAGCAATTCGATGACGTCGAACGCCTTGTCCAGCGCCGGGGCGGCATAGACGTTCTTGGGCTTCCCCGCGGTCGGCCCCGCCTCCTGGCCGGCATCGTCGCTGTTGTCGCTGTGGCTGGTCATGACCGATCCGTAAGTCGCGTTGGTTCGCTTGACAATGGATGGTTACGCTACGGCCCGCGCGCCTTCGCCATGTCGATCGTCAGAACCGCGCGATCGCCTTCAGCACCTGATCATGCTCGACGATCAACGCGGGCACCCGCTCGGGTGCGTCCTCGGCCGCGAAACTATGGGTGAGGAGCGCGTCGGTCGGGATCGATCCGTCGGCGATGCGCGCGATCACCAGCTCGAAATCGGCATGCGTCGCGTTGCGGCTGCCGAGCAGGCTCGTCTCGCGCTTGTGAAATTCGGGATCGGGAAAGACCAGATCCTCGCGCACCACGCTGACCAGCACGTAACGGCCACCATGCGCGACATAGCCGAGGCCCTGACGCATCGCCGTGATGTTGCCGGTCGCATCGAACACGCAGTCATAGAATTCGCCCCCGGTAGCTTTCGCGAGCGTCGTGTCGATCCCGGCGGCCACTGGAACGACGTTAGCGATCCCCACCTTGTCGCGGGCATGCGCCAGCCGCGTCGCGCTGGTGTCGATCAGCGTCACCGTCCCCCCGGCGAACTGCGCGAACAAAGCCACCCCGACGCCGATCGGCCCGGCCCCGATCACCAGCACCGCATCACCCGCGGTCACCCCGCCACGGCCGACCGCATGCGTACCGACCGCCAGGAACTCGATCATCGCCGCCTGGTCCAGCGACAGGTTTCCGACCGCGATCACCGCGGCTTCGGGCACGCTCAGATATTCGCACATGCCGCCGTCGCGGTGCACGCCGAGCACCTCGATCGTCATGCAGCAATTCTCGCGTCCCTTGCGGCAAGCGATGCACGTGCCGCAGGACAGGTACGGGTTGATCGTGACCACCTGCCCAGGCGCGAACCGTGACCCGTCATCGACGTCGATCACCTCGCCGGCAAGCTCGTGTCCGATCACCCGCGGGTAGCTGAGGAACGGCTGGCGCCCGGCATAGATGTGATAATCGGTTCCGCACATCCCGATCCGGCGGATCCGCACCAGCACCTCGCCCGGCGCCCGGCGCGGCATTGGCCGCTCCTGTACCGCGAGCAGGAATGGGCTGTCGCAAACCACCGTCTTCATCAGCCCTCCCCCCAATTTCATGCACAGATCACACGTCGTTGCGTGGATGAAACTAACCTGCCTTATATGCAAGTCTATTCTGATCACACGCGACCAACCGATCCGAAACGGTTCGTTTCAGATCGATACGGTTTGATCTAAGTGTCCGTAGCGTCCGGCTGCGTCGATGCAGTGGATCGTCGCCAGAACCGCTAAGCCGGCGGCGCGCCTATCCCGCCAATCCGTGCCGCACCAGCATCGCCGCCGGATCCGGATCGCGCCCCCGGAATGCGCGGAAGCTCTCCGCCGCCGGCCGCACCGCGCCCTGCGCCAGCACCGTGTCGCGGAACAGGTCGCCGGTGGCGCGGTCGACCAGCCCTGCCTCGGCGAAGCGCTGGAAGCCGTCGGCGGCAAGCACCTCCGCCCACAGATAGCTGTAATAGCCCGCTGCGTAGCCGCCCGCGAAGATGTGGCTGAACGCGTGGGGGAAGCGGTGCCATTCGGGCGGTCGGATCACCGCCACCTCGTCGCGCACCGCCTCGATCACCTCGATCGGGTCGCCGCCCATCGTGCCGAGGTGGAGCAGCAGGTCGAACAGCGCGAACTCGACCTGGCGGACGATGAACATGCCCGATTGGAAGCGCCGCGCCGCCAGCATCTTGTCGTACAGATCGCCCGGCAGCGCCTCGCCGGTCCGGTAATGCCCGGACATGCCTGTCAGCACCTCGCGGTCCCACGCGAAATCCTCCATCAACTGGCTCGGCAGCTCGATCGCGTCCCACTCGAACCCGCTGGTGCCCGCGATGCTCGGCCGGTCCACGCGGGTGAACAGATGGTGCAGGCAATGCCCGGTCTCGTGCAGCAGCGTCGTCACGTCGTTGTGGCTGAGCAGCGACGGCGTGTCCGCCCCGACCGGCGCGAAGTTGCACACCAGATAAGCGACTGGCACCGCCACCGCGTCGCCGTCCGCCAGCCGCGGCCGCGCCGGCGCCATCCATGCGCCGCCGCGCTTGCCGTCACGCGCGTGCAGATCGAGGTACAGCCCCGCGATGACGCTGCCCGCCTCGTCGATCACGTCGAAGAACCGCGCATCGGAGTGCCAGCGCGGCGCGTCGTCGCGCGCCACCAGGCGGATCCCGAACAAGCGTTCCAGCAGCGCCTGCCACCCGGTCATCACCCGATCGACCGGGAAGTAGGCGCGCACCGCCTGTTCGTCGACCGCATACCGATCCATCCGCAGCCGGTTGGCAACGAAACCGACATCCCAAGGCTGGAGATCGTCGATCCCCATCGTCGCCGCGAACGCCCGCAGATCTGCCAGGTCGCTCTCCGCCGCCGGCCGCGCCCGCGCCGCGAGATCGCGCAGGAACGACATCACCTCGCCCGCATCGGGCGCCATCTTGGTCGACAGCGACCAGCTGACCGGATCGGGATAGCCGAGCAACTGCGCGACCTCGCGCCGCAGCGCGAGGATATCCGCAATGCGGGCACTATTGTCGAACTGCCCGGCATGCGGACCGCGATCCGATGCGCGGGTGCCAAACGCCTCGTACGCCCGCGCGCGCAACCCGCGATCCTCGGCGAAGGTCAGGACCGCGCCGACGCTCGGCTGTTGCAGCGTCACCACCCAGCCATCGAGGCCCCGTGCCTGCGCCGCTGCCGCGAACATCGCACGATCGGCGTCGGCGATCCCGGCGAGCAGCGCCTCGTCGGTGACGTGCTCGGTCCATGCCTCGGTGGCGTCGAGCACCGCGCTGCCGAACGCGGTCGCCAGCGCCGAAAGTTCGACCGAGATCTCGCTGAACCGCGCCCGCGCCTCGGGTTCGAGCGCCACGCCCGCCTGCACGAAATCGCGGATCGCGTGTTCCACTGCGACCCGGTCGGCGAGCGGCAGCGTCGCGAAGTCGGGCGCCGCGGTCAGCGCCACGAATACCTCGTAGAGATCACGGTTCTGCGCGACCGCCATCGCGTTCTCGACCAGCCGGTTCTGCCCCTCGGCATGCGCGGCGCGCAGCTCGGGCGTATCGGCGACCGCATGGAGGTGCGACACCGCCGACCAGAGCGCGTCGAGAGCGGTATCGGCGCGCTCGAACGGCAGCCAGGCGTCGGCGAAGCCGATCGGGCGCCGCGCCACGAGATCGGCGACGACCGCGCGGTGCTTGGCCAGCGCGGCGTCCAGTGCGGGAAGGATGGCGTCGGCGGTGAGATCGGCGAAGCGCGGCAGGGCACGGGGATCGAGCAGCAGGGTCAATGCAAACGGCCTATCGTGGATGTGATCACACCCAGATAGGCATCAATTCCCCGTCGCGACACCCCGCTCGGTGCCGGATGCTCAGACCTTCAGCCGCAGCGCCCCGAGGAAGTCGCGCTTGCCGAGCGGCAATCCCTGCGCGCGCAGGATCGCGTACGCAGTGGTCGCATGAAAGTAGAAATTGGGCTGCGAGAACGACAGCAGGAAATTCGGGCCGGTGAATGGGATCTTCGTCTCCCCGAACACGAACGCGGTGTCGCTCTCGGCCATTGCGTCGACCGCGTCACGGTCCAGCCCCTCCAAATGAGCGATGGCGTTACGCAACACCGCATGCAGCCCGTCGAAGTCGGTCGGCGGGACCGAGCGGTCGGGTGAGAACGATCCCGCGCGGACCCCCTCCAGGCCACCGGCCGAATGCGCGGCGCAGGACTTCACCTGATAGGCGAACGGCAGCATGTCGGGGGCCAGTCGCGCGTCGATCAGCTCGGACGCGGGCTTGCCGTGCTCCGCACAGAACGCCTCCGCCTTGGTGACGAGCGCGTCGACCGCGCCAAGTATCTGCAGGTTGGACGGTATCACGGCATCGTATAGCGAAAACGGCATCATCCTGCTCCCCATGGCTTGCGCGGCTTATGCGACCGCAGCGCCGCCGGGTCCACGCCGAACATCGCGCATCGTCTGCGACTTAAGCCGAGTTGCCGATCACGGCGCGCCGAACCCTGCCCCAAGGCCGCTCAACGTCCGCACCAGATCGCCCTGCCGGTTGATCCCGGTCTTGGCGAACACCGATGCCAACTGCCGCCGCGCGGTAGCCGTGGTGACGCCGTGCCGCCGCGCCGCATCGGAGATCGTCAACCCTTCGAGCAACGATCGGGTGAGCCGCGCCTCGGCGGGGGTCAGATCGAACATCAACCGCAACAGATCGGCGCCGGGAATGCTGACGTTGCCGGCGCTGGCGAGTACGATCAGCACCCCGTCGCTGCCGAAGTAATCGCGCGCACCGCGGATGAGCGGGATCATGTGCGCCGCGGCGGGATAGCCGCGCCATTGCAGGTCCAGCGGGATCGATCGGCCGCCCGGTAGAACGCCGGTCGATCGCACCTCCTCCACCGCTGCCTGCAGTCGCTGGTCCCTGAACCGCATCGCGCGGGTGATCGGCGCGATCGTGGCGCCGCTCGCGAAGGCGTGCTCGAATTCGGCGTTGCACGCATGGTGCCGCCCGTCGCGCGTGATCACCGCCGCCGCCACGCCGGCGAGCGACAGCGCGTCGAGGACCGCGTCATCCATCCGCGCCCGGACCGCCGCTGCGATCGTCAGCGCCCGCCCGAGGTGCGGCCGCAACCGATCGAGGAACGGCACCGCCGCCCGCGCCCGGTCATGTGTCTGGCAGCCTTCCACTGTCAGGATGCATGCATCGTCCGGCAGGCCCTGGAACAGCGAGCCCGCGCCGCCGACCATGCCATGCGGCTCGAGGAAGTCGGATTGCACGGGCATCTGGCGAAGCGCGTCTGCATCCACATAGTCGGTTTCGACGCAAAAGCCCGGATGATGATCCGCGATCAGGCGATCCGCGCGGCCGCCGGTGAGGTGCCACCCCTCCGCGAAGAACGCGTCGACTACCTCGGCGATGCCGGGTGACGCGGTCCAGCGCATGCGATCGGGCGACGCGGTCATGATCATCGCGCCCCGCGCGCCGCATTGCTGCGCGATGCCGTCGAGCACGGCAGGCCAGCGGCCGACGTCGATCGCAGCCCCGTAGATCGCGTCGACGTGATCGTCGAACGCGATCGCATCCGATGTCGCGGTCTTGCTCGCCACCGGCAGCCTCCCCCTGTTGCGATGGATGCTATTCCCCGGTGCAGATGGTTATCTGTCGCCTCAAATCGTGTCGCATACATAAGATGGTGGATGCGGATCGTTTGCAGCGATGCTCTTTATGCGCTGCGACCCAAGCCCTTCAGTGGGTAACTGGTGCCCGGCCCTTGGTGCCGGGCATCATTTTTTCGGCTTCGCTCGCCCGTCGCCGCTTACCTTTCCCGGCACCATGATGAGCGTGCGCCCCTCGACTCGCCACGATTCGAGCTGGGTCAGGAAGTTCATGCCGAGGATGTCGACCTCGCCCAGTGCGGGGGTCACGACCACCGGCAGGTCGCGCGCCTCGATGTCGCCGAGCCGCAGCAGCCGGATCCGCCCGGTCTCCGCGCGCACCGTGCCGTTCGCGGTTCGCATCATCACCGGGACCAGGCTTTGCCCGAGATCGATCGATGCACGCTGTGCGGTGCGCGAGGACAAGGCGGTGATCGTCGCCCCGCTGTCCACCAGCATCCGTCGCTCCACGCCGTCGATCGTCGCGCGTGCCCAGAAATGGCCATCGGGCGACATCCGGATGCGCACCTCGGTCCCGGCGACGCTCTGGCTATCGAGCCCGAGCCGTTCGGTGAGCTTGGCGATGCGCGGGTCGAACGGGGCCTGTTGAAACAGCATGAACAGGCAAGCGGCAAGGATCGCGAGCGAGAACAACGCCCTTAGCAAGCGACCGATAAAGGGTATCCGGAACACCAGCGTCAGCACGATCGCCGCGCCGACGGCATAGAGGGCAACGTGCTGCCACTGCGGAAGCGTCGCGATCGACACGGACGCGCCGGATGGCTTACCGGCCGCCGGTCGCGCCGGCGACGATGCGGTCGATCGGCACGTCGTGGAGCTGCCGGAACCGCGCCTCAATTAGGCTGAACAGCCCAAACGCGAACAGGCCGATCGCGATGATGATGTCGACCGGGCTGGTCAGCCACGACAGCGCCGCCGCGGTGCCGCCCGCCTCGCTGGCACGCTCCTCGAGCCCGGCGCGCAGGATGAAGACGCTGCTGATCAGAAACACCACGCCTCGCGCTGCGTAACCCGCCCGCCCGCTCCACCGCGCCCACGCCTGGCTCGCGATCTGCGGCTCGAGATACCGTAGGAAGCTGCCCTTTGCAGCCTTGACCAGCTGGACCACGCCGACCGCGAGCAGGATCAGGCCGGCGGCGATCAGGATCGCCTGGCCGCCCGGCAGCGCCAGGGCCGCCTGCGCGCCATCTTGCGTACCGTCGCTTGCGGAGGCAGTGCCCCGCATCAGCTGGATCGCCTGCCACGCGAGCAGCAGATGGACGACGCCGCTGATCCCGGCGCCCGCCCGCTCCAGCGCGCCCTTGCGGTCGGTCCCATGATGCTCGATGTCGAACGCCGCATCCGCGAGCCGCCATAAGCCATAGGCGATCAGGCCCGCCGCCATGATGCCGAGCAGGATCTGCCCACCGCCCTGACCGAGATACCGCAACGCGCCGCTGGTATCCTCGGATCGGCCGGTCCGGATCACCAGCAACGCGATGACGATGTACAACAGACCCCGTGTCGCGAAGCCGATGCGTGTCAGAAGCGTCAGTCGCGTACTTGCCGTCATGGTCGATCTCCCTGCACGCCGCCAACGTCCCTGCACGCGGCTCGTTCCGGCCGCGGAACAGGCGATCAGGTGGTCGGCCTGTGCGGGTGCCGCGCTAGGTCATTCGCGAAGCGCGCCGTCACGAATTCCGATCAACGGACCCAGCAGATAGTTGAGCACGGTCTGCCGGCCCGCTTTGATCGCCACGTCGGCGGTCATCCCCGCGATCACCGGCCTGTCGCGGCCGAAGCCTGCCGCCTCCGCTTTCAATCGGACGCGATAATAGCTTTCGCCCTTGGGATCCTGGATCACGTCGGGGGAGATCTCGATCACCTTGCCCTCGAGCCCGCCATAGACCGCAGCATCATAGGCCGAGATCTTGATCGACGCCGGCAGCCCCGGCCAGACGTTCCCGCGATCGCGCGGAGCGACGCGCGCCTCGACGATAACGGTCTGGTCTACCGGTACGATCTCCGCGACCGGCTCGCCCGCGCGGATCACGCCACCGACCGTCTGGAAATAGAGCTTGTTGACGACGCCATCCATCGGCGCGCGAACCTCTTCGCGCGATCGCTTGTCGGCATAGGCGGTAAGGTTCTCGTTGGCCTTGGATAGCTCCAGCCGAAGCTTGGCGGCGTGTTCCTTGGTCTCCTCCATCGTCCGGGTATAGACCTCGCGCTGGCGCGCCGCCGCCTCGCCGAGTTCCGCCTGGCTGCCGGGAATGGAGTTCTGGACATCGTCGATCTTGGTCTGGAGCGACAGCAAGGACGCGCGCTTGTCGGTGACCTCGCGCTCGGAGATCGCCTCTTCGGCATAGGCCTTTTCGAGCTTGGCGAGCTGGCCCATCATCAGCCGTTGCTCGCTGCGCAGGTTGAGCAGGCGCGCGGCCGACGCGGCGATGTCAGCGCGCCGGGCGCGGCCCTGCTCGGCCATGATGCTCGACGATTGCCCCATCTGTGCGCGACGCGAATGAAACAACACCTCCTCGGACGCCGCGATCGCTGGCGCGATTGCCGCCAGCTCGGCGGGCGCGTGGAAATCCGCGGCGCCCGCGATCTCCGCATCGGCACGGGCGAGCGCGATCTTCTTGGCGACGACGTCGGTGCGCGCGTTCCGCGCATCCGCCGACGTGAACTCGTTGCTCAACTGGAGCAGCACCTGACCCTTGCGGACCCGCTGCCCCTCCTCGACCAGCAATCGCTTGACGATGCCGCCCTCCAGATGCTGCACGACCTGATTTTGCACCGACGGCACTACCCTGCCCGGCCCGCGCGTCACCTTGTCGACCGAAAAGAGCGCAGCCCACACCAGGAAGATGGCGAGGATCGTGCCGGTCACGACCAGGATGTTGGTAGGACGCTCGGTGCGGATCCGGGCGCTCCAGGGTGCAAGGCCGCCGAGCGGCATGCTGGCGACCGGCGCGCGACCGCCCATGGCGGTGGCGACCTCGTGACGGCCGACGCCTTCGAACAGGCTTGCTCCGCCACACAGGCAGATCAGTCGGTCGCGAAATCCAGCGAAGCTCATCGTCGGCACCCTTCCAGAGACCATCGTCTCGTTGCGGGACGCCGTTTACCCTTCCTTATCCTTAAGAATGTTTAAGCGGTCGCACGAAACAGCGATGGCGGCGGCGAAGATGACATCAGGTGACCAGTCGGATCGAGGGCCCAGCCTGGCGGCACGCGTCGCCGCACGCGTCCGATCGCGACCGCCCGCCTACGACCCCGCAAACGATGGGGCCGCGATCACGTCGTTGCCGATCGTCGACGGACTGGTGCTGCTGGCTGCGGCCTGCGGGCGTGACTCCTCCGCCACGATGCTGACCGCGGCATTGCCCGCGCATGGCGGCATCATGGATCCGCGCCATGCGCCGCTCGCGCTCGCCCGCGTCGGGCTAGACGCCAGCTGGCAGCCGCGCCGTGCCGCGACGATCGTCGCCGCGGACCTGCCACTGCTCGGCGCCACCCGCGACGGTGGCTGCGTGCTGATCGACGCCATCCGCGCGGACGGCCAGCTCCGCGTGCGCGACGCCCGCGGGTTGTTCTTCGGCGAGGCGGCACAGCTCGACGCGCTGCTGGCGGGCGAACTGCTGCTGTGCGGCCATGCCGATCCGATCGAAGATGATGGCGACGACGAAACGCAGGCGCGCTCACTCTCCGAACGCAATCCGCGGCTGTGGCTGGTGGGCAGCTTCTTGGGTGAGCGGCGGATGCTCGCACAGTTGGTGGTCGCCGCGGTGCTGCTCAACGTCTGCGCGCTCGCGATCCCGCTCTACATGCGCGCAATCTATGACCGGGTCGTGCCCAACCTGGCGCTTGAATCGCTCTGGGCCCTGTCGGTCGGCATCACCATCGTTTTAATCTTCGAGTTTGTCTTCAAGACCGTGCGGTCGGCTTATGTCGAAGCGGTCGGGGTGCGCGTGGCGCAGGCGGTGCAGCATCGCGCGATGGCGGCCTTCCTGCATGCCCGCAACGCGAAATCGCATTCGGCGGGCGGGCTGATGACCGCGCTGCGCGACGTCGAGGGCCTGTCGCTGCTGGTGCCCCAGGCGGTCGTCGCGTTCTTCGTCGATCTACCCTTCTTCTTTCTGTTTCTCGTCCTGATCGGCCTCATAGGCGGCTGGACCGTTGCGGCGCCGGTACTCGGCGCGGGTGCGCTGCTGATCGTTGGGCTCGTCTGCAACTATGCGGTCAAGCTAGCCAGCAAGCGCACGTCGAAGCTAATGCAGGCGCGGCAGGATCTCGCGGTCGATCTCGCGGAGGGCCTGGAGACGATCAAGGCCAACCAGGCCGAAGGACGCTTTCTGTTTCGATGGGACAATGTCTCCGATCATCTCGCGATCGGCGGCAAGGCCACGCGCAAGTGGACCGAGCTGCCCGGCACCACCGCCGGGCTGGTCGTGCAGATGGTGACGGTGCTGGTCGTCGTCGTCGGCGTGTTCCAGATCAAATCCGGGATGATGACGACGGGCGCGCTGGTCGCGTGCACGATGCTCACCGGGCGCGCGATGGTGCCCGTGTCCAGCGCGATCACGATGATGTCAAAGGCCAACCAGAGCCTGTCGCAGTTCGCCGGCCTGGCCCGCATTCTCGCCTTACCGGCCGAGCGGCAGGTGTCCGATCCAGGCGTGCGGCGGACCGCAGTCGCGGGGCGGTTCGGTCTCGATTCCGTATCGGTGACGCATCCCGGCGCGGCGTCGCCCGGCCTTGCTAAGGTCTCGCTGACGATCGCTCCGGGCGAGAAGATCGCGCTGATCGGCAAGTCCGGATCGGGCAAGACGACGCTGCTCAATCTGCTCGCCGGGCTTGCGCAACCCAGCACCGGCCTGCTGACGATCGATGGTCATGCGATGGCGCAATATGCCGCTGCACAGCTGCGGCGCGGCATCGTCTACGCGGCGCAGGACGCCACGCTGTTCGACGACAGCATCTGGGAAAATATCTTGCTCGGCATGGACGAGCCCGACGAAGCTGTCGTCGAACTCGCGATCGCCGCATCGGGGCTCGACACCTTCGTCAGCCGGACGGTCGAGGGTTTCTGCCGCAAGGTCGGCCCCCGCGGCTCGCATCTGTCCGGCGGACAGCGCCAATCGGTGCTGCTGGCACGCGCGCTGATCCGCGATCCGCGAGTGCTACTGCTCGACGAGCCAACCGCGTCGATGGACATCGGCACCGAACAAGCGGTCATTCAGGGCCTGCGCGGCGCCACGCGCAATCGCACCCTGGTCGTCGCGACCCACCGTCTCGCGGTGCTCGACATCGTCGACCGGGTGATCTGGCTCGATGGCGGACGTATCATCGCGGATCGCCCACGCGACGAAGTCCTCGCGATGCTGCGCAATCCGAAGATGCGCGCGGCGGCGTGAGGCTTAAGCAGCACGCAAGGTCTTAGTTAGCGTCCTCTTAACCTCGACGGCTTACCAGTTTCAGCGAGGTGCCGCCCCTGGCCGGCGGCACGCGGAGGATCGAGATGGCGGGCGCATCGGCAGAAGGCGAAGTCAACCACTGGCCGGCGTTCGTCGACGTGCTGACGACGGTGATCATGGTCGTCACCTTCCTGCTCGTGATCATGAGCGCAGCGGTGATGGTGCTGTCGCAGCGCATGCTCGAACGCGCGAAGGCACAGTACGAGCAGCAGCATACCAAGGACGCTGACCCGGCCACGGCCCGCGACAAGCTGACCGCCAAGGGCAAGGCGCACGACACCAGCCGCATCGCCTCCCCGGCAGAGGCCGCCGACGGTTCGTCGATCGCGGAACTCGGTTCGGTGCTGAAGAGCGAGACCCCGATCGACGGCCAGGACCGTTTGACCGTACGAACCCGCGAAACCCCCGATACGCTGCGGCTCGCAGTAAAGGCGGACGAGCAGGCCGAGGACAGCAAGGGCGTTCGGGTGCAAGCGTCGGACGTGTTGCTGCGGGTCGACTTCGAACCGCTCGCCGTTCGCTTCGATAGCGACAGCGAGAAGAAGGTGAAGGACTTCCTCGCCAGCAGGACACTGCCCGGCGCCGTCTACGAGATCTGGTCGTCGGCGCCGCAGACCAGTTCGGTCTCCGAGGCCCAGCGCCTCGCCTTCTTCCGCGCCGCGCTGACCCGCAACCTGCTGATCCGTGCCGGCATCCCCGGCGCGGAGATCAAGACCCAGATCCGGGTGACCGATCCGACCTCCACCGACGGGCACAATGTGCGCGTCGTCGTGAAACCCTGACCGTCCGACGACCGAAAGATCGAGGCATGGAAAAGAAGATACGCTCCGAGTTGATGAGAATGACCGCCATCATGGTCGTCCTTCTCGGGCTCGGCATCTACGCGCACGAATTCGTCATCGCCGGCATCCAGGCCAAGGTGGCGCTGAACCTGTCCATCTTCGCGACCTTCGGGCTGGCCGCGTGGCTGGCGTTCAGCCACGTCTTCGCGCTGAAGAACGAGGTGCTCGCGCTCAACGCGTTGAAGGTCGATTACGGCACCCGGTCGCGCCGACCGCTCGATCCCTACAAGCAGCCAGCGATCATTTTTCAGGAACCCGAACTGCTCGGCCAGGGCTATCGGATGATCACCGAAGAACTCGGCAAGCAGGATTCGCTGCATCTGTCGAACGCGACGGTGCAGGTGCTGCTCCACGACGTCGATCAGCGCATCGGCGATCGCAAATCGACGATCATGTACTTCTCCGGGCTGATGGTTTTTCTCGGGCTTCTTGGCGCGTTCATGGGCCTGATGAAGACCGTCCATTCGGTGGGCGACCTGATCGGCAGCATGGACGTGTCCGGCGCCGGCGGCACCGACAGCTTCGGTCAGCTGATCGAGGGCATGAAAGGCCCGCTGAACGGCATGTCCGTGGGCTTCAGCTCATCGCTCTTCGGGCTGATGACGTCGATGGTCCTGGGCGCGCTCGAGCGCTTCATGACCAGCGCGATGAAGGCGCTGCGCAACGAATTCGAGCATTGGCTCTCGAACATCGCGGAGCTCGAGGGTGGCGCGGAACAGGCGACCGGCGATCGTGCCGAGCTCGCTGCGGTGACTGCGGCGCTCCAGGCCGGCAGCCGCCAGCTCGCCGAGTTGCATGACGCGCTGAAGACCGGATCGACCAGCCATGTCGAGACCAACCGCACGGTCAGCGCGATGGCGGCGCAGATCGAGGCGCTGGCCGGGCATGTCGGCCAACTCGCCGATCCCCGGCCGATGCTCCGCCCGGTGGCTGAGAGCGTCGCCGAACTCGCACGCAACCAGACTGAGATACTCGGCCAGGTGCAGACGCTGTTCCGGATGGCCGAGCATGACCGCGCAGCGATGCGCGCGCTGCTCGACGGGGTGAACACCCACGCGCATCGCCACCCCCCGCTAGACGGCGCGACGCTGCATGCGCAGATCGATCGGCTGATCGGGCTGCAACAGGAGGTCGCCGAACGCGAACCGGTGGCGATCGCAACTGCACCCATCGAGGCGGTGGCCCGCCCGAGCTTGTGGCAACGCCTGCGAGGACGACCGCGCGCGCAGACGGAAAGCCGGGCGCTGATGCCGCTGGTCCGCACCATCGCGGCGCAGCAGGAACGCCTGTCGCACGACGTCCGCGCGACCTTCGACAGCGCGGTGTCGTGGTTGGCGTCGCAGCGCCAGACTGATCGGGCGACGCTGGAGAAGCTGACCGAGGATCAGGGCGTCATCGACGATCGCCTGTCGCGGCTGGTCGCAAGATCGGAAGGCGCCGTCGACAAGCATGGCGCGCGTGCCGAACTGGAGGCGCTCAGCCGCGCGCTGGACGCCGCGATCGACACGGATGGGTCGGCACCGACGACCGCCACACCTCGCAACACCGCCGGCCGCGCCGCATAGCAGATCGGGAAGAACCCCATGAACCTCCTGCCCACCTGGCTTCACCGCCGCCGCCCGGTCTTCTCGCGCACCACCGAACGGTACAGCGTGGCGATCGACGGATCGCTGATGATGATCGATCGGATCATCAACTTCCCCGGCCGCGTGATCGACTTGTCGACCGGTGGCGCGCTGTTCCGCCCGCGCTTGACCTACCTACTCTACCGCCGCGACGTGCCGGTCTGCCTGACGGTCGGCGGCCATGAGATGTTCGGACGTATAATGGGCACCAATTCACTCGGCTTCGGCCTGAGCTTCGACGAACCGCTCGAAGATGAAGAATTTCGTGCGATTTTGGCGCTGTCCGCAGTCCCGGTGGTCGGATCGGCACGCGCCGCGTAACCTAATATTTACCCTAACCGGGCATTAATCTTGCCGAACGGACGTGTTCCGAGGGGCAATTCAATGACTTCTTCGTTCTTGCAGCAGACCCGAGCTCGTAGGCTTTGCGTCTCGACCGCAAGCCTGCTGGCATCGCTGGGATCGGGCGGTATCGCAAGCGCTGCCGAGGCGCCTGCGGTCGTCGCGAAGGAGATGTCTCGACCCGCCGCGCCCTATGCGTCGACCGCCGCGCCGACCGCTGCCAAGGCATTGTTCGTGACGACGGCGACGATCCGCCGATCCGTCGGCGGCGAGATGCTGCTGCCCGATACCGACCTCACCACGATCGAGCGCGACCTGCCGCAGATCGCGACCTTTCGCCGCGGCGCCTTTGCCGCGTCGGCGCCGCGACCGATCTATGGCCCCCGCCCCGTCGCCAATTATACCCCTGTCGACAACGATCTGAACCGCCTCACCGCGTTCGTCCTGCCAGTCGCGGCGACCCGCGTCGTCGCCACGCTTCCCCAGGGAACGCCGCTTCCGACAGCGACGGAAACGCCGGTAGCGATCGATTCCGACGTTCGGACCGAGCCGCTCCGCGCGGCGATCGTCGAGGCGCTCCGCAGCAACCCCGAAATTCAGATCGCGCTCGCGCGCCAGGACGACGCCAAATACGGCGTCAACGAAGCCGTCGCGGGCTACCTGCCGCACATCGACGTCGCGGTGGCGATCGGCAACGAGTTCAGCGATCCCCAGCTCGGGTCGTCGACGATGCTCCGCCGCGGCGAGGGCCTTCTGTCGGTTCGACAGAACGTCTGGGACTTCGGCACCACGATCAACGACATCAAGCGCGCCCGCGCCGGCTATCGCAGCGCGCAATGGGGGACCCGGGAGAAGATCGAAGGCATCTCCTACGACATAACCGCGGCCTATTTGAGCGTGCTGGAGCGGCAGAAGCTGCTCGCACTCTCCGAACAGTCACTGGCAGCGCACCAGAAGATCCTGAAGATGGTGACCACGCAGAACGATCTCGGGCTCACCACCCCCGCCGACGTCAGCCGTGCCAAGGCCCGCGCCGAGAACGTCCAGGCTCAGATTCAGGACCGCAAGAGCGCGCTCGAACAGGCGCGCGAGGCGTTCCGGCGGCTCACCGATCACCTGCCCGGCGTCGCGACCGAGGTGCCCTCCGCCGCCGCCGCACTGCCGGCGAGCGCCGACGCCGCGGTCGCGATGATCGCCGACCATAGCCCGCGCATGGCGCAGGCGGTGCAGGATCGCCGCTCGATCGAACGCCAACGGGCCAGCCAGACGGGCACCTTCCTGCCAAAACTGGGACTGCTCGCGCAGGCGAACTGGCGCGATGACGTGCAGGGCCGCACCGGCAAGAACAGCGACGCACGGGTGATGTTCACCGTCACCTACGGCTTCCTCAACGGCGGTGCCGACGTCGCAGTCCGCAACCGCTTGTCGGCACGGCTGCGCGAGGCCGACTACGAGCTGGAGCGCCGTCGCCGCGAGGTCGAGCAGGATCTCCGCATCGACTTCAACGCGCTCGAGGCCGCACGCACCAAGACCGCCACGATCGAGTCCGAGATCGCCTCGTCCGAAAAGGTCGCGCAGCTCTATACCCAGCAGTTCCGCGAGGGCCGGCGCACCGTGTTCGACCTGCTCGACAGCCAGCAATCGCTGTTCGACGCGCGCGCCAACTTGGTGTCGAACGGCACCGCCAAGCAGCTCGCCGAATTCCGCGTGCTGCAAAAGCTCGGCGGCCTGTTCGACCTGCTCAGCGAAGGGCAGAAACTGCCGAAGCTCGCCGTCCCCGCCGCCGAACAGGCGAAGCGCGCGGACTGATCCCGGCGTTACGGCGCGAAGCACATGATACGCCTGCAAACGCTTTATTAACTATACCCCGCCATCCTCGCGAGGATCATTGGGGGTATGCCGTCATGGCGAAGTCATCGAAACTCGGCGCGGGCAAGAACCCGGTTGGCGCGAAGGCGCAGCTGGCTCCCGATGCCGATGGCGGCGCCGTCAAGATGATCGCAGGTGGCGTGGTCGGCCTGACGAAGGTCGTGCCACTCGGTGCCGACGACAAGGCGCTGCTCCACGCACGCTATGCGCCGTTCAAGGTCGAGATCGTCGACATCGACGTCGTGCTCGTGTTCGAGGACGGCACCAAGATCGTCATCCCCGGCATGGCACTCGCTGTATTCTCGGGGCGCAAGGCGCTGCTGGTCTTCGACGACAAGGAGATCGATGCCGAAAGCACGTTCTCGCAGGTCGGCGAGATCAAGGAACAGCCGCTACCGATGAAGCTGGCGCTGTCCTCGGCCGCGTCCGAGAAGGCCACCGACGGCAAGTCGCAGGGCGACAAGGCGGAGGACGGTGGCGCGATCCAGGCCAAGGACGCCAGCGCCCAGCAACAGGCAGCGCAGACCAAGGACGAGAACCAGCACAAGTCGGACGGCGAAGCCAAACGACTGACCGAGAAGATCTCGAACACGCAATCTTCGTCGGCCGGTAGCTCGAACGCCCCGCCCTCCGCCAAGGCGATCCAGCCCGCCCCCGACGATGCGATCGGCGAGGCCGGCATCGGCAAGCTGGTCCCCAAGCTGACCCTCACGCTGTACAATCGGGAGGGCGGCCGGACCGGCACCGAGAACGGGCAAACCACCGTGACCGGCGCGACCGGTGCCGAGGGATCGTCCAAGGATTCCCAGTTCGCCGCGCAATCCGCAAAGGAGCGCATCACGGGCACCTCCGCCAACGACGTGATCCGTGCCGATGATCCTAAATATGCGCCGTCCGGTGCATCCGCGCGTGCGCTGCACGTCGAGGCGCTGGTGCCGACCGGCGGGCTGACCTTAACGACCGTGCTGATCCCCTCCCTCCCCGCCGGTTACTCGATCGCCAACGCGACGCTGACCGACAAGGGCTGGCTGGTCAGCATCGACCAGGGATCGATCGCGAAGCTCACAGAGATCGCCGATCCGACCGGCAAGATGGTCGCGGTGCCCGCGTCGCAATCGGCCTTCGCGTTCGACCTCCAGTTGATCTACGCAGTGCCCGCCCTCGGCACCGCCGCCAACGCCAGCGGCTTTCAGGAGGAATTCTTCCTGCCGGTGCAGCTCGGCCTGTCCACCGACGGCAAGAACAGCTCGAACAGCGTCGAGGTCTCGACCCACTTCGGCATCAAGATCGTGACCTCGCAAGGCGACATGACCGTCATCGATCCGGTCAGCGGCAACCCCGTTTATGTCCTGTTCTCCAACCCACCGGGCAATATCATCGCCGCAGGCGACGGGGCCGACCGCATCGTCGCGGGCATCGGCGCCGACCAGATCGACGGCGGCACCGGCCTGGACATCGTCAGCTACGAAACGTCGAACGCGGCGGTGACGGTCGATCTCGGCGCGGGCAAGGGCAGCGCCGGCTATGCCGAAGGCGATACCTATACCGCGGTCGAGAGCGTGACCGGCTCGGCCTATGACGACGTGCTGAAGGGCGACGCGGGCGATAACAGCCTGACCGGCGGCAAGGGTGCCGACACGATCGACGGCGGCGCGGGCACCGACACCATCGACTACACCAACGCGATCGATACGGCGGCCGAAGGCAGCGACGGAGTCGAGATCTTCCTCGACGGTACCGCATCCCTCGGCGGTGAGGCGGAAGGCGACAAGCTCGCCAACATCGAAATCGTGATCGGCACCGGCCGCGACGACATCCTCCACGGCGGCACCGGAGCGGAAACGCTGAAGGGCGGCGCCGGAGATGACCGTGTCACCGGCAGCGGCGCCGCCGATCGCCTGGACGGTGGCGACGGCACCGACGTTGCGGATTACTCGGCGTCCGCGAACGGCGTCACCGCGTATCTTGACGGTCGCGCCGGCGTCGGCGGCGATGCCGAGGGCGACGTCGTCACCGGTGTCGAACGGATCATCGGCTCCGCGCATGACGACACGCTGGTCGGCGATGCAGGCGACAACATGCTGTCGGGTGGCGCGGGCGCTGACCGGATCGACGGCGGCGCGGGCAACGACAGCGTCGATCTCTCGGACAGCGCGGTCGGCGTGACCGTCTATCTCGACGGGCGTGCCGGCGTCGGCGGCGATGTCGAGGGCGACACCTATGCGCAGGTCGAGACGCTGACCGGCTCGCGTCACGACGACCGCCTGGTCGGCGGCAGCGTGGCCGAAACGTTGAAGGGCGGCGCGGGCGACGACGTGATCGAGGGCGCCGTAGGCGGCGACACGATCGACGGCGGAGCCGGCCGCGACATCGCCAGCTATGCGGGTGCCGCAGCGGGCGTGCGGGTCGCGCTCGACGGATCGACGCTCGACGGCGCCGATGCGCTCGGCGACCGCTTCGTCAGCATCGAGGGCCTCGAAGGGTCGCGCTACGGCGACGTGCTGATCGGCACCGCCGGCGACGACACGCTGCTCGGCAACGATGGCGACGACATCCTGCTTGGGCTTGGCGGAGCGGACCGGATCGACGGCGGCGCCGGCATCGATACGACCGATTATTCGCTGTCCCGCTTCGGCGTGACGGTGCGGCTCGACGGCGGTCTGTCGGAAGGCGGCGACGCCGATGGCGATCGGCTGACCGGCATTGAACATGTGATCGGATCGGCACTCGACGATCGGCTGGTCGGCGGCGCGGGCGACGACCGGCTCGAGGGACGATCGGGCGACGACGTGCTCCAGGGCGGCGCCGGCGCGGACATCCTCCAGGGCGGCGAAGGCGCCGACACCGCGGACTACGCGACTTCGCTGGCGGGCGTGACGGTCGCACTCGACGGAACGATTGGTCGCGGCGGTGACGCCGAAGGCGACCGACTTTCGGGCATCGAGCGATTGGTCGGCTCGGCCTATGCCGACGCGCTGACCGGCAGCGCCGGCGATGATGTGATCGCGGGCGGCGCCGGCGACGACGTGTTGGTCGGCGACATGGGCGCTGACCAGATCCAGGGCGGCGACGGCTTCGACACCGCCGACTATGCCGCCGCGAGCGGCAGCGTCACCGTGCGTCTCGACGGCACCGCTTCCTCCGGCGACGTTGCCGAGGGCGACCGCCTGACCGGTATCGAACGACTGGTCGGCAGCAGCTATGCCGACGACCTGCGCGGCGACAGCGGCGCCAACCTGATCGATGGCGGCGCCGGCGACGATTTCTTGCGCGGCGGACTTGGCGCGGATCGCCTGGTCGGCGGCGACGGCAGCGACACCGCGGCTTATGACGATTCCCAGACCGGCGTGGTCGTCGACCTCGCGCTCGGCACCGGCAGCGGCGGCACTGCCGCGGGCGATCTCCTCAAAGGAATCGAGAACCTCACCGGCTCAGCTTCCGACGATCGGCTGCTCGGCGACGCCGGTGCAAACCGGTTGAGCGGCGGCGCGGGCAACGATCTGCTCGACGGTGGCGCGGGTGCGGACAGCCTCGATGGCGGGATCGGTCAGGACATCGCGGATTATTCGCGATCGGGCGAGCGCGTGATCGTGGCCCTGGACGGCTCGCTCGGCCTCGGCGGCGACGCTGCGGGCGACCGGCTGACCGAGATTGAGGGCGTGACCGGATCGGCATTCGACGACCTCCTGACGGGCGACGGCGCGGCGAACCGGCTTGCGGGCGGCACTGGCGACGACCTGTTGCGCGGTGGCCTCGGCAGCGACGAACTCGACGGCGGAGTCGGCTTCGATGCGGCCGATTATTCGCAATCGGCCTCCAACGTGATCGTCGCCAATGACGGCTCGCTCGGGCTCGGCGGCGACGCGCAGGGCGATCGGCTAACCGGGATCGAGCGGATCGTCGGCTCCGGCTTCGACGATCGGCTCGGCGGCGGCGCAGGCGTCGACACGCTCGAAGGCGGCGCGGGCGACGACGTGCTCGCGGGCAACGGCGGTGCCGATACGCTCGACGGCGGGTCGGGCAGCGACATCGCGGATTATTCGCGCAGCACCGCCGGCGTATCGGTATCACTAGGTGGCGGCCCGAGCATTGGCGGCGATGCCGAGGGCGACGGCCTGCTGAGCATCGAAGGCGTGCTCGGATCATCTTTCGCCGACACGCTCCACGGATCGGCGGAGGCGGACCAGCTGGCGGGCAATGGCGGCGACGATAGCCTCGCCGGCCTCGGCGGTGCCGACCGGCTCGACGGCGGCGCCGGCTTCGACGTCGCGGACTATTCCTTATCGGCTACGGCAGTCACGATCGATCTCGGTAGCGGAACCGCGGCGGGCGGCGACGCGCAGGGCGATACGCTGACCGGCATCGAAGCGGTGATCGGATCGGCTTCCGGCGATCTGCTGCGCGGCGGTGCAGACGGCGAGAGCCTGTCGGGCGGCGACGGCGACGACACCATCGCGGGTCGCGGCGGCGCGGACCTGATCGCAGGCGGCGACGGCTTCGATACCGCAGATTACTCCGACAGCGCGTCGGGTATTCGGCTGACGCTCGACGGAAGCATCGGCGCAGGTGGCGACGCCGCGGGCGACCGGGTCACGGGCATCGAGCGCGTGATCGGGTCGAACAGCGCCGACATCATCACCGGTGCGGATGCATCCGAGACGATCGAGGGTGGTGCGGGCGCCGACCTTCTGCGCGGCGCTGCTGGCGACGACATGATCGACGGCGGCATCGGCGACGACCGGCTGGACGGCGGCAGCGGCGACGATCGGCTCGACGGCGGTGACGGCGACGATTTCTTGATCGGCGGCAGCGGTGCCGACCGCATCACCGGCGACGCAGGCTTCGACGTCGCCGACTATGCGACGTCGACGAGCGGGATCACCATCGGCCTGGACGGTTCGGCGGGGGTCGGCGGCGATGCGGCGGGCGATCGCCTGGTCGGTGTCGAAGGCATCATCGGGTCCGCCTTCGCGGATCTCCTCACCGGCTCGACCAGCGACGACCGGCTCGACGGCGGCAGCGGCGACGACGTGCTCGTCGGCGCAGCGGGCAGCGACCGGCTGGCGGGCGGCGACGGCGACGATCTCATCCAGGGCGGCAGCGGGGCCGACGCGATCGACGGCGGCGCAGGCCGCGACACCGCCGATTACGGCAGCGCGAGCGCAGGGGTGCAGATCGCCCTCGATGGCACCACCGGGCTCGGCAGCGATGCCACCGGTGACACGCTCTCCTCGATCGAGCGGCTGATCGGCAGCGGCTATGCCGACGTGCTGACCGGGGCCGCGGCGGACGAAGACCTGCTCGGCGGCGGCGGTGCCGATCGGCTGGACGGTCGCGGCGGCGCGGATCTGCTCGACGGCGGCGCAGGCATCGACACCGCGGACTATTCCGGATCGGCACTGGGCGTGATCGTCGATCTCGCGACCGGCACCGGGCAGGGCGGCGACGCCGAGGGTGACCGCCTCGTTTCGATCGAGAACCTGATCGGCTCCACCGGCGACGACGTGCTGAATGGCACCGCAGGCGCGGATACCCTCGACGGCGGCGCAGGCGACGACGTGCTGACCGGTCGTGCCGGCGCGGATACGCTGATCGGCGGCGCCGGCCGCGACACCGCGGACTATTCGGAGTCCGCCTCGGCAGTTTCGGTCGGGCTCGAGGGCACGATTGCCGCGGGCGGCGATGCGCAGGGCGACGTGCTGTCCGGCATCGAACGCGTCGTCGGCAGCGCCTTCGACGACCAATTGCGCGGCGGCGTACTCGACGACGAACTCGTCGGCGGCGAGGGCGCGGACAGCCTCTCCGGCGGGCTCGGCAACGACATATTGTCGGGCGGCGACGGCGATGACGCGCTGGTCGGCGGCATCGGCGCGGACCGGATCGACGGCGGCGCCGGCTACGACGCGGCGGATTACTCGGCATCGCTCGCCGGAGTCGCGCTTACCTTGGACGGCAGTGTCGGCATCGGCGGCGACGCCGCGGGCGACCAGCTGACCGGCGTCGAGACGGTGATCGGATCCAGCTTCGACGATCGCCTCACCGGATCGGTCGGAGACGATCGCCTGGTCGGCGGTGCCGGGGACGACGTGCTGGCCGGTGGTACCGGCGGCGACCGCCTCGAAGGCGGCAGCGGCGACGATATCCTCGCGGGCAACGCCGGCGCGGACGACCTCCTCGGCGGCAGCGGTGTCGATACCGCAAGCTATGCGGATGCGAGCGCAGGCGTCGCCGTGTCGCTCGACGGCACCGCCGGCAGCGGCGGCGATGCGGCCGGCGATCGGCTGACCGACATCGAGAACCTCATCGGCTCCGGTTTTGGTGACGTGCTGGGCGGCGGCGCGGGCGCAGAGACGATCGTCGCGGGCGCGGGCGACGACCGCATTCTCGGCAGCATCGGCGCCGACCTGCTCGACGGCGGCACCGGCTTCGATCTGGTGGACTATAGCGCCTCGGCGGGTGCGGTCCGGGTCACGCTCGACGGCTCGCTCGGCATCGGCGGCGACGCCGCGGGCGACCAGATCATCGACATTGAAGGCGTGATCGGATCGTCGCTCGACGACATGCTGACCGGCAGCGGTGCAGTCGAACGGCTCGACGGCGGCGCCGGCAACGACCAGCTCGTCGGCGGTGGCGGCGACGACACGCTGCTCGGCGGCAGCGGCAACGACCTGCTCGACGGCGGCGCGGGCGCGGACCTTATCGACGGCGGCGACGGTGTCGACACGATCGATTATTCGACCTCGTCATCGGGCGTGACCGTGTCGGTGGACGGCTCGACCTCGACCGGGGGCGCGGCGCAAGGCGACCGGCTACTGAACGTCGAGAACCTGATCGGCTCCGCGTTCGATGACGTGCTGCGGGGCACCGCTGCCGGCGACACGCTCACCGGCGGCGCGGGCGACGATGTGCTCGCGGGCCGGGGCGGCGCGGACCAACTGATCGGCGGCACCGGCTTCGACACCGCGGACTATTCGGACGCTGCCGCAGGCATTGCGGTCTCGCTCGCGACCGGCCTCGGCTCGGCAGGCGATGCCAAGGACGACCGCCTGGATTCGATCGAGCGCGTCGTCGGGTCGGCGTTTGCCGACACCATCGCGGGATCGGTCGCGGCGGACACGCTCGACGGCGGTGCGGGCGACGATCGCCTGGCCGGCGCGGGCGGCAACGACATCCTGCGCGGCGGCGACGGTGCGGACAGCATCGAGGGCGGCACCGGCGCGGATCAGATCGACGGCGGCGCGGGCTTCGACACGGTCGATTACGGCGCATCGGATGTCGGCGTCCGCATCGACCTCGTCGCGAGCACCGGTCGCGGCGGCATCGCCGAGGGCGACACCCTGGCCGGGGTCGAGCGCGTGCTCGGCTCGGCCTATGCCGACCAGCTGATCGGCGGCAGCGCCGGCGAGGTGCTGGAGGGCGCAGCGGGCGACGATGTGCTGGCGGGCGGCCTCGGCGCCGACCTGCTCGACGGCGGCGCGGGCACCGACACCGCGGACTATTCGCGCGCGATCGCAGGCGTGATGCTCGATCTGACGAGCGGCGGCACCGGCGGCGAGGCCGCGGGCGACCGCTTCACCAGCATCGAGATCGTCCAGGGCTCCGACTTCGCGGACGCGATCACCGGGTCGGCGGGGGCCGACGAGCTCTACGGACGCGATGGCAACGACATGCTTACGGGCGGCGCGGGCGACGACCTGCTCGACGGCGGTGTGGGCGACGACATCCTCGCGGGCGGTGCTGGCGCCGACGTGCTCACCGGCGGCGCGGGACGCGACTCGGTCGATTATACCGCGAGCGCGGCGGCCGTGACGGTCAGCCTCGACGGGCAGACTGCAGGGGGCGGCGACGCGCAGGGCGACACGCTGTCCGGCATCGAGCGCGTGACCGGCTCCAGCTTCGACGATCGACTCACCGGCGAGGTCGGTGCGAACGACCTGATCGGCGGCGCGGGCGACGACATCCTGTCGGGCGGCGCAGGCAGCGACACCTTGGACGGCGGCGTCGGCGACGACCTGCTGACCGGTGGCGCGGGCGCTGACGCGATCGTCGGCGGCGCCGGTTTCGACGCCGCAGACTATTCGGCGTCCGGTGCCAGCATCGACGTGCGGCTGGACGGCAGCCTCAACACCGGCGGCGACGCCGATGGCGACACGCTGTCGGGAATCGAGCGCGTGATCGGGTCGAACTTCGCCGACATCCTGACCGGTGCAGCAAGCGACGACAGTCTGGCGGGCGCCGGCGGCGACGATATCCTTGTCGGCGGCCTCGGCGCGGACGCGCTCGACGGCGGCGCGGGCAACGACACCGCGAGCTATGCCGCCGCCACCGGCGGAGTCGTGATCGACCTCAGCGGCGCGGCAGGCACCGGCGGCGAGGCCGCGGGCGACCGGCTCACATCGATCGAGAACCTGATCGGCTCCGCCTACGCCGACACGCTCGGCGGCGGGACCGGCGACGAGATCATTCGCGCGGGGGCGGGCGACGACGTCGTTGCGGGCAGCGCGGGCAGCGACCTGCTCGACGGCGAAGCCGGCTTCGACACGGTCAGCTACGCCGCATCGGGATCGCGGGTCACCGCCTATTTGGACGGACGAGCTGGCACCGGCGGCGACGCGACGGGCGACGTGCTCGTGTCTATCGAGTCGCTGGTCGGATCGAACCACGCCGATCTGCTCAGCGGTTCGGACGATGCCGACCGGATCGAGGGTGGTGCGGGCGAGGACATCATCGACGGCGCGGGCGGCGACGACACCCTCTTCGGGGGCGACGGTGACGACGCGATCACCGGGGGCGAAGGCGCCGACGGGATCGACGGTGGCACCGGCTTCGACACGATCAGCTACGTGGATTCGACCGCGGGAGTTCAGGCGGGCCTGGACGGCGTCGCCGGCATCGGCGGGACTGCACAAGGCGACACGGCCGTAGCGGTGGAGCGGCTGATCGGCTCCTCCTACGACGATCTGCTGCGCGGCAGCGCGGGCGACGATGCGCTGCTCGGCGGCGACGGCAATGACGTGCTGCGCGGCGCGGCTGGCGCGGACATGCTCGACGGCGGCACGGGCAACGATACCGCCGATTATTCGACCTCCGCGATCGGCGTCACCATCGGTCTCGACGGCAGCGCCGGCATCGGCGGCGATGCGCAGGGCGACGTCCTCACCGACATCGAACAGATCACGGGCTCCGCACATGCCGACCTGCTCTCGGGCGGCGTCGATGGCGAGACACTGGACGGCGGCGCGGGCGACGACGTGCTACGCGGCAGCCTCGGCAGCGACCGGCTGATCGGCGGGGCCGGCTTCGACACCGCCGATTATGCGGCCTCCAACGCGGGCGTGACCGTCGCGCTCGACGGCAGCTTCGGCTCGAGCGGCGATGCGTCGGGTGATCGACTCGACTCGATCGAACGGATCATCGGCTCGGCATTTGACGATACGATCGCGGGCGGCAGCGGCGACGACATGCTCGACGGCGGCGCAGGCAACGACCGGCTGACCGGCCGCGCCGGCAACGATAGTCTGTCGGGCGGGCTCGGCGACGACGTGCTCGACGGCGGTGCGGATGCCGACCGCTTAGACGGCGGCGCCGGGATCGACACCGTGACCTTCGCGAACTCGATCGCGGGCGTCAGCGTCGATCTGCTCGCAGGCTTCGGCAGTGGCGGCGACGCCGAGGGCGACGCTTATGTCGATATCGAACATCTGATCGGCTCCGACCTGGCCGACGCCCTTACCGGCGCCGCGCGTGACGAACAGTTCGAGGGCGGCGCGGGCGACGATGTGATCCGCGCGGGCGCGGGCGACGATCTCCTCGACGGCGGCACCGGCAACGACCTTCTCGCCGGCGGCGCGGGTGCGGACAGCATCGACGGCGGCAGCGGCTTCGACACCGCCGATTACGCCGCCTCCTCGGCCGCGATCGACGTGGTGCTCGACGGATCGGGCGCCGCGGGCGGCGACGCACAGGGCGACACCCTCACCCGCATCGAACGCGTGGTCGGATCGACGTTCAACGACACGATTACCGGCATCTCCGCGGGCGAGACGCTGGAGGGCGGCGCCGGCGACGACACGCTCATTGGCAATGGCGGCGGCGACACGCTGCGCGGCGGTGCCGACAACGACCTGCTCCGCGGCGGCGCGGGCGCGGACATGCTCGACGGCGGCACCGGCTTCGACACCGCTGACTATTCGGGATCCGACGTAGCAGTCGAGATCGACCTGGGTGCCGGCACGGGCACCGGCGGCGACGCACAAGGCGACACGCTGAACGCGATCGAGCGCGTGATCGGATCGGGCAATGGCGACACACTGACTGGCGGCCCGGGCAACCAGACGCTGCTCGGCATGGCGGGCGACGACAGCATCTCAGGCGGCGCAGGCGACGACACGCTGTCGGGCGGATCGGGCGACGACATGATCGAAGGCGGCGCAGGCGCGGACTCCTTCGACGGTGGCACCGGCGCCGACGTGGTGACCTATCGCGGGTCGTCCACCGGCGTAACCGCGTTCCTCGACGGCACGGCCGGCATCGGCGGTGACGCGCAGGGCGACGTCATAACCAATGTCGAGGCGCTCGACGGTTCGGATCATGACGATGTGCTGGGTGGCCGCGCGGGTGCCGAGCTGCTCCGCGGGGCCTCCGGATACGATCTGCTGCTCGGCTCGACTGGCGCTGACAGCCTCGACGGCGGCGCTGATTTCGATACCGTGGATTACGGCGCCAGCGGCGCGGCGGTCACGGTCAACCTCGACGGATCGATCTCTGTGGGGGGCGACGCCGCAGGCGATACGCTCACGAGCATCGAACGCGTGATCGGATCCACGGGCAACGATACGCTGAACGGCGGATCGGACGCGGACACGCTCGAAGGCGGCGCGGGCAACGACACGATCACGGGCGATGCCGGCGCGGATACGCTGCTCGGCGGTGCAGGCGACGACCTGTTGAAGGGCGGCCAGGGCGCCGACCTGCTCGACGGCGGCAGCGGCGCCGATACCGTAACCTATGCCGGGTCGGCGACCGCGGTGAACGCCGGCCTCGACGGCGGCATGCAGACCGGCGGCGATGCCGATGGCGACACGATCGTCGCGGTCGAGCGCCTGATCGGCACCGACTATGACGACACGCTACGCGGCGGCACCGGTGCCGAGACGCTCGACGGCGGCGCGGGTGACGACGTGCTCACGGGATCGGCCGGCGCTGACCGGCTGATCGGCGGCAGCGGGCTCGACTCGGTGGATTACGCGGCATCTGGTGCGGGCGTGACGATCGGCCTCGGCGGCACCGTCGGCAGCGGCGGCGACGCGGCGGGCGACATGCTGAGCGGGATCGAGCGGCTGGTCGGCTCGGCCTATGCCGATACGCTGACTGGCGCGGCGGGCGACGATCACCTGCTCGGCGGCGACGGCAACGACGTGCTTACCGGTGGCGGCGGCATGGACCACATCGATGGCGGTGCGGGTGACGACGTGATCGCGGGCGGCTCGGGTGCCGATATCCTCGACGGCGGCACCGGCATCGATACCGCGGATTACACCGCCTCGGTCGGCGGTGTGTCGGTCGCGCTGAACGGCCTCGCCTCATCGGGTGGCGATGCGGATGGCGATTTGCTCTCCGGGATCGAACGCGTGCTCGGATCGGCGCAGGCCGACGTGATCACCGGCGGGTCAGGCGACGAGGAGCTGTTTGGGAATGGCGGCGCGGACGTCCTGATCGGCGGGCTCGGCGCGGACAGATTGTACGGCGGCGCGGGCCAGGATTCCGCCGACTATTCGGCGGCTGCAGCTGGCGTCACGGTGGCGCTCGACGGCAGCGTCGGCACGGCGGGCGAAGCGACCGGCGACGTGCTCGTGACGATCGAGCGGCTGATCGGATCCGACTTCGACGACATGCTCGGCGGCTCGGTGGCGGACGACACGATCGTCGGCGGCAGCGGCAACGACATCATCGCAGGCAACAGCGGCAACGACGCGCTGCAGGGCGGCGCGGGCGACGACGTCATCGTCGGCGGCGGTGGCGCGGATGCGATCGACGGCGGGACCGGGCTAGACACCGCGGATTACTCGGCGGCGGCGATCGGCGTCACCGTCTACGCCGACGGCACCAGCGGCAGCCGCGGCGACGCCGCGGGCGACGTGCTCGTCTCGATCGAGCGTATCGTCGGCTCGGCCTATGACGATCGCCTCAACGGCGGCAACGGTAGCGAAACGCTGCTCGGCGGCGCGGGCGACGACGTAGTTCAGGGCAATGGCGGCAACGACCTGCTCCAGGGCGAGGCCGGGGACGATACGATCGTCGGCGGCGCGGGCGCGGATGCGGTAGATGGCGGCGCGGGCTACGACACCGCCTCCTACGCGACCTCGCTCGCGGGCGTGACGATCCGGCTGGACGGCATCGCGTCGAGCGGCGGCGACGCTGAGGGCGACGTGCTCGCGTCGATCGAACAGGTGATCGGATCGAGCCAGGCGGACATCTTCTACGGATCGGCGGGCGCCGACCGCGTCGATGCCGGTGCGGCCGACGACGTGATCTACGGCAGCGCGGGAAGCGACACGCTTATCGGCGGGCTCGGCGTCGACACGCTCGATTACTCGGCGGGCACCACCGCGATCAGCGTGTCGATGAACGGCGCGGTCTCCACCGGTGGCGACGCGCAGGGCGACACGCTGACCGGGATCGAGCGCGTCCTCGCGACCGATTTCGACGATGTGGTGACCGGCACCACGGGCGCAGACACCGTGCTCGGCCTGCTCGGCAACGACATGCTGTCGGGCGGCGACGGCAACGATGCGCTGTCGGGCGGCGGTGGCGATGACGTGCTGACCGGCGGGCTCGGCCAGGACGTGCTCGACGGCGGCGCCGGTCAGGACAGCGCCGACTATTCGGCAGCCGTCGTGGGCGTCGCGGTACGGATGGACGGCGTCGCGAGTTCGGGCGGCGAGGCACTCGGCGACGTCCTCGTCTCGATCGAACGCGTGGTCGGATCGGGCTTTGCCGACACGCTGGCGGGTAGCGCCGGCACCGACCGTATCGAAGGCGCCGCGGGCGACGATCGGATCGACGGCCTCGCCGGCGACGACATGCTGCTCGGCGGTGCTGGCAACGACGTGATCGCAGGCGGTGCCGGTGCCGATGCGATCAACGGCGGCGCCGGGATCGACACCGCGGAGTTCTCCGCCTCGAACACCGGCGTGACCGTCTCGCTCGACGGCACGATCGGTAGCGGCGGCGACGCGACCGGCGATGTGCTGACCGGGGTAGAGATCCTGCGCGGATCGGCCTTCGCCGATCGCCTTGGCGGCACCGGCGGCAACGATACATTGATCGGCGACGCGGGTGACGACGTCCTCATCGGCGGTGCCGGCGCGGACATACTCACCGGCGGCGATGGCGTCGACACGGCGGATTATGCCGGCAGCGCGAGCGCGGTGACGGTCGACCTCGGCGCCGCGAGCGGCAGCGCGGGCGACGCCACCGGCGACAGCCTGTCGGGCATCGAGCGCGTGGTCGGCTCGGCCTTCGCGGACCGGTTGACCGGCTCGAACATCGCCGATGTGCTGGTCGGCGGCGCGGGCGACGACATCCTGGTCGGCGGCCTCGGCGGCGATACGCTCGACGGCGGCACCGGCAGCGACACCGCGGACTATTCGGCCTCCACCACCGGGGTCACGGTCTACACTAACGGCATCGACCAGGGCACCGGCGGCAGCGCCGCGGGCGACGTGCTCACCGGGATCGAGCGCGTGACCGGATCGGCCTTCGCCGATACGATCGTCGGCTCCACCGGGGACGAGATCCTCACCGGCGGAAGCGGCGACGACATTCTCGAAGGCGCCGCCGGCGCGGACGCGATCGACGGCGGCACCGGCACCGACACCGCCAGCTACGCGCGTGCAGGCGCCAGCGTAATCGCGAGCCTCGCCACGGGCACCGGCACCGGCGGCGATGCCGCGGGCGACAGCTTCACCTCGATCGAACGGCTGCTCGGGTCCGATCATGCCGACACGCTCGCGGGCGGTTTGGCGGCCGAGACGCTCGACGGCGGCGCGGGCGACGACCTGCTGATCGGCAGCCAGGGCGCCGACACGCTGATCGGCGGCGGCGGCAGCGACACCGTCGATTATACCGCCGCGACCGCAAGCATCACCGTGAACCTCGACGGTTCCGCAAGCAGCGGCGACATCGCCGCGGGCGATCGCCTGACCGGGTTCGAAACCGTGTTCGGCTCGGCCTTCGCAGACGTCATCACCGGCAGCTTCGGGGACGAGACGTTGCACGGCGGCGCGGGCGACGACGTCCTGTCGGGCGGCAGCGGCGTCGACACGCTGCTGGGCGAGGCCGGCGACGACGTGCTGCGCGGCGACGCGGGCGCGGACATGCTCGACGGCGGTGCCGGCACCGATACCGTGAGCTATTCCAACTCGGGCGCGGCAGTGGTCGTTGATCTCGCCGCGGGCACCGCGACCGGCGGCGACGCACAGGGCGACACCTTCGCCAATGTAGAACGCTTCCAGGGTTCGCGCCTCGGCGATCTGATGATCGGCGGCGTCGGCACCGACATCTTCGACGGCTTCGACGGCGACGACACGTTGCGCGGCGGTGCAGGCGACGACCAGCTCACCGGCGGGGTCGGCGACGACGTTCTGGTCGGCGGCGCAGGTGCCGACACGCTGGCGGGCGGATCGGGCATCGACACGGTCGACTATACCGACTCGACGGCCGGCGTGACGGTCCGGACCGCCCTCGCCTCTTCCGGCGGCGACGCGCAGGGCGACCTCATGTCGGGCATCGAGCGCGTGATCGGCTCGGCCTTCGCGGACCGTTTCGAAGGCGGCGCGGCGGACGAGGAATTCGTCGGCAACGCCGGCGACGACAGCTTCGTCGCCAGCGGCGGCGCCGACATCTATCGCGGCGGCAACGGCGTGGATTCGGTCGACTATTCTGCATCGGCCGCGGCGGGCATGAAGATCTACATGGACGGCAGCTTCGGCGTCGGCGGCGACGCCGCGGGCGACCGGCTGTTCGAGATCGAAGTCGTGACCGGTTCGGCGCAGGGCGACGAGATCGCCGCGGGGAGCACCGCCGCGACTATCTATGCGGGCGCAGGCAACGATCTGCTCACCGGCGGCGGCGCTGCCGACCTGCTCGACGGCGGCGCCGGCGACGACCGCATCGTCAGCGGCGCGGGCGCGGATCAGGTGATCGGCGGCGCCGACATCGACACCGCGGACTATCGCAATTCCGACGCTGCGGTCACGATCAGCAACAACGGCAGCGCGGGGTCGGGCGGCTGGGCCGCAGGCGACGTACTGACCGGGATCGAGCGGATCGAAGGGTCCATCAACTATGGCGACACGCTGCGTGGCGGGACCCTCACCAGCACCGTGCTGTGGGGCCTGGGCGGCGACGATACGATCGTCAGCTTCGGCCAGGCGGACGCGATCGACGGCGGCACGGGCACCGACACGGTGGATTATTCCGGCAGCCAGGCAGGCGTCGGCGTCCGGCTGGACGGCGTCGCCTCGACCGGCGGTGACGCCGCGGGCGACACGATCACCGGCGTCGAGCGGGTCATCGGCTCTGCCTTCGCCGACACCATCGCCGGCACCGCGGCCGTCGAGACCCTGATCGGCGCGGACGGCGACGACGCGCTTGCCGGCGGCGCCGGCGCCGACCGCCTCGACGGCGGCCTCGGCTTCGACACCGCCGATTATTCGGCGTCCGGCGGGATCGCGGTACGGATGGACGGCACCACCACCGGCAGCTTCGGCGATGCCGCGGGCGATGTGCTCGTATCGATCGAGCGCGTCGTCGGATCGACGCAGAACGACATCATCTACGGATCGGACAATGCCGACACGATCGAGGGCGGCGCCGGCGACGATATGTTCCGTCCCGGCCTCGGCGCCGACACGCTGGACGGCGGCGCCGGCCAGGATACTGTGAACTACGGCGACGCGACCGCCGCGATTACAGTCAATACCGGCAACGCCAGCCTGTCGACCGGGCTTGCGCAGGGCGATACTTTCGCGTCGATCGAGATCTTCGCGCTCACCGGGTTCAACGACGTCTTTACCGGCTCGGCGGCATCGGAATGGGTGCAGGGCGGCGCCGGCGTCGATACGATCAACACCGGCACGGGCGACGACCGGCTGGATGGCGGCGCGGGCGACGACATTCTCGTCGGCGCGGGCGGCGCGGACCTTATCGACGGCGGCACAGGGATCGACACCGTCGACTACAGTGCCAGCGCGGCGGGTGTGTCGCTCGACCTCAACACCGGGATCAGCAACAGCGGCGGCGACGCGCAGGGCGACGTCTTCGCGATCAACACGATCGAGAACGCGCTCGGATCGGCCTTCAACGACTTCATCGACGGATCGAGCGCGATCAACATCCTGACCGGTGGCGCAGGCGACGACACGCTTCAGGGGCGCGGCGGGGCCGATCGGCTCGACGGCGGCACCGGCAACGACACCGCGAGCTATGCGAGTTCGGGCGCTGCGGTCACCGTCAACCTCGGGACGGGCGTGAACACCGGCGGCGACGCCGCCGGAGACGTTCTCGTCGCAATCGAACGGCTGATCGGGTCTAACAGCAACGACAATCTCACCGGCGACGCCAATGCCAACACGATTTCCGGCGGCAACGGCGCGGACACGCTGAACGGCGGTGCCGGCAACGACATCGTAAACGGCGACGACGGCAACGACACGATCGAGGGCGGGGCGGGTGCCGACACGATGGACGGCGGCCTCGGCATCAACACGCTGAGCTACGCCGCCGCCTCGGCCGCGGTCACCGTCTCGCTTGCCGCCGGATCTGGCAGCGTCGGCGACGCGGCCGGTGACACCTTCATGAACTTCACCAACTTATCCGGATCGGCCCAAAACGACATCCTTACCGGCGACGCCGCGCAGAACACCATTTCGGGCAATGACGGCGTCGACACGATCGATGCCGGCGCCGGCAACGACACGCTGCAAGGCGGCAATGGCGACGACATCCTGCTTGGCGGGGTCGGTTCCGACGTCAACAATGGCGGCGCGGGCATCGATACAGTCGACTATTCGCTGAGCGCCACCTCCGTTGCGGTCGACCTGACTGCCAATAGCGGGAACGGCGGCGACGCGCAGGGCGACACCTTCACCGCGGTCGAGAACCTCACCGGTTCGGCCGGTAGCGACACGCTGGTGGGCGACGCCAACGCCAACATCCTGAACGGCGGCAACGGGAATGATCAGCTGATCGGCTATGCTGGCAACGACACGATCAACGGCGGCGCGGGGGACGATGCGATCAGCGGCGGCGCAGGCGCGGATGCGCTCGACGGCGGCACCGGCAACAACACGCTGTTCTTCGGCAACAATGCGGGCAACCCAGCGGCGTCGACGGCCACCGTCGGCATCACGATCAATCTCAACGGCGTGACGCTCGGCATCGGCAGCGACGCGGCGGGCGACACCTACAAGAACTTCACGAACATCTACCTGACCGGCTTCGCGGACACCGTCACCGGCACTGCGGCGAACGAATGGTTTCGCGGCCTCGGCGGGGCGGACACGATCGACGGCGGCGCGGGCACCGACACCGCGTCCTATTACGGCAGCGGCACCGCGATCGGGATCACCATGGGTCTCGACGGCAGTGCCGGTATCGGCGGCGAGGCAGCGGGCGACAGGCTGACCAATGTCGAGGTCCTGATCGGCACCGCTTATGACGACGTGCTTTCGGGCAGCACCGGCAACGACCAGCTGATCGGCAACGAAGGCGTCGACACGTTCCGCGGCGATGCGGGTGCCGACCAGATCGACGGCGGCCTCGGCCGCGACACGATGAGTTATGCCGCGTCGAGCGCAGGCGTCACCGTCAATCTCGCCAACGGCACGGTCTCGGGCGGCGACGCCGCAGGCGATACGCTGATCTCGATCGAGAATGTGACCGGCAGCGCCAGTGCCGACACGCTGACCGGCGACGCGGGCGACAACATCCTGGTCGGCAACGCCGGCAACGACGTGCTGATCGGTGGCGCGGGCGCGGACACGCTGAACGGCGGCGCGGGGATCGACTCCACCGACTATTCCGCCTCCGCGGCAGCGGTCACGCTGTATCTGGACGGCCGCACCTCGACCGGGGGCGACGCCGAGGGCGACGTCCTGCTCGCGATCGAAACCGCGACCGGCTCCGGCTACGACGACACGATCGTCGGCTCCAACGCCGACGAGACGATCAGCGGCGGCGCCGGCAACGACATCATCGACGGCAGCGCCGGCAACGACATCGTCGGCGGCGGTGCTGGCGACGATGTGATCAGTGGTGGCGCGGGCGCCGACACGATTGACGGCGGCAGCGGCAACGACACCGCGTCCTATGCGAATGCCGGCGCGGCGGTCACCGTCTATACCGACGGTGTGACCGCCGGTGTCGGTGGCGAAGCGGCGGGCGACAGGCTCGCCAACATCGAGATCGTGGTCGGCTCCGCTTATGGCGACACGCTGATCGGCTCCGCCGGATCGCAGACGCTGCGCGGCGGTGTGGGCGACGACGTCCTGATCGGTGGCGCGGGTGGCGACGTGCTCGACGGCGGTTCGGGGATCGACAGCGCATCCTACGCCACCTCCGCCGCAGGGATCACCGCAAGTCTCGCCAGCGGCGCGCTGGTGGTATCGGGCTCCGACGCGACCGGGGACACCTTCATCTCGGTCGAGGGCGTGGTCGGATCCGCTTTTTCAGATAACCTGACCGGCGGTACGGGCAGCGAGACGCTCGACGGCGGTGGCGGCGACGACCAGGTCTATGGCAGTGCAGGCGCCGACGTGCTGATCGGCGGCGCCGGCTACGATACCCTCTCCTATGCTGCATCGACGAGCGCGGTACTGGTGCGCCTCGACGGCACTGCCGGCTTCGGCGGCGACGCCGCGGGCGACACGATCGGCGGCTTCGAAGTGGTGGTCGGATCGGCCTATGCCGACTCGCTCTATGGCGCGGGTGCGGACGACACGCTGTTCGGCGGCGCGGCCAACGATATCATCGACGGCGGCACGGGCGCGGACACGATCAACGGCGACGACGGCGACGACCTGCTGGTCGGCGGCAGCGGCGCGGACACGATCAACGGCGGCAACGGCACCGACACGGTAAGCTACGCCGCGTCGTCGGCCGCGGTGAACGCGACGATCAACAGCAACGTCAATTCGGGCGGCGATGCTCAGGGCGACTCGCTTGCGACCGTCGAGAACCTCGTCGGCTCGAACTTCGACGATTTGCTCACCGGCGACGGGGGCGCCAATGCGATCGCCGCCGGCGCCGGCAACGACGTGGTCGCGGGCGGTGCGGGCAGCGACGCCCTGGATGGCGGCGCGGGGTTCGACACCGTGAGCTATGCAGCGTCCTCGGCCGCAGTCACCGTTTCGCTGGCGACCGGCAGCGGCACCGGCGGCGACGCCGCGGGCGACACGCTCGTGGGCTTCGAGAACCTGACCGGATCGGCGCAGGACGATGTGCTCACCGGCGACGGCGCGGCCAACGTCATCACCGGCGGCGGGGGCAACGATACGCTCGTGGGCGGCGGCGGGGCCGATACGTTGGCCGGCGGCAGCGGCACCGACACCGCGAACTATGCGGCATCGGGCACCGGCGTCGTCGTGCGCCTCGACGGCACGACCGGCAGCGGCGGCGATGCGCAGGGTGATACCCTCACCCAGATCGAGAACCTGATCGGCTCCGCACAGGCCGACACGCTGTACGGCGACGGCGGCGCCAACGCGATCACCGCCGGCGCGGGCAACGACAGCATCGAGGGCGGCGCGGGTGCCGACACGATCGACGGCGGCAGCGGCATCGACACCGCGAGCTACGCGGCGTCGAGCGCGGCCGTCACCGTCACGGTCGGCAGCAGCAGCAACATCGGCGGCGACGCCCAGGGCGACGCGCTGGCGAACATCGAGCGGCTGATCGGCTCGGCATTTGCCGACACCCTGGCCGGCGACGGCACCGCCAACGCGCTCGACGGCGGCGCAGGCGACGACCTGCTTACCGGCGCGGGCGGCGCGGATGCGCTGATCGGCGGCTCGGGCCAGGACACCGCAAGCTACGCTGGCTCGACTGCAGGCGTCGCGGTCCATCTCGACGGCAGCGCGAACACTGGCGGCGACGCGGCCGGCGACACGCTGTCGGGAATCGAGCATCTGTCCGGCTCCGCCTTTGCCGACACGCTCGTCGGCGACGGCGGCGCGAACCGCCTCAACGGCGATGCCGGCAACGACCTCCTCGAAGGCGGCATTGGTGCCGATACGCTCGACGGCGGCGCGGGCATCGACACCGCCAGCTATGCGCATGCGACGAACGGCGTCTACGCCAGCCTCGCCGCGAGTGGCAGCAACACCGGCGAAGCAGCGGGTGACGGCTATACCAGCATCGAAAACCTGCAGGGCAGCGACCTGGCCGACAGCCTGATCGGCGACGCCGGCGCCAACCGGCTTGACGGCGGCGCCGGCAACGACCTGCTCGTCGGCGGTGCCGGCGCGGACATGCTGGTCGGCGGCAGCGGCTACGATACCGCGAGCTATGCCAGCGCCCCCTTCCCGATCTCGCTCGATCTGTCTGGCGCGACCGGCAGCGGATCCGCGGGCGATGCATCGGGGGACACGCTTGCCGGGATCGAACACGTGATCGGCAGCGGTTACGATGACGCGTTCGTGCTCGGCATGACCACTGGCATCTCCGTCGACGGTGGCGCCGGTAATGACAGCATCCAGATAGCGGCGGGCAGCGGCTCGATCACGAGCGCGATGTTGTCGTCGGTGCTGACCAACAGCGAGAACCTCGATTTCACCGCAAGCGGCGTCGATGCGAACCTCTCGATCGACGCCGGTTTCCTCCAGTCGATCGCCGGAGCAGGCAACGCATCGCACCTGACGCTGCGGATGGACGCCGCCGACACCTTCACCATAGACCCCACCGCCACCGTCACGCAAAACGGTTCGGACTACATCTTCTACAGCGACAGCTCGATGAACACCGAAGTAGCTCGCATGACGTTGACCAGTTGATCGGGAGAGAATTGGCACCTGCAGGCTCGAAGCTTATCGACCAGCCGCTACAACGGCGCCGAACCTTCTCCAGATCAACAAGATTGCCGGCTCGTTTTGCTCCAGGTGAATGTAGCAGCGTCGAATGGTCGCCACAGCCTTGATCCGGAGGATGAAGACGGTGACCACGAACGATCTCGATTATCATTCGACCCGCATGCGGCAGGAGCGGGATGCGGGCCTGAGATCCCAGAACGTCAGGGTTGCCCGCGCGCATCTGCGCCTGGCGGATCTGCACGGCCGGGTATTGATGGCGGCGGGCGGGAAGATCCGCGATCCGCTGCTGCTCGACTGAACGCGATATACAGAACAAGGAAGAGAGAGATGCGAAATCTATCGATGCTGGCGGCTCTGCCCCTCTTGGCCGCGATCGGCGGCTGCGGCCAGGGCGAACGCGGCGGTGCCGGCGATATCGTCACGACCAACACCGGCGACGTCGTCCTCAACGATGCGCAAGCTAACTATGCATTCCGCGGCGACAACGAGCAGGTCGCCGGCCAATCGAATGCGGTCGACACCCAGGCCATGCCGCAAGCGAATGGCAACGCGTCGGGCTCATCGGGTAATATACAGTAGGCCCTAAGAGACGCGAGATGTCGCCTTACGACGTGCAGCTAGCGCACAGCGACTTCGGGCTAACCGAGCGTGGCGCCGGCCGGGTTTCGGACGGCCTCAGCGTCATCAGTGGAGCGCTTCGATCGTCTTGGTCGGTGCCGACCGACACCTTCGTCACCGCGGATATCCCGTTGCTGCTGACGCAACTAAGCCTGATCGACACGCGCCGCGACCCGTGAGCGAGCAGTAGCGGCTCCTCGCCGTCGAAGCGCGGTATTCAGGCCGTCCACCCAGCCAACTTGGCCGGTTGCTCAGGTATTCCTTGTTCGTGGACATGCTTGTCACGGCCCGATCGATCACGCGAATGTTGCCGTCAAGCGTCTGGGATGGGCTGCTCGCCGGCCCGCCTGCCCTCCTGCCCTCCGACACGCCCGAGCTTCTGCGGCGCAAGCGGCGGTAATGCGGTCGGCGCCTGAGTGGAGGGCGCCCTTCTGGTGGCCATATTGCCAATTGACGCATGCCCGTTCGTGTCATCACGCCGTCCATGGTGGAGTGCCTTGAGCATCGGAGGAGCGGACATGAGAAGGTCGCAGATTACACGCGCAGTACTAACGCTCGCGATGCTGGCGTGCACTCACAGCGAAGCATTTGCCGCTTCGCCCACAGCAACAAGTGACGCGGTGGTAGCTGGGTCGGCATCGCTTGCCGCGCCGAGCACGAAGCCAACGTTCGTTCCAGCGGACTTCGACGTGCCGACGAGCGTCGAAGCAGCGGGTTTCAAGATCCTGCCCTTAGGCCCCGACCTCGTCGACGTCGATTTCGCCGCCTACATGTCGTCGATCAAGCATTTGCAGAAGACCTTCTCGCGCAGCGCGGATTGGCCGCACGGAGGCATCACCCACGCCGATGCCATGAAGGACATGGAGACCGAACAAGCAAGGTTCAGCGCCCGCAAGTCCTTCGCCTACGCCGTGCTCACGCCGGATGGCCGTCGCGAGCGTGGGTCGGTCTACGTTTCACCGAGCCCCGTCCCGGGCTACGATGCCGTCGTCCGGATGTGGGTCACCAAGGCCGAACACGACGCGGGCTTCGACGCCGAACTCTACAAGTGGGTCGGCAGTTGGATGAAGAAGGCTTGGCCCTTCGCCAAGGTCGCTTACCCTGGCCGTTCCATAGACTGGAAGGTCTGGGACCGAATGCTTCAAGTGCAGCGATCGGGGCAAAATGCCTCGGTGGTCGATAAGCAATAGTCGCTCATCCGGCATCTAGATGCGTTCTCCGGGACCAGCCTCCAACACCCTGGCTTGGCAGAGTAGTTGCGGACGACCGCAGCTCAGGGCATCTCACGCACCCAGATCGAGCGAAAGCTGATCGGCGCGCTGGGATCACCGTGGTCCTGCAACTTGATCGACGTCGCACCATGCGCGGTGTAGCGCGGCGGTCCGATGTACGTGGTCTCCCCTTTGAGCGCGACATGGTCTTGAACGAGCACGCCATTCCAGAACACCGTCAGATAGGCAGGGACCTTCAACTTGCCGTCAGATGAAAAAATGGGCGCGGTCCAGACGACGTCGTAGGTCTGCCAGTCGCCCGGCTTCCGGGCCGCGTTCACCAGCGGCGCCTGCTGCTTGTAGATGCTCCCCGCCTGACCGTTGACGTAGGTCTTGCTGCCATAGCTATCCAGGATCTGGAGTTCGTACCCCGCATCTCCCTCGCCGGTGGAGGCGAGGAACAACCCGCTATTGCCGCGCGCCTGCCCCGTCCCGGTGATGTCGCGTGGAATGCGCCATTCGAGATGAAGCTGGTAGTTGCGGAACCGACGCCTGGTCTCGATGTTGCCCGTCCCTTTGCGCACGGTCAGGGCTCCGTCCGCCATCGTCCAGCGCGCGGGCGACTTGTCCTTGGACGAAACCCACTCATCGAGATCGCGTCCGTCGAACAGCACAACCGCATCGGAAGGCGCAGTCACCGGGAGCGCCGCTGCCGGCGCGGGCGTGACGATCTTCGGCTCGGGGCTCCAGACCTCGGTTTCCTCAGGCCTAGCAGCAGGAGCCGTCTGTGCGAGCGCGACGGCGAAGAAGATTGCTGCGGTGCTCACAAGGTCCATCCTGCACGATATTCGCGATCGAGAAAGCGGTTGGCATCGGGCACGTTGGTGACCCGCCCCGCCTCGCCGTCATATTCGATCGGCTGGTCTGCCCTTAGCGCCACCATACCCAGGATCATCGTCTCGTTCAGCGGCACGGCGACCGAAAAGGGCGAGGAGATCGCCTCCTCGCCGCGGATCGCGCGGATCCAGTTCATCTCGTGCGCCTCTCGACCGCCCTGGATGCGCGGGAGCGATACGGGGACCGCCGCGGCACGCGCGTCTGCGCCCTCACCGATCAGCACCGGCTTCTCGCCATAGGTGTCGTGCATCATCAACCCACGGTCGCCGACGTAGAGCACGCCGCCGTCTGGGTTCATGCGCGCACTGGCAGGCATCGCCGCAGGCGTCGGCGGCATCAGCCCGCCGTCATACCATGTGAGGGTCAGCGGACCGCCCGGCGCATTGCCGAACCGATAGGTGGTGATGTTGGCGAGCGGATAGCTGCCCAGATCGGCCGGCGGCTTACCGTCCCAGATGTCGGCATCGCCGCCCCAGCGGCTGTGGCGCGTTTCGATCCGGGTCGGCAGGCCGGGCTGCAACGCCCAGATCGGAAAGTCGATCAGATGCGCGCCCATATCGCCCAGCGAGCCGACACCGAACGGCACCCAGCCGCGCCAATTGAAATGCGCGTAATCGGGATTGTAGCCCCACTCCACCGGCGCCGGCCCGAGCCATAGATCCCAGTCGAGCGTCGCAGGCTTTGTCACGGGCGTCGGGCGCGCCTCCCCCTGCGGCCAGAGCGGGCGATTGGTCCAGACATGCACCTCGCGCACCTTTCCGATCACGCCGCCGCGGATCAACTCGACCGCGCGCCGGCCATCGTCGCCCGAATGGCCTTGGTTCCCCATCTGGGTGACCAATTTCGGATTGCGGCGTGCCAGATCGAGCAGCACCCGGCCCTCGCGTACCGTGTAGGTCAGCGGCTTCTGCACATAGACATGGATGCCGCGCTCCATCGCGGTCTTGGCAGCGATGGCGTGATGATGATCGGGGGTCGCGATCACGACCGCGTCGATGTCCTTGCGCGCGTCGAACATGCGTCGATAATCGACATACTTTGCGGCTCGATCATAAGCCGCCTTCAGCTCGACGCGATCCGCCCGGCTCGCACCCTTGTCGTCGACGAAGGACTTGGCGACATGGGCAAGGTCGACATCGGCCATCGCAACGATGTTCTGGCCGGTGAGCTTGGCCATGTTCTGCGCGCCCATGCCCCCGGCGCCGATCACCGCGACGTTGACCCGGTCGCTGGGCGCGAGCCGCCTAGCCGCAGCACCTCCCGGCAACGCAAAAAGCCCGGCGCTTGCCGCTGTTCCGCCGAGCCAGCTTCGGCGGGTCATCCCGCTGCTCACTTCAGTCGCCCGATGCGTGTCGTCCTTGGTGCCGACAGCGTCATTGCGGTCAGCAGGAATGTCCGGTTCGACATGGCCTTACTCTCCTGTTTGCTGTCCCAACTTGCCAAGCCCGTATGCCATCGACAAGCGCCATCAGCAGCGCCAGCGCTGCGGCACCGCATCAAGCCCGATGCTGTCAGGGCCACCGCCCCCCCAGGCCTCACCTGTGCTGATGGCCAATATCGTTCGCTAACGTGCCGAATTTGCCACACTGAGGAAACAATCTTGCTTGGTGCTCGGCCCCGCCCGCCCGATGTCAGCGTCGTGCCGAGCAAATGGTTGGTTTTAACCTGCTGATCCGCCGCAAAAATATAAGACTCGCATCATACCAGCCACGAAAAACCGCTGCTGCTGCAGACGTCTTGTGCAAAAAAGCTGCTGTTGACTCAGTTTGCGGCCGTGTTAGCGCAACCACAGCGGCGAAGACCGTGTGAACTCAAGACCGCCGGAAGACGGCGGTTGAGTAGAGGAGGGATTATGATCAAGTTTCCGTGCGCGCTCGTCCAATCGGCATCCACCATCGCGATGATGGCGTGTTTCGCCGCGAGCCCGGCTCTCGCTCAGGCGGGCACCGCCCCGACCGACCAGGGCGCCAATACGACCAATGCTCAGCAGACCGGCCAAGGGACGGTACCGGATGCGGCCCCCGCCACCTCCACGTTGAGTGACGGCCAAGGCAACGTAACCGACGACATCGTGGTCACCGGCGTTCGCGCCTCGCTGAACCGCGCCATCGACATCAAGCGCACGTCGGCCGGCGTCGTCGACGCGATCTCGGCCGAAGACATCGGCAAGTTCCCCGACACCAACCTCGCCGAATCGCTGCAGCGGATCACCGGCGTGTCGATCACGCGGTCGAACGGCGAAGGGTCGCAGGTCGCGGTTCGCGGCTTCAGCGGCGGCTTCAACTTGGTGACGCTGAACGGACGCCAGCTGGCGACGACGAGCATCGACTTGAGCACTGGCAACGCGTTTGCGACCGGCACCGGTCGTTCGTTCGACTTCCAGAATCTCGCATCCGAAGGCGTCTCCACGCTCGAGGTCTACAAGACCGGCCGCGCGAACATTCCTTCGGGCGGCATCGGCGCCGCGATCAACGTCGTCACTCGGCGTCCGCTCGACGCCCGCCAGGACGGCTTCTCCGGTTCGATCGGCGGCAAGGCGCTGTACGACAGCTCGGTGGAAGATGCCGAGGCGGACCTGAGCCGGATCACGCCCGAGTTCTCCGGCTTGCTTAATTGGAAGAACGTCGACGAGACCTTCGGCGTGAGCGTCTTCGGCAGCTACCAGCTGCGCGAATCTTCGTCGGTGCAGTCGAACCCGAACTATTGGAACATCGTGCCGCTGGCCGATTTCCTTAACACCGCGGGTGCGTACATCCGTCCGACCACGACGATCACCAATCGTCCCACGACCGCCTATGTCCAGATCCCGAACGACAGCCGGTATCAGTTCTCCGAAAACCGCCGCGAGCGTTTGAACGGGCAGGCCGTGCTGCAGTTCAAGCCGACCGAGCGGCTGGAGCTGACGGTCGACGGCCTGTACGCCCGCAACAAGCTCAGCGACGAGCGCTCAGAGCAGACCAACTGGTTCCAGCGTCCGTTCACCGAGGTCGCCTTCGACGACAACGACCGGATGCAGACGGCGGTCGTCCTTGCCGAGGCGATCCAGGCCGACAAGGGATACGAGCAGCAGCGCTTCGCCACGAAGACGGAGCTCTACTCGGTCGGCGGCAACGCCAAATGGAACTTCACCGACACCCTGTCGCTGCGGCTCGACGCGAACCACTCCAAGTCGACCACGGATCCCGACAACGCGAATGGCTCGTCGGCGACGACCATCTCCATCGGCGCCCCGGTGCGCGCGACGCATCGCGTCGATTATTCCAACGGCTTCCCCCAGCAGTCGGAGACGATCAACGACAACAACGCGACTAACGGTGGTCGTGGCGGCAACAACAACGGCCTGCTCGACGCGGGTGATCTCGGCTCGCAGGTTGCGCGCCGGATCAACTCGCAGCAGGAGGCGCGCATCAACCAATATGGTGCCGAGCTCGGCTGGGACCTAGGCCAGGACAGCAGCTTCAAGTTCGGCGGCAACTATATCGACGCGAAGACCCGCTCGGCGTCGTCCAACACGCAGCAGACCCTTGGTGACTGGGGCATTACGGATAACACCGGCGTCTTCCAGCAACTCGCCGGCGACCTCGTCAGCACCTATTGCCTGACCTGCAAGTTCGACAAGTACAACCCCAACTCGACTGGTTCGTCGCTGGTCGCCTTCCGGGCGGACGCGGTCGACCTGCTGAACGTGTTCGAGCCTTACTATGCATCGGCCGTACCCGCCTCGCCGGGCGTGGCGGCACGGCCGGCACGGCCGGCGGTTCTGCAGGGCTCCAGCGACGACACGGTGGGCGAGAAGACGTGGGCCGTGTACGGGCAGCTTGCCTGGGGCGGCGAGCTCGCCGGTCGGCGCGCCAACGCGCTGATCGGTGTCCGCTACGAGCAGACGCGCGTCAACTCGATCAGTCTCCAGTCGATCCCGGCCTCGCTGCAATGGCAGTCGGATAACGACTTCAACGTCATTGGCGGACCGCCGGGTGCCGCGGTGCAGGTCAAGGCCAAGTACGACAACCTCCTGCCCTCGCTCGACTTCAACATTGAGGTTGTGGACGACGTCGTGGCCCGTACCTCGTTCAGCCGTACGCTGGCCCGCGCGGACTATGGCAACCTGTTCGCCTCCGTCACGGCTAACGCACCTAACCGGCCCACCGCGCTCGGCGCAGCGCCGGCGCCCGCTAGCCGGCAGGATCCGGGTCTGCTGCCGTTGCAGTCGGACAATTTCGACGTGTCGGTGGAATGGTACTACAAGCCGTCGAGCTTCGTCTCGATCGGCTTCTTCAACAAGGACGTGCGCAACTTCATCGGCAACCAGATCACCAACGGCAACTTGTTTGGCCTGCGTGATCCGGGTTCGGGCGCGGCTGGCTCGCGGTCGGGCGTAGCGCTCAACTACCTGCGCACCAACAACATCGCTCAGACGGACATCAACCTGTTCGCCTATAGCGCTCTGCTGGTGCAGAACGGCGGCAACCAGGGGGCGGCAACTGCTGCGTACCAGGCCAACGCGGACGCGCAGGGCAATTACCAGAACAACACCGTCTATCAGAACCTCGCAAACGCCGTTAACATCGACGGCGACGCCAACGATCCGCTGGTCAACTTTGCGATCAGCGGCCCGGTCAACAACCGCGAAGGCAACATCCACGGCTTCGAACTCGCCTGGACGAACTTCTTCGGCGAGACGGGTTTCGGCTTCGCGGCGTCGTATACCAAGGTCGATGGCGACGTGAACGTCGATCCCTATGCCGATCCCAACGTCAACATCTTCGCGTTGACCGGGTTGGGCGACAGCGCCAACTTGACCGGCATCTACGAAAAGAACGGTTTGTCGGTTCGGGTGTCCTACAACTGGCGTGATAAGTATCTCGCGGGCACCAACCAGGGCGGTAATCGTAACCCGCTGTTCACCGACACGTTCGGCACGCTCGACGCCAACATCAGCTATGATCTGACCGAGAACATCGCGCTGTCGCTGGAGGCGGTCAATCTGACGAGCGAGCCCTTCCGCCAGTATGCACGCGGCAAGACCAACCTGGTGTTCGCACAGGAACTGAAGCCTCGCTTCTGGGCCGGCGCACGGTTCCGCTTCTGATCGGGTCTGGGAGTGGGTTCAGGCCCACTCCCGATACCTGACAATCAAGGCCGCCGCGCACTGTGCGGCGGCCTTTTTCTTTTGTTGCCGCCGCCGCACTGCTAGGATTGGCGACCAACAGGACCGGAGCGGATGAACCCCGTACAGATCAACAATGTCGACCATGCCGAACTGCGCGTGAGCCCGCGCGCCGGTGCCGAATTCGGTGACGCCGCCAATCAGGCGCTGGTGTTCCCCAGCGAATTCGAAGAACTCCAGCGTGAGTTCGCGATCATCTTCCGCCGCCGCGACACCGGCATCCAGGCCTATGCGCTGCTGGGGCTCGACCGGGACGAGAACCTGTTCCTTGCGGGCGACCGCTGGGCGAGCCGCTACGTTCCCGCCAGCCATCGGCGCGGCCCCTTCTCGATCGGCATCGCGCGATCGTCCACCGACGCTGAACCAGGGGAACCGCTGGTCCATGTCGACATGGACGATCCGCGCGTCGGCGATGCGGACGGCCTGCCGCTGTTCCTCGAACATGGCGGCAACGCGCCATATCTCGACCATGTGTCGGGCGTCCTGCGACTGCTCTACCAGGAGATGGACGCTGCCCCGGCGGCCTATGCGGCACTCGACGACGCCGGCCTGCTCACCGCCGTGACGCTGACCGTCGATGTCAGCGAGGAACGCCGCTACACCCTGCCCGACGTGCTCGTGATCGACGTCGAACGTCACGCCGCGCTTACCGGCGAGCCGCTGGAGCGGCTCCACCGCGCCGGCCTGCTGCGCCTTGCGACCTTGGCGACGGCGTCGCTCGGCAACATCCAGCAACTCATCGCGCGCAAGCAGGCGCTGCTGGGTGCGGCCGGGTGACCACGCTGCCGGCCATCGCCCGCCGCACACATGTGATCGAGGGGGCGGACGCCGCTACCCTGCCCGTTGCCGACCTGATCGCCGAAGGTCGCCCCGTCATCCTGCGTGGACTGGCCCGCCACCTGCCCCTCGTCGAAGCAGGCGTGGAAGGGTCCGGTCCGGCGATCGCCTGGCTCAAGAAGTTCGACGGCGGCCGGCCGGTCACCGCCTATATCGGCGATCCCGCGATCGGCGGCCGCTTCGGCTATTCCGACGACCTCACCGCACTAAACTTCACCCGCGAGAGCGGCGCGCTGTCGACCTATCTCGACCGTTTGCTCGCCAGCCTCGACGATCCCGGTGCGCCCACCATCTATATCGGCTCGACCGACATCGACCAGTATCTGCCTGGCCTCCGTGCGCAGGCGGCGCTGGCGTTCGGGGATCCGCAGTTGGCGGAGAATCCGCCGCTGGTCAGCATCTGGATCGGCAACCGCACCACCGCCGCGACACATTACGACATGTCGAACAACATGGCCTGCTGCCTCGTCGGGCGGCGGCGGTTCACGCTGTT